>NZ_JBHTHG010000117.1:449163-560365 GCF_042676365.1 Bacillus sp. CGMCC 1.60114
TTCGAGAGTATCTGATTGAGCTAGAAGCTCAGATTGCTCGAGAGTATCAGGTTGAGTTAGAAGTTCAGGTTGTTTGAGAGTATCTGATTGAGCTAGAAGCTCAGATTGATCGAGAATATCGGGTTGAGCTAGAAGTTCAGGTTGCTCGAGAATATCAGGTTGCTCGAGAATATCAGGTTGCTCGAGAACATCGGGTTGAGCTAGAAGTTCAGGTTGCTCGAGAATATCGGGTTGAGCTAGAAGTTCAGGTTGCTCGAGAATATCGGGTTGAGCTAGAAGTTCAGGTTGCTCGAGAATATCAGATTGAGTTAGAAGTTCAGGTTGCTCGAGAATATCAGGTTGAGTTAGAAGTTCAGGTTGTTCGAGAGTATCAGGTTGATTTAGAAGTTCAGGTTGCTCGAGAATATCAGGTTGAGTTAGAAGTTCAGGTTGATCGAGAATATCAGGTTGAGTTAGAAGTTCAGGTTGTTCGAGAATATCAGGTTGAGTTAGAAGTTCAGGTTGTTCGAGAGTATCAGGTTGAGTTAGAAGTTCAGGTTGTTCGAGAGTATCAGGTTGAGCTAGAAGATCAGGTTGAACTGGAGGTTCTGAATGCTCGAAAAGCTCAGGTTGTTCGAGAACATCTGATTGAATTAGAGGTTCTGAATGCTCGAGAAGCTCTGGTTGGTCAAGAATATTTGATTGAACTAGAGGTTCCGGT
The DNA here is from genome assembly GCF_042676365.1 of Bacillus sp. CGMCC 1.60114. Classification (NCBI taxonomy): domain Bacteria; kingdom Bacillati; phylum Bacillota; class Bacilli; order Caryophanales; family Bacillaceae; genus Bacillus; species Bacillus sp. CGMCC 1.60114. Next base: position 449,864 of record NZ_JBHTHG010000117.1, read on the forward strand.
TGGTCTAGAAGAACCTGTTTGTTTTGAAATTGGCCATTCATTCCGATTGGCGTAATTTGCAGTAAAGCTATTTGTAATTCTTTTGTTTGCTCAATGATATTTTTAAATCTAGGATGATTTATGTTGGATAATTTTGTGATATTAAGTGAGAAGTTAAGTAAATTTTGTAATTCAATATATGCTTCACTTGCTGCAAAGGGTTTTTTGTTCAAAATAGTAATTAAATTTCCGACAATCGCAATGCCAGTTTCTCGTTGTGTAAGTGTTAAGTTTAAGCGTTTCAGCCCCCTTTTTATTGTTTCCGATATGTTTATGAGCTTCTTCGTGTTAGATTGTGATGGGTTTGAAAATACTGATGGAATTATATTAGTTAAGTCGCTTAGGACTTTCGGAAAAAGGTTGCTGTACCATCCTAGAGCAGGGGTATAATGAACAGCTGGAAGTCGGTAAGATTGTTTTGGAAAATAAGGTTTCGGGATTTTTTTCTGATTATCTTTAAAATAAGACATTGAAAGTCTCCTTTCTGATTGAGATAGTGAAAAACCTATCATAGTAGATGCAAGTAGTGTATAAAAAGGAATAGGAGAACGAGCAGTTTCTATAAAAAATGACAAAAACGCCTATTACGAGGCGTTTTCTTTTTGTTTTGCATAGTTATAATATCTTTTTAATGAAATCTTTGATTTAAAACCAATTCGTTTTATAATTTCTTGTTCTGGAACATGGTTTTGGATGAGGCGTAAAATAAATGTATTTCGTAAATGTTGACCAGAGATTCCTTTTCGCAGTCCAGCGCGTGCTACTTCAAGCCGAATCATTTTTTGTACAGCGATTTCCGTTAATGCTTTTGGAGCGTCATTTTCGTATACCCAGCGGAATGTATTTCGGTTAAAATCAAAAGCTACAAATAATGGATCTGCGCTATGGTATCTTGGGCGTACTGGTTCAGGAATTTTTTTATAGTAATGATATAATTTTTTTTTATCTTCTTCTGTTAAGGTAATGGTTCGTTCCATTCCAGATACAGCAGGAATAGATAATGTATTATTTTCAAAATGAACGTGATGCATATTTAGTGAAACGAGCTCTTGTAGTGATAAACCGTAATCAAGCAAAAGCATAATAATACATACATTTCGATCCATGAGTAATGGGCGTACAGGACGTTGTTTATCTGACAACCCTTCTAAAGAAGTTAAAATATATTTTAAACGTTGTTCCTCTTGTGGTGATATGAAATCTTCATCTCGTAATGCTCGATTTGGCTGTATAACAAGTTCCATATTTTTTAGTGGGCTAGGTAGGTTTAAAAAATCATACAGTCGATTTAACACAATGAAAACGCGGTGCATTGTTTTTTCAGAGTAATGACGTTTCATTTTTAAGTCTGAAAAATAATCTTCATAGTCTTTTGTACAAAGAGTCCCCCATATATTATTAGAAGAGATTTTTTTGTTCTTTTGTAACCAATGAACAAAATCTTCAATGTCGTAGACGTATCGCTTAATAGTTGAAGACTTCCGTCCCTTGTTGAATAAATACGCGGAGAAAGCTTGTACTGTATCATCAAGTTCTTTTGTTGTCATAGTCCCACCACCCTAGTTTTCTTACATTATACCAAAAATTTTCAGAAAAAGTTTATTTCTTGGGAAAGCGCAAATTTTGACAATAATCGTCAGTGAAATGATAAAGGTGAGGTGATTGTATGGAACAGTCGATGCGAAAGAAGAATAACAATCAAATTAACATTGTGCTAAATCACCGAAAAAAAATTTCTGTTTCTCCATCAGAACAAAAGCCGAATCTTTCAAGCGAAACTGTTACAAAGCATGAAATGTTGCAGCGAATTGAAGAAGAAATGAGCAAGCTTGTCGGAATGGAGGAAATTAAAAAAATTATAAAGGAAATTTACGCATGGATTTATGTAAATAAAAAACGGCAAGAAATGGGATTGAAATCAGAGAAACAAGTTCTTCATATGTTGTTTAAAGGTAACCCAGGAACAGGGAAAACAACAGTTGCTAGAATGATTGGAAAATTATTGTTTGAAATGAATGTTTTATCAAAAGGACATTTAGTTGAAGCGGAACGAGCGGACCTGGTTGGTGAATATATTGGGCATACTGCACAAAAAACACGTGATCTTATTCGAAAAGCAATGGGAGGAATCTTGTTTATTGATGAAGCCTATTCGCTTGCGCGTGGCGGTGAAAAAGATTTTGGGAAAGAAGCGATTGATACGCTCGTTAAACATATGGAAGATAAGCAGCATGCTTTTGTGCTCATTTTAGCAGGGTACTCACGTGAGATGAACCATTTTCTATCGTTAAATCCTGGTCTACAGTCTCGTTTTCCTTTCATTATCGAATTTTCTGATTACACAGTTAATCAACTGTTAGAAATAGGGAAACGTATGTACGACGAACGAGAGTATCAGTTATCAAAAGAAGCAGAGTGGAATCTTCGTGATCATTTAAATGCGGTAAAATATTCATCACATATTACTTCTTTTAGCAATGGACGTTATGTTCGTAATATTGTGGAAAAGTCCATTCGTACACAAGCGATGAGATTACTTCAGGAAGAAGCGTATGACAAATATGATTTAATTACAATTTCAAGTAGCGATTTAACACTTGCGGAAGAAACCTAAAGTTTTTAAATAGCTAAAAAACACGAAGCATAGTGCTTCGTGTTTTATTTTGTATTCTTTGTTTTTGCGCGTTGTTCTAATTGACTTTTTGGGCTTTGATCTGCTGTATCTGATGCAAGTCCTTGTGGATTAACGCTACTGTGTTTTCCTCGGTTGCTTTTGTTATTTCCTTTTGCCATCCTATATCACTCCTATTCTTCTTTGACTTTTTGTTGGTACTCTCTATGATATTTCTCCATTTTTTTGCTTTTTTCGTAAGCGGAATTTAAATCATGTCCAGATTGATCTACGGAGCTTCTTTGTGCACCTTTATTTACGTGTTTTGTCATTTATCTCACCTCTCTTTAAGAAATAGTATTTGCGGATAAGTACAAAAAACATGCAATAAAGTACAACTTCTATCAGTGGTATTTTTTTGTCTCTATGGATGGTCAGCACTGTTAATTAAGATTTCACATGTCGTTAGGGCGAAGTTAAATAGAAAAACCCTTTAGTTTAACTAAAGGGTTGATTTGTTATTTACCCCGTTATTCGTTGGGAGTAAGACTACTTCGCTGATTAAAGTTTCGCTTTATCACTGAAATGTTCTATCTTTTCTGCACTGCGATGTGGCAGATGCCATTTGTAATGAATAGAAATCATACGGAAACATACAATAAGAACGAATAAAACATAGAATGCCCAGTCGCTTGTAACAATTTTAGCTCCAATTAAAAATCCAGCTAAAATCGTCCAAAATGCATAAACTTCAGCTCGTAGTACGAGTGGTTTACGACGTGCTAATAAATCACGAATAATACCGCCGCCAATTCCTGTTAGTACAGCTGCGACAATCGTTGCACTAATTGGTAGATTTAGTTTTTTTGCATATAATGCACCTTGAATTGCGAAAGCAGATAAACCGATTGCGTCGGTAATATTTTCCCAGCGTTTCCAATGTTTGATGAGTTTGTTTGGGAATAAAAATATAATAGTCATTGATAAGATTGCGATTTCAAATAACATATCTTGTTTCCAAAACGCATCAATTGGATAGCCGATTAATAAATTACGTAGTGCTCCTCCCCCGAATGCGGTTGCCATTCCTAAAATATAAACCCCGAAAATATCGTATTCCTCTTCCATTGCGATGATTGCTCCGCTTAAAGCGAATGCAATTGTACCAATGATGCTAAATAAATCCCATGCCATGAAATTCTCCCTCACTAACTAGATGAAATGTTCTTACTCTGCTATTATATTAGAAGGTTTGATTTTCGAAAAGGATGAGTGAGTATATTTGATAGAAGAAAAAGAAAAAGTGATACTAGTTGGCTGTCAATTGCCGCAAGATGATGATGAACGTTTCGAACAATCGATGGAAGAATTAGCATCATTAGCGAAAACAGCACAAGCAGAAGTGTTGGTTTCAACGATGCAAAAGCGTTCTAAGTTTCATCCGGCAACGTATGTTGGGAAGGGAAAGTTAGAAGAACTTTCTCTACTTGCAGAAGAACTAGAACCAGATGTTATCATCTTTAATAATGAATTAACACCAAGTCAAATTCGAAATTTATCAGCACAGTTAGACGCGAGAGTCATTGATCGTACACAGCTTATATTAGATATTTTTGCTCAGCGCGCGAAGTCAAGAGAAGGTAAATTACAGGTGGAACTTGCGCAGCTTCAATATGCGTTGCCTCGTCTTGTGGGACAAGGACAAGCTTTATCTCGCCTTGGCGGTGGGATTGGTACAAGAGGTCCAGGGGAAACGAAGTTAGAAACAGATCGTCGTCATATTCGCTCTCGTATCGATGAGATTAAAAGGCAACTTTCAGGTGTGGTAGAGCACCGTAAGAGATATCGTGAACGCCGTAAAGAAAATCAGGTTTTTCAAGTTTCTTTAGTTGGATACACAAATGCTGGGAAATCTACATTATTTAACAGGTTAACGGCTGCCAATACATTTGAGGAAGATTTACTGTTCGCCACACTTGATCCGACGACGCGTAAAATGCAGTTGCCGTGTGGGTATACAGTGTTATTAACAGATACAGTTGGATTTATTCAAGATTTACCGACATCGTTAGTCGCGGCGTTTCGTTCCACATTAGAAGAAGTAAACGAAGCGGATGTTATTTTGCATGTTATCGATTCAGCTGATCCAAATTACATTGGGCATGAGGAGACAGTGAAAAAATTACTGCAAGATCTTGAGTTTGACCAAATTCCGGTGATTACAGTGTACAATAAAAAAGATAAGTTACATCCGAACTTCATCCCATTCCCAAAGAATGATTTTATTATGACGAGTGCTTTTGATGCGGCGGATTTAGAGAAATTAAAAAAAGTTGTAGAAATAGAAATGATGAAACGGATGGATTCATATGAATTAATGATTCCGGTAAGTGAAGGTAGATTGTTGACGCTTTTAAGAACAGAAACAGTATTAACAGAAATGGCGTTTCAAGAAGAAAAGCAAGCATACGAATGTACAGGGTATATTTTTGCTCACTCTCCGCTAAACGGACAAATCAATAGATATTCAGCAAGAAAAGGAGAAGAGAAAGAAGATGTTTAATCGATTGAAGAATGGGGAAAAGATTGCTCCAATTGTAAAAGAAGTTGAAATGCAAATTACAGACATACATAAACGTATTGATGAAGTAATTGAAAGTAATCAATTTCGTGTGTTAGAAAGTTTTCGTAGTCATAAAATTAGTGATTCACACTTTATTCCGACAACAGGATACGGCTATGATGATATCGGTCGTGATACGTTAGAAAAAGTGTATGCTGATGTGTTTGGAGCAGAAGCAGGTCTTGTGCGGCCGCAAATTATTTCTGGAACTCATGCAATTTCTACAGCGTTATTTGGAATTTTACGCCCTGGTGACGAATTGTTGTATATAACTGGGAAGCCGTATGATACGTTAGAAGAAATTGTTGGTGTTCGCGGGAAAGGTGTTGGCTCATTTAAAGAGTATAACATCGGTTACCAAGCAGTTTCTCTAACGGAAGAGGGGCGTGTGGATTTTGCTGCAGTGCAAGCGGCGATTCATGAAAATACAAAAATGATTGGTATTCAACGTTCGAAGGGATATGCAACTCGCCCATCATTTACAATTGCCGAAATTAAAGAAATGATTGCATTTGTAAAAGAAATTAAGCCGGATGTCGTTGTGTTCGTAGACAACTGTTACGGAGAATTTGTAGAAGAACTTGAACCATGTCATGTCGGTGCAGATTTAATGGCGGGTTCACTTATTAAAAATCCAGGCGGCGGCATCGTGAAAACGGGCGGTTACATTGTTGGGAAAGAACAATATGTAGAAGCGTGTGCATATCGTTTAACATCTCCGGGAATCGGAGCAGAGGCTGGTGCATCTTTATATAGTTTACAAGAGATGTATCAAGGATTTTTCTTAGCGCCTCATGTTGCTGGTCAAGCGTTAAAAGGTGCAATCTTTACAGCGGCCTTTTTAGAAAAGCTTGGTATGAATACATCGCCAACTTGGAATGCACCGCGAACAGATTTAATACAATCTGTTCAATTTGATGATAAAGAGCGAATGATTGCATTTTGCCAAGCAATTCAATATGCATCACCAATCAATTCGCATTTTACGCCGTATCCGAATTATATGCCAGGATATGAAGATGATGTGATTATGGCTGCAGGTACATTTATTCAAGGTGCGAGTATTGAATTATCAGCAGATGGTCCAATTCGTCCGCCTTATGTTGCATATGTACAGGGAGGCTTAACGTATTCGCATGTAAAGATTGCGATTTGTTCTGCTATTGATGCGCTTATTGAAAAAAATCTATTAGTAATTTCTTAAATGAAAGCTACCAATTTTGGTAGCTTTTTTGTATATAAGTAGGTAATTGAGACATTTTAATAAGGGTGAAAAAAATTTTAAAAAAATCATGTAAGAAAAGCTAACATCTGTTGACATGATACATAACATGATATAAAATGAGAATCAAGTTAAGGCGAAGGAGGAACTGAAATGACACAACATGATCGACGTTCTGCCCCGCTGTTTCCAATAAGTATAGTTATGGATTTAACTCAATTATCTGCACGTCAAATTCGTTACTATGAAGAACATAAATTGATTTCCCCAACCCGTACAAAAGGAAATCGTAGATTATTTTCATTTAACGATGTAGATAAATTGTTAGAGATTAAAGATTTGTTAGATCAAGGTTTAAACATGGCTGGTATTAAGCAAGTACTACAAATGAAGGAAAATCAATCAGAAGTGGTACAAGTAAGAGAAGAAGTGAAAGAAATTTCGAAATCTGAGCTTCGTAAAATTCTTCGAGATGAACTGCAGCATACAGGCAGGTTTAATCGAACGTCTTTACGACAAGGTGATATTTCAAGGTTTTTTCATTAATGATTGATAATTTCGAAAATGTTTAGAGGGACTAAGGAGGAATTTAAAATGGCAAAGTACACAAAAGAAGATATTTTCCGCTTGGCGAAAGAAGAGAATGTAAAGTATATCCGTCTACAATTTACGGATCTTTTAGGAAGTATTAAAAACGTAGAAATTCCAGTTAGTCAGTTAACAAAAGCTCTAGATAACAAAATGATGTTTGACGGATCGTCTATTGAAGGATTTGTTCGTATCGAAGAATCTGACATGTACTTATATCCAGACCTAGATACATGGGTAGTATTCCCATGGACTGCTGAAAAAGGAAAAGTAGCGCGACTAATTTGTGACATTTACAATGCAGATGGTACACCGTTTGATGGTGATCCACGTAACAACTTAAAACGTATGCTAAAAGAGATGGAAGAATTAGGATTTACTGATTTCAATCTTGGACCAGAACCAGAATTCTTCTTATTCAAAGTTGATGAAAAAGGAAATCCAACATTAGAATTAAATGATAACGGTGGATACTTCGACCTTGCACCAATGGATTTAGGAGAAAACTGCCGTCGTGATATCGTTCTTGAACTTGAAGAAATGGGCTTTGAAATCGAGGCATCTCACCATGAAGTTGCACCAGGACAACACGAAATTGACTTCAAATATGCAAGTGCAATTAAAGCGTGTGACGATATCCAAACATTTAAACTTGTTGTAAAAACAATCGCACGTAAACATGGTTTACACGCAACATTCATGCCAAAACCGCTATTTGGTGTAAACGGCTCTGGTATGCACTGTAACTTATCACTATTCAAAAGTGGTGAGAACGTATTCTATGATCAAAACGGTGATTTACAATTAAGCGACGATGCTCGTCACTTCATCGCAGGTATTTTGAAACATGCATCAAGCTTTACAGCGGTAACAAACCCAACTGTAAACTCTTATAAACGTTTAGTACCTGGATATGAAGCGCCTTGTTACGTAGCATGGTCTGCGCAAAACCGTAGCCCATTAATCCGTATCCCTGCATCTCGCGGCGTAAGTACACGTGTGGAAGTACGTAGCGTTGATCCAGCTGCAAACCCATACTTAGCAATGGCTGTATTATTAGCAGCAGGTCTTGACGGAATTAAAAATAAACTAGCGGTACCACCTGCAGTAGATCGCAATATTTATGTGATGACACCAGAAGAACGTGAACAAGCAGGTATCATTGACTTACCAGCTACATTAGCACAAGCATTAAAGGAATTAAAATCAAATGAAATTATTTGCGGTGCATTAGGTGAACATTTACTTGAGCATTTCATCGAAGCAAAAGAAATTGAGTGGGATATGTTCCGCACACAAGTTCACCAATGGGAACGCGATCAATATATGACTCTTTACTAAGAGTGAGAGGCCTTGATACTACTCGTATCGGGGCTTTTTTCTTTTTGTGGCTAAATCGATGTTTGAGATGTAGGAAGAAAAACAGCCACAAAAAAATCGGGAAAAATTTTTAACCTAAAACATCATGTGGAACGATATCGAAGTTTTAAACATTGAAGGGAAATACAAAGTGTATTTGAGTTCTGCAGCAAAACAATCCTTCCAAATCAATGATTTAGATCACTTTCATATTGAAGTTACACGAAACGATACGAGTGTAATTTCACAAGTAATCTGGACTGATGTTGGATTAGAATAAAGTTTGATTAAAAATGTATAGTGGTTATCAGTATTTTAAAATATTCTAGAGATTTTTAGTGTTTTTTTCGTTTATGTTACCTGTATAGGTACAAATACGATGATATTGTGCGGTCTTATAAAGAGAAGAATGCTGAGAGCTTTGAAAGACAGGATAATGGATATTAATTCAATTTGAATTTTGTATAAAAGCGTTATTTGAATAGAAAATGCCAGCTAAAACGTTCAGTAGATATTAGCATTTCAGCTAGTATTAAATGTTTTAAGTTTTAGAAACCTATTTTTTTAAACATCTTCCAATATGTTATTCCAATGACAGCTTGTGCAATTATGAATAGTGAACCGGTGAATAATTTTAGGTTATGATCTAATACACCTAATATTGCCATAATTAATCCGATTAAGATAAAAAGTACGCTTAGGAAAGGTGTAATTTTCATTAATATCTTAAGTCTTTTATTCATATACTGACCTCCTATTTTCAATGTATTTTAACTATTAAATTTATTTTACTATGTTTGACTTTCAAAATATAGAGGAGAAGCAAAGGGTTAACAGTATGAAAATAAACAAAACCGCTATTTTAAACACAAGAACAGCTAGCGTATGCTAACTGCTCAATTACTTGGAAAATAAAAATTAGATTTGGTTTTCAAAATGATTCGTACGAATTAATGAAACTGCTGTAGAGAAACTAATAAATCTTTATGGATGCGTAATAATGTTTGAATATCTTCTTCCTGAAGTTGTTCTAGTGCTAGTGCCATCGCTTTATAGGAAGTAGAGTTTTCGATGGATTTTTTTGATGTCTCTTGACCTTTTGTTGTTACTTTTAATTTTATTTCTCTACGATCTTCTTGTGATTGTTTTCGCTCGATTAATCCTAGATTAACTAACTCATCTACATTTACACTCACCGTACTTTTAGGAGCTGAAAGACGTTCTGAAATGTCTTTAAGGGTAATATTAGGAATTGCATAAATTGTGTTTAAGATACCAATTTGTTGTACAGTTAATCCTAAACTGGAGGCGTTTTGATGTGTGAACTTTATAATTTCTTTGTTTATTGTTACAAATGACTGGACAACTTCTCCTGCTTGTTTGAAACGTTGATTTTTTACACTCATATTATTAACTTCCTTTCTTTTTAACAATGTTCATAACGGAATGATTCACACTTGAACTATTTTAGTGTGAATCAATTTGAAGGAGAAGTCAATAAATGCTATTGATAGAAAACTTAATAAAAATTTCAATCGTAAAACTCCCTAGTCCTGCAGTATTAGGGAGTGAGTGAAAAGCTTGATGGAAGCTTAAATAAAAAAGAGCAAAAGATTTAGTTCCAATCACTAAGTGAATGTTTCCAATTATAAAAGAGCAGCTAGCAAAAGCTAACTGCTCATCTCCAAGGGGGATGGAGAATATTGTATTTACATTATTGACGGAATATTGAGATTTATTCAAGAGGAACAGAATTAGTTTATGTATAGATTGTAAGATGAATTAGATAAAAAATAATATAGTTGAAGCAAAGCAAGATAAAACCGTGATGATATGAAACATGTTTTTAAGTTTTCGGCGCTTCTTTTCATCTTCGGCAGCAAAAGAAATATATTTTTTTATCCCATATGTTAATATCCAAATCCCAAATGTTAATCCGAATATACCAACAAAAATCTGAAGAATTGGGAATGTAGTGGCATTCGAGACAATTGAAAGTAAAGTTCTAATTGATAAATAACACAATGTTATTAAAAGGGAAGCGTATATGATTGCGATGATCCATTTATTCATTTTAATCACCTCATTTTTGGGGGAGTAAATTTATGTAACAAAAGACATTATATCATGGTTTACATTTGATTGTATGCATGATTAAAACTCAACAAAATAATCCTTTTGTACACCATGTGTCAAGTATGATGTTAAGAAGGTAAGATAACACGTTCATTGATTGGAAATCTTTCCTAGGATATTCTAAATATAGAAATGCATGGGGACTGTCTAAAGGAGCGTGATTACTTCATGTTAGGAAAATGGATGAACAAAGTAAAAGAACCTAAATGTATACACAAATATAAATTCATTAAAACTCAGGACAGTGAAAATTTTAAAACAGGACAGATGGGGATAGCTAATTTTTATAAGTGTGAAAAGTGTGGAAAAGAAAAAATTGAATATAAATATAACAGTGATATAAATGGTGACTTTTGGGATTTATAAAATAATTTGTTTAAAGAAACGAGGATATAATAATGCGAAAGAGTCAACGAGACAAAGGAGTAAGAAGTAAACGAGAAATTGCTAGTTTGATAGGAGAGACTTGTGTATATCTCTCTGGGGCGGTGGATAGGTACTCTAATGATGTGAATGGAAAGGAAAGGTGGATTTAAGACTTTGCATAAATAGAAGGCAAATATAGAGGATTATTAGAAAATTTAGGAGAAGAATAAGGTAGAAGAAATAAAGTTTCTCAACATTTTGATAAAAAACGGGAGAATAACGAAGGAGAAAATGTTATATTATGAGGAGAAAAGAAAGAATTTGCAGAATAATTTATATTGACTTGTTCGTTATAAAGAACTAAACTTTATTTTAAATAGAACAAATTGTGTTTCATTTAATGAAGTGATGTTTTTATGCAAAAAAACTTTATCAAAATTTTCTTAAACATCTGAACATAAATCGTTTTATAAAGGTGTATAATTTAAAATTTAGTAATGCTTAGTTATCTTTATAAAAATGTTGCGGGGGGAAACTATGGAGAAGGAAATAAATGTTAGGAATTTATTTGCTGTTATACGAAGACGACTATGGATAGGTGTCGTGCTTACAATAATCATTACGTCAGTAGGAGCGGCTTATAGCATTTTCTTAAAAACCCCATTATACTCATCTTCTGCAAGAATACTCATTCAAACAAATAATGAGGTAATGAACACATTTACAGTAATGATAAATGAACCGGCTGTGATAGAGAAAGTAGCCGCAAAATTGGATATTAACAGATCAGCAAGCGCACTAAGCGGACAAATAAGTGCAGAAAGTATACAAGGTTCGCAGATAGTGAAAATTACTGTGGTTGATAAGAATTCCGAACTTGCAGCTGAAATTGCGAATACTACAGCAGCTGTTTATAAGCAAGAGGCTGCAAGCATATTAAAATTTAATGATGTTAGCATTTTATCGGAAGCAAAAGCAATGAAACACTCTGTACCAATAAACATCAATCATACTAAAACGATAATGATTGCCTTCTTTGTTGGTCTGGTATTAAGCATCGGCTTCATTTTCTTACTAGATTCACTGGATGATACGATTAAATCAGAGCGCACTATTGAAAAATTATTAGATATCCCTACTTTAGGGAGTATTTCTAAAATGAATAAGAGAAACATAGTAGGCAAACAGAGTAAAAGGGAACCTGTATCATTAAGGGGGCGAGACAATTGGTTTACAAAAGTAGAAGAAAAAGAGACAAAATCAAGGAAGAAAGCCTAGTTACTTATAATGCGCCGAATTCCAAAGTTGCTGAAGAGTATCGTACACTTCGTACGAATCTTCAGCTTTCATCTGTTACTCGTAAAGACAAGACCATCGTTATCACCTCCTCGAGATTTGGGGAAGGAAAATCAACTACTGTGTCTAACCTTGCTGTGTCTATAGCTCAACAAGGTGAAAAAGTATTGGTAATTGATGCTGATTTACGAAACCCGACAATTCACGAAATGTTCAGAATCGAAAACACGGTTGGACTGACAAATGTCTTGAGCGGTAAAGCAACAATGGAGGGAGCTGTTATGCAAACTGAAATTGGAAGGCTTAATGTACTGCCAAGCGGACCGATTCCGTTTAATCCAGCTGAGCTGCTGAATTCCATGGCAATGGAAATCCTAATTCAAAAAGCAATGGAGCAATACGATATCATATTATTTGATTCTCCGCCAATTTTAGAGGTAACAGATACAACCATTTTAGCTGACCGGTGCGATGGAGTATTATTAGTAATAAGCTGTAATCATTCTGTGAATGAGGACGCATTGGAAGCTAAAAGAATATTAAGTTTCACAAGAGGAAAATTAGTAGGGGCTATTTTAAATAATAAGGTTTAGGGATTTAATGCATATCTGAATTAAATAGCGTAAACATTTCATTACATTTATTTATAGGGCTATTACAATGAATTTTATGTTTAACAAGATAATCATTCTTTTAAATTATTTTGTTCTTTATAAAGAACCTGATGATCCTTTTTGGAGATTGGATGTGGTGATGTCTCCTTACCGATATCAATGGAGGCACTCGGTCATACTGTGGGTTAGAATAAACCTTAGATGCTAGTCATCAAGAGTGTGATGTGAGGACGGGTTAGATGCCCGAATTTTATTAAAGCTTTTAACTATGAGTTTTTGAAAAGATCTCATAGTTAAAAGCTTTAATTTTTTTCGAAGTAATAATTAAAAAGGAGGGAAAGTTTATGACATATCGGCAGAGGCTATCGTTATTGCTTTTAGTAGATTCATTTATTGTATTAAGTGCAATTTACCTTAGCTATTTTTTTGTAAATGCTAGTCTCCATGTTATTACATTATCATCAGTCATTAGTTCAATAACTTTGCTGCTTAGCCATCATTTTTTTGCTTTTATTTATAAGTTGTATAAAAAGGCATGGGAATATGCAAGTATAGGGGAATTATTAATTATTTTTAAAGCTATTACATTCTCTATCATTACTACAGCCTTTGTACAGCAAGTAACGATACATAAGATTTACTTTCGTTTGCTCGTTGTAACTTGGATGATTCATATTTTATTAATTGGCGGATCGCGTTTTCTTTGGCGAATGTATAGAGATGCATATTTTAAAAAGGATGACACAAAAAGGAGAACCTTAATTATTGGCGCTGGTTCTGCAGGAACAATGATAACAAGACAATTGTTAAAGAACAATGATACAGAATTATTACCTGTTGCATTTATTGATGATAATGTGAAAAAACATAATCTTGATATTCTGGGGATTCCAGTAATCGGTGGAGTGAATCAAATTGAGAGTGCTGTTCAAGACCTAAATATCGAGAGCATTATAATAGCAATTCCTTCGCTAAGTAAAAAAAGTTTGAATGCTATTTTTAAAGAATGTTCAAAGACGAAAGCGAAAACTCAAATTCTTCCTATGCTAGAAGATTTAGTAACAGGAAAAGTTTCAGTTAATGAATTCCGTGATGTTCAAGTGGAGGATTTGCTAGGGCGAGATCCAGTTGAATTAGATATGAATAGCATTTCAGAATACATAACCGACAAAGTTATTTTAGTGACTGGTGCTGGCGGTTCAATCGGTTCAGAGATTTGTAGACAAGTCTCAAAATTTAATCCGGAGCAATTAATTTTATTAGGTCATGGAGAAAACAGCATTTACTCCATTGAAATGGAATTGAAAGAGTTATATGGTAACACAAAAATTACATTTATTTCAGAAATTGCGGATATACAAGATAATAAGAAAATGATGTCGGTGATGAACAAATATCGTCCGCATGTTGTCTATCATGCTGCTGCTCATAAACATGTACCGTTAATGGAACACAATCCAGAAGAAGCTGTAAAAAACAATTTAATTGGAACGATGAATATTGCAGAAGCAGCAAGCTGGCATGATGTAGAGACATTTGTCATGATTTCCTCTGACAAAGCAGTGAATCCAACTAGTGTCATGGGAGCGACGAAAAGGCTGGCTGAAATGATTATTCAACAGAAAGATAAAATGAGCCATACAAAGTTTGTTGCTGTTCGTTTCGGAAACGTATTAGGAAGCCGTGGGAGTGTGATTCCGCTATTCAAAAAACAAATTCAAAACGGCGGACCAGTTACAGTTACTCATCCAGATATGGTTCGTTACTTTATGACGATTCCAGAAGCATCAAGACTCGTGATACAGGCTGGAGCTTTAGCTAAAGGTGGCGAAATTTTTGTATTAGATATGGGTGAACCAGTAAAAATCATTGATCTCGCTAAAAATTTAATCAAACTATCAGGAAACTCTATAGAAGAAATTGGGATAAAATTTACTGGAATGAGACCGGGCGAAAAGCTTTTTGAAGAGTTATTAAAAGATGATGAAATCAATGAACAGCAAATTTATCCGAGAATTTATGTGGGAAAAGAAACGAATATTTATATAGAAGAAATTGAAAAAGTTATTTCTACATATTCTGACTTGGATAAAGAGGAGTTACGAACAAAGCTACTATATTTAGCTAATAATCATGATATCTCAAAAATACCAATATCTATCTTTGGTTAAAGGACTGCGAAAACTGTAGTTTAATTGAAAATATAGTTGAATGGGTGTGTGATCTAAGTGTCTAAGAAAGTGTTGTTTTGTGCAACAGTAGACTATCATTTCAAAGCATTTCATTTGCCGTATATGAAATGGTTTACAGAGCAGGGGTGGGAGGTGCATGTTGTTGCAAATGGCAATATAGAACTTCCCTATGTAGCTAAAAAATATGACATTCCTATTCAAAGATCACCTTTTAAACTCCAAAACTTTCATGCATATAAGGAGCTTGCATCAATCATTAATAAAAATAAGTACAGCATCATTCATTGTCATACACCTCTCGGAGGAGTGCTTGCCCGCTTAGCTGCAAGAAAAGCAAGAAGACAGGGAACAAAGGTGATGTATACAGCTCATGGATTTCATTTTTATAAGGGATCCCCGCTTATAAACTGGCTTATATATTATCCAATTGAAAAAGTACTAGCTTCTTATACAGATTGTCTCATAACAATCAATAAAGAAGATTACAATCTTGCTGTGGATCATCACTTTAAAGCAGAGTGTATTGAGCACGTTCATGGGGTAGGAGTAGATATAGAACAATTTAGCCCGATAAAAGAAATGTATAAACGTAATTTAAAGATACAATTTGGTTATAAACCAGACGATTTTTTAATGTTTTATGCTGCGGAATTTAATAAAAATAAAAATCAGCAATTCTTGATTCGTTCGTTAGCTTTACTAAAAAGTGAAATTCCGAATGCAAAGCTTTTACTTGCAGGGACTGGCTTATTAATGGAAAGTTGTAAGACACTAGCTGCTCAGTTAGGAGTTACCGAAATGGTTCATTTTCTCGGTTATCGTACTGATATTGCTTCATTATTACCGATGTGTGATATTGCTGTTGCATCCAGTCTCCGAGAAGGTTTGCCGGTTAATATTATGGAGGCTATGGCTTGTGGTCTTCCGGTTGTAGCTACTGATAATAGAGGACATAGGGAACTTATTCTCAATAATGAAAATGGTTGGATTATAAGTCATAACAATATAGAGGAGATGTCCGATAAGATAAAATACCTTGCTCAAAATCCCAATTTGAGTATTCAGTTTGGGAATACCGGGCGTATTATGATTGAAAATAAATATGCCATTAATGAGGTATTAGAAGAAAAGAAAGACCTTTATGCTATGTACACGGGTGAAACGGAGGAGTTACAGTGGGCTGTCCATTAAGGATATTACACGTAGTTGTAAATATGAATCGAGGCGGGGCTGAAACTCTAATTATGAATTTATATCGAAATTTAGATCGATCTAAGGTCCAATTCGATTTTCTGACCTGCAAAGAAGGCGTGTTCGATGAAGAAATAGTAGAGCTAGGTGGAAAAGTCCATAGAGTTCCGTATATTACAGATGTCGGGCATATGAGATACATGAAAGCCTTAAACACTTTCTTTGCATCTCATCAAGAATATAGGATTGTACACTCACACATGGATAAAATGAGTGGGTTTGTACTCCGTTCGGCTAAAAAAGCAGGTATACCTATTCGAATTGCTCACAGTCATAATACGAGTAGCGAGGGCGGCGTTGCAGCCAAAATGTATAAATGGTACGCTGGGAAATTTATTTTATCATGTGCAACACATTTGCTAGCATGTTCAAATGCTGCTGCTCAGTGGTTATTCGCAGATAAAGCAACTGCAGCTAAACTCGTAAAGAATGGGATTGAATGTGATAGATTTTCATTTTCTCCTAATATTAGAAAACAAGTGAGAGAGGAATTACAACTCCACCAAGATACTTTCGTAGTTGGACATGTCGGAAGATTCGCGCATCAAAAAAATCATTCTTTTCTTATAGACATATTTGCTCAATTAATCAAGTTGAAACCGAATTCTATTCTTCTATTAGCGGGGGATGGTCCACTTCGCTTAGAGATTGAAAAAAAAGTAGAAGAGTTAAATTTAGGGAATAATGTAAAGTTTCTTGGGGTAAGAAGCGATATAGAAAAGCTACTTCAGGCGTTTGATGTGTTTGTATTTCCGTCTATTCATGAGGGTTTACCGGTTACCCTTATAGAGGCACAAGGGGCTGGATTACCTTGTATGATATCGGATGCTATTACACAAGAAGTTGATATGGGAATGAATTTAGTTGAATATATCTCTTTGACTGACAAAGAGATATGGATAGAAAAATTAAAAGGTATATCAGTTAGAAATTTACCAAGGGATATATTAGATCAAGCATTATCTAAAAAAGGGTACGATATAAAAAATACTGCGGGATTAACGCAAGAATTTTATTTAGCAGTGTCGAGGTGAATTATTTGAAGAAGTTAACTATTTTTACACCTACTTACAATAGGGCATACTGTCTTCACAATTGTTATAAGAGTCTAAAGCGTCAAACATGCAAGGAGTTTGTATGGTTAATTATAGACGATGGGTCCAGTGATGGCACAAAAGAGTTAGTGAGCAGCTGGATTGCTGAAAATCGTATAGAAATAAAATACCATTGGCAACAAAACCAAGGCATGCATGGTGCTCATAATACAGCATATGAGATGATCGACACAGAACTAAATGTATGTATTGATTCTGATGATTATATGCCCGATGATGCCGTAGAAAAAATTCTTTCTTTTTGGGAGAGACACGGAAGTGATGAAGTCAGTGGCATAATTGGACTTGACTCGTATACAGATGGACAAGTCATTGGTTCGAGATTACCAGAGAATATGAAACACTCAACACTTTTTGATCTCTATAATAAGCATGGTGTAACAGGTGATAAGAAACTTGTATATCGTACGGAATTGACGAAAAAGTATCCTTATCCAGTTTTTAAGGATGAAAAGTATGTAGGATTAGCATATAAGTATTATATGCTTGATCGGCAGTACGAGATGTTACTGATAAATGAAGTCCTTTGCTGTGTTGAATATCTGCCTGATGGTTCATCCATGAACATGCTAAATCAATATCGTAGAAACCCAAAAGGCTTTGCTTTTTATCGGAAGGAGCTTATGAAATTGTCATTTGTAAGCCAATCGTTTAAATATAGACAGGCTATCCACTATGTATCTAGCAGTCTTATATCAAAAAATAGAAGGTTCATGAGTGAGACACCGTGTAAAACTCTTACACTTTTCGCTATTCCGTTTGGGATTATGCTGTATTGTTACATCACAACAAAAACAAGAGTATCAGAAATAACATAGGATTTTAGTATTAAGTTGAAAGGAAATTACAAATGACTATACTTTGGATGAATCTTGCTATAGTATTTATGTTCTCTTTTTTTGCAAGATATTTTGCTATGCCTTTGACCACGGAGCCAGCATGGATAAAGCCGAATCAGTTTTTGACTTTGGTGACAGTTCTATCTCTTGTATTGGTATCGGGCCTTCGAAACAATATTGGAGATACATACTTTTATATGCATGGCTATACTGTTACTGATTTCACTTGGGAATATATTAAAAACAATAAAGACATCGGATTTAATATTTTTCAAATGATTTTACAAAAGTATACCGATGATCCTCAGGTCATGGTTTTTATTACAGCATTGATAACAAATGTACTAATCGTATTCATTCTATATAAGTATTCAAGGTTAATTGACTTAAGTTTATATGTCTATATCACGTCTGGGATGTACTTAACATCAATGAATGGGATTAGGCAATATTTAGCTGCTGCTATTGTTTTTGCTGCGACCAAATATATTCTTGATGGTAACTGGAAAAAATACATTCTCATTGTTCTGCTTGCATCAACATTTCATCAGAGTGCGCTTGTTCTCATACCAATATATTTTTTAATTCGAAGAAAAGCTTGGTCAACAACAACGTTTATCCTTCTTTTTTTAGCAGTGCTTATCGTTATAGGATTTAATCAATTTTCTGAGATTTTTTTCGCTGCGATAGGGGATACTCAGTATGGTCATTACAAGGATTTTCATGAAGGTGGTGCCAATATCCTTAGGGTTGCTGTTGAGGCTGCACCACTCATACTTGCGTTCTATGGTAGAGAAAGACTTAGAGAATTGTTTCCAAAGAGTGATTATATTGTAAATATGGCATTGCTAGGCATGGTTTTTATGCTTATTTCAACACAAAACTGGATTTTTGCAAGGTTTGCTATTTATTTTGGATTATACCAATTAATATTAATTTCTTGGGTTGTAAAGCTGTTCACTGAAAAGGATCAGAAGTTTGTCTATTATGCAATTTTAGTATGTTACTTTGTTTATTTTGTATATGAGCATGTCATTACTTTGAGGATTATCTATAAGAGTAACTTTTTGGGATAATAAAGATTCAATATATGGAATTGATTATAAGATTGGGGTAGGTTTCAATGGTTAAGGCCAAAAAGACCATAAGAGTTTTGCACATTGTCAGTGCTATGAATCGAGGTGGTGCTGAAACGCTGTTAATGAATATATACAGAAATATAGACAAATCACAAGTTCAATTTGATTTTGTTTCACACAGAACTGAGAAGTGTGATTATGATGAAGAAATAGCACTATTAGGTGGTAAAGTCTATAGAATTCCAAGTCTAGGACAAGTAGGGCCTTTTGCGTATATTAAAGAACTTACAAAGATAATGTCTGATAATCGATATGTAGCCGTACATGCACATACCGATTATCAAGGTGGCTTTGCCGCGGTGGCTGCGAAAATGGCAGGTATAAAAAAAAGGGTTTGTCATTCTCACAGTAATAATTGGCCTCAAGGATTTGGAATTAAAGCGAAAATTACCCTAAAGGTTTTGCAATCTATTATTAAATATGCTGGAACAGATTATTGTGCGTGTAGTATTGAAGCTGCACGTTTTTTATTTGGTAAAAGAATAATTAACGATAATAGGTTAGAATTGATCAAAAATGGAATAGATATTAGCCAATTTACTGATGTGGACATAAGAGATGTTGCCAGCGTGAGAAAAGAGCTTAATATACCAGATGAGGCGAAAATAATAGGTCATATTGGTCGTTTTTCAGAATCAAAGAATCATATTTTTATCCTACAAGTTCTAAAAGAAATTTTAAAGAGAGATGTAAATTTTATCGCTGTTTTAGTGGGCGATGGTCCGTTAAAAAGCTCTATTGAATTGAAGGCAAAAGAACTGGGTATTTACAACAATATAAGATTTTTAGGCGTGAGAACGGATATACCAAGATTGTTGAAAGCATTCGATGTTTTCTTATTTCCTTCTTTATTCGAGGGTTTTGGGATTGTAACGTTAGAAGCACAATGTTCAGGTACACCTTGTATTGTTGCGGATACGATACCTAGAAATACTGATATGGGCTTAGGAATAATGTCATTTATTAGTTTAGACGAAAAGCTTGAGGTATGGTCCGAAGAAATTAATCAAGCTTTATTAAAAGAAAAACCTGAAAGATCAAAGATAATTAACAATATATCAAAATTAGGTTTTGATATTAATAGTAATATTCCCGATTGGTTATCCTTATATGGAATAGAGTATGAGGAATGTATTGGATAATTTTGTTTTATCACCATTTTACATAACCCAATCTTGATTATATTTGCTAGGGAAAATAGGGAGCTACCATAAGGAATAATAGAAGTTAACAATTGATTTTGTGAGGTATTTGATGATGAAAAAGAAAAAAATACTAATCACTTCTTTTGATATGGCAATCGGTGGTGTAGAACGAAGCCTGATTGGATTACTAAATAAAATTGATTACAGTAGATATGACGTAGATTTAATGTTATTTAAACACGAGGGAGAATTTTTCTCTTTATTACCAAAAGAACCTAATTTATTACCGGAAATACCTCAATACACTACTTTTAGAAAATCCATTAAACAAATACTACAAGAGGGTAATACATCTATTGGTATAACAAGATTGATAGCGAGAGTAATGGGTACTTTACATGGTAAGTGTATACATAGTCAAGAACCTGGATACTTGATTATTCAATACGGATGGAAAATGTCTCTGTCATCTCTGCCGAGATTGGAGGAAGAATATGATGCTGCAATTAGCTTTTTGTGGCCGCATTATTTCATAGGCGATAAGGTCCGAGCGAAAAGGAAGATTGGTTGGATTCATACAGACTACTCAAACATACCGCTGAATAAACGGATGGAGTATCGAATGTGGAGACAAATGGATAATATCGTGGCGGTTTCTGAAAGTTGTAAGGATTCATTTCTTAGCGTCTTTCCTCATGTTAATAAAAAAGTAGAGGTTATCGAAAATATAATATCTCCTGAGTTTGTCCGTGAGGAATCTAATCAAGACGTCACACATGAAATATCAGTAAATCCTGGTCGTATAAAGCTGGTTACTGTAGGTAGACTTTCTCATGCTAAGGGGATTGATGATGCTGTGCATGCCTGCCGAAAATTATTGAATCAGGGGTATGATATTGAATGGTACATTGTTGGGTATGGTCCCCAAGAGACTGAACTTAAAATGTTGATAGATAAACTAGAACTTCAGGATAGATTCTTTCTACTGGGGAAGAAGACTAATCCTTATCCGTACATAAAAGCGTGTGATATATATGTACAACCATCTAGATATGAAGGAAAGGCTGTGACAGTTCGTGAAGCGCAAATTCTTGGAAAGCCTGTGCTTATAACTAATTTTTCAACTGCTAAAAGTCAGCTAGAGGATGGTGTAGATGGATGTATTTGTTCAATGGGTGTTGATGGAATTATTGAAGGTATAAAAAAACTGATTGATGATGTCGAATTCAGAAATAAAATTGTCAACAATACTAGCCAACGGAATTATGGTAATGAAGAGGAAGTAGAAAAGATATATAGGCTAATTCAGTGATAATGGATTAAATCATAAATCAAAAAAATTTTATTGGTTCATAATATATACTTGGAGGTGCTATTTTCATGGATAATGTTTTAGTGTTAGATACGTCGGTAGGTTCCCTTAACAAGGGAGACGACATAATAATGAAGTGTGTAAGGTATCAGCTGTCTGATATAACTAAAAATGCATATGTTTTAACATTACCGACTCATGTTTCACCATTTCATTGGTATCAAGTAGCAAGAGGATCACATAGGGTAAAAATTTATAGTAGTGCTAAATATAAATTTGTAGGTGGTTCAAATTTACTAACGATGGACATGCTTACTCATTTCCCACAGTGGAATATTAATATGTTTAATTATGGTCCTTTAAAAGGTAGTATTCTAGTTGGTGTTGGCGCAGGAAAAGGTAATAAGATAAATACATATACGAAAATGTTATATAAAAAAGTTTTATCACATGAATATATACATAGTGTTAGAGACGAAAGAACAAAAAAATTTTTAGAAGAAATGGGGTTTAAGGCTTTAAATACAGGCTGTGCAACATTGTGGTCCCTTACACCTGAATTCTGTACAGAGATTCCAACTAAAAAATCAGATTCAGTTATTTTTACACTTACTCATCATTCAAAAGATCCAGTAAATGATCAATTACTAATAGATGTACTGAACAAAAATTATAAGAATATTTATTTTTGGATACAGGACGCGAGTGATCTTTTGTATTTTGAAAATTTAAATAATACAGAAAATATAAAGGTTGTTCCACCTACTATAGAAGCATACGAAAAAGTACTCAATACAGATGTTGATTATATTGGAACACGATTACACGGAGGGATATTTGCAATGCGACATAAAAAGCGTGCAATCATTATCTCAATAGATGAAAGAGCTAAAGGAATGAGTGAGACATATAATCTAAATTTAATCGATAGAACCGATTTTGATAATCTTGAAAAAATGATTAACTCAGAAATTATAACAGATGTTAAGGTGAATTTTGAAGTGGTAAATCAATGGTTAAAACAATTCTCGAGTTAATGAATATTCAAGAATTTGAAGGGGTAACTTATTAGGAGGCTAAAATGAATAGTATAATTCTTGATAAAATCGTTGTAAAGAATAATAGAGTTGATTACTTTTTTAACATTAAAGGGAATTTACAAAAATATTTTAAAACAAATAATCATATGTTTCTCGAATATAACTATGATATATCTGATATTCCAAATAGTATTTTAGCTATTCCGTTTGTTTCTAATGTAATTCCTCTTGTGTGGATTACCGATTCAACAATACTGATAAATGAATTAGATGAATCCTTTTATGTATGTCTCAATAATATAAAAACTGCATATCAAAATATGTTTCCCAATGTTAGGTTTAAGGGTTCTATTGTTGTAGATAAAATTGTTGATAATACCTATACTCCTGAACTCGAAGCAGCATCCTTATTTAGTGGAGGTCTTGATGCACTTACTACATTTATAAGAATAAAGGATCAAAATCCATTACTAATTACTGAATATGGATGGTATGAAGAGGATATAGAGAACAGTGATGTGTGGGAGGCGGATAAAGAAAATGCTATAAATTTTGCAAAAGGTCAAGGATTAGAAAACATCCTTATACAATCTAATTACGGTACTTTTATAATTGCAGGGAACATTGACCATGACTTTAGGAATAAATTAGAGGATACATGGTGGCATGGATTACACCATGGCTTAGCAATCATATCTGCAGCTATTCCTATGGCTTTCAAGTTTAAGATCAAATGCATATACATTGCAAGCTCTAATTCTCCTCTATATGAAGTTACTTGCGCATCTGACCCAACAGTGGACAATGAAATAAGGTATGCATCGGGTGAGGTTTTTCACGATGGATATGAACTCAACAGGCAAGATAAGGTTAAGGTGGTTGTTGATCATTATTCGGCTATTAAGGAATCGATTAATATCAGAGTATGTTTTAAAAATGAAGAAAATTGTTGTAAATGTGAAAAATGCTTAAGAACTATTATGGGAATTATCGCTGAAGGGCAAGATCCTCGTGGTTATGGCTTTAATATTCCAAATAATCTTTTCCAGTACCTTAAAACTTCTTTGGATAATGAGGTGAAGTTTTTTACAGATACATTCATTGTGATTTATTGGAATATAATTCAAAACCGAATGAAGCAAAATTACAATAATATATTATATAAAGATTTACTAGAGTGGTTTTTAGATTACGATTTCAAAGCACAGCGAAGGAAATCATTACTTAAATATAGAGTAACGAAGTTCTTTCCTATTTTGAAGAGGAAGATAAGTACTAAATTAAGTAAAATGCTTGCACAAAACAATTAGAAATTGAAGGTATTATTATGAGAATACAAAATTCCCTAAAAAATATACTATTCGGTTTGTCCGGGCAAATAATTAGTATTGGTATGGGGTTCATTGTTAGAACCGTTTTTATTTATACACTCGGTATAGAATATCTAGGTGTGGATGGACTTTTTACGAGCATACTAATTATGTTGTCATTAGCTAATTTAGGTTTTGATACTGCTGTAATTTATAGTTTGTATAAACCCTTAGCTGAGAATGATATTCATAAAATACAGGCATTAATGAACTTATATCAAAAGGCATATAGATTAATCGGATTTATTGTTTTGTTAATAGGATTATCGATATTTCCATTCCTTCCTCATTTAATGAATGGCAAGACTACAATTAATAATATTAACATTATCTATTTATTGTTTTTGTTGAGTTCAGTTTCATCATATTATTTTGTGTATAAACAATCTATTATTATTGCCGATCAGCGTAATCACATTATTTCTAAAATACACATTGTATTTATAATAATATCAAACTTCTTACAAATTATTTTATTGATAAGCATAGGGAATTATATTGTAGTGCTTATAACTCAACTAGCACTAAGACTAATTGAGAATGTATATATTGCAAATAAAGCAAATAAATTATATCCGTATCTACAAGAGAAAAATAACGAAAAATTATCTAAAGAAGACAAAAAGCTTTTCTTTGAAAATTTGTATGCTCTATTGTTATACAGAATTAGTGGTGTAGTAATTAATGGAACTGATAATATTATTATCTCTAAATTCATTGGAATTACTTGGGTTGGGGTTTATTCGAATTATCTATTAATTATAAATACAATAAATACCCTTTTGGGCTATTTATTTTATTCAATTACTGCTAGTGTTGGAAATTTAAATGTAAAAGAAAATGAGGAAAAGAAATACTTTATTTTCCGGGTGTTAAATTTTGTTAATTTCTGGATATATGGATTCTGTTCTGTTTGCCTTTGGAATTTAATTAATCCACTTATAACTTTATGGTTAGGTGAGCGTTATGTATTTGATAAATACATAGTATTTGCTATAATATTAAACTTTTTTACTGCTGGAATGCAAAATGCCTCTACAATTTTTAGAGAAACCGCTGGTCTATTTAAAAAAGGAAAATACAGACCTATTATAGCAGCTGTTATAAATATAGCAGCTTCTATAATTCTTGCAAAACAAATTGGAATTGCAGGTGTATTTTTAGGTACTGTTATCAGTAGGTTATGCACTTACTTCTGGTACGATCCTTATGTTATATTTAAATTTGTTTTGCAAAAGCCGGTAAAGGCATACTTTATTAGGTATAGTTTGTTTGTATTGCTAGTTTTTGTTTCTGTAATAATAACTGATATTCTTGGTAATACTTTTCACATCAATACATTTATAGACATAGCAATATGGGGTATTTCATCTCTTGTTATTCCTAATATAATTTTTTATATAATATTCAGAAAATCTGAAGAAATCGAATATTTGAGGAGTATAATGAGACAAATTGCTAATAAAATTCTATCTAAGTTATTAACGAAAAAAAACAATTTTGGAAATGTTAAAAATGGTTGAATGGTAACATGAGGAATGATAGTTTTCCGGTCTAGAAAATGTAAATGACTAAGCAAAGAATATTCGATTTAAATTCAGCTATTATGGTTCTATATAATGAACGTGTGAAGTTAGTAAATTTATTTTAGTGGGAGAACTTATGAAAGACTGTGAAGATGATCTAGAAAAATGTATAAAAGATTTTTCTAGATCATTAAACAATCCTATTGAGAATTCTATAGTTCCATGTACAGCATATATCTTACAAATCTACAAAAATCCAGATCAAGTAAATAGGTTTATCAACCAAGATGTTTTTAAGCATGCTTTATGTTCAGATTAATGTTTTTTCAGACAATAATAATAAATTCGTAGTACAAAGCTCAGATCAGTATTTTGTAAATAGAGTAAAAATGTAGGACTTAAATCGGCGAGCATTCTATACTTGCGCTCATGCTCTTGCAATGTTTTTACTGTCTAAACTTGAAAATTTGAGATACAAAGCTAATCCATATTTATCTCCTTCTGTTCTTCTTGCTATTTTTAGTGCAGGCTGAAGTGAGGAATGGTGAACGTAGTGAAATTTCTAGTTGGATTTATATAAAGGATAAACGTTTATACTATTTTTCTTAAGAAATGTATTTTAATTCTATTAATATCCAATCAATTTACCTCACCAAACATAATATATAGAGAAACAAGAAAGAGGTGTAAATTGGTGTGGCTAATCTTGGAGATCTTAGTGACTTAGATTTAATAACCAAGCTGCCTTCTAATAATGATGTTTTGACTTATGATAGTACTGAATCAAAATGGGTTCCAAAATCTTTAACAGATACAAGTGATTTAAGCACATATGTGCTTGAATTAAATAGATGGAATGTTAAAAATGATGGAACTGATGCTGTTAATACTTCTCAAGGTATTAATAATGCTTTAGTTTGGGCTTCTCAACAAGGATATACAGAAGTTGTATTACCGAAAGGAACGTACTTGATTGATAAAAATAAACCTATTGAACCACAAAGCTACCTAACGCTGAATCTAAATGGTGCAACTTTAAAAATGGAAACAAATAACTTGATGGGATATGCGGTTGTGAGTTTCCGTAAAAATCAAGTGTACTCTAGGATTACAAATGGTATTATTCAAGGAGATAAAGATACTCATGATTACTCTAGCGGAGGAACACATGAGGGAGGACGCGGCATTGAATTAGGGGCTTCTGATGGAGGAAATAATACAAGATTTGTATCTTTAGATAATCTAGATATTTTAGATTGTACAGGAGATGCAATTACACTTAACAGCTCTTTTGGTCAGATTTCACCTTTTCCAACATCATTAGCTAGTTCATTTGAACAAGGTTCAATCAGTACAACAGATGGTTCATTAATAAATAGTACAACAAAAATACGCTCCACATTACAAATTGATATGACGCAAGCAGCTATTGTGAAATATGGCTACTTCGGTCTATATGGGAATGGATTTGGCGGGTTAGGTTCTGGTATAACATGTGATTATTATGATGTAATTTTTTATAATTCAAGTAACACATTCATATCTGCAAAAATTAATGTGCAATTTTTTGATGAAGTGGAAGTTCCTAGTGGAGCAAGTTATGCTAAAATCGTTCTTAACCAAAGTACTGTTCCTGCTCCTGCAAATTGTTTAATAAATGTTCGGGTCCCTTCTTTTCCTCAATATACCTATATTGAGAAATGCAATTTACACCATTGTCGTAGACAAGGGATTACTGTAGGTGGCGCAAAGAATGTGTACATTCGTGATAATGACATTCATCATATCGCAGGTACTGATCCACAAAGTGGAATTGATATTGAAGATGGATATGATTTGAACCAATATATCTATATTGAAAGAAACAATTTTCATGACAATCAAAAATATAACATTATTGTTGTAAATGGGAAATTTATTTATATAGCAAATAATTCTATCATGAATACCATTTCAAATGCTTATGCTGGGATAGCGATTAATGGTGGCGCAGATAGAGTAATTGTAACAGGGAATAATATCCGACTAGCAAAGGTCTTTTTATCAGGAGATGTTATTTTCTCTAACAATTATGTGTATGGAGCACAAATAAATGCTCAAGGTATATATGCGAATAGGTCTATTAATATATTTGATAATGTTTTTTTGAATAGTAAAATGATTATTGATACACCTTTCCCATATGTAGTTAAAGTGGATTCTTGTCGTTTTTTTAACGATGTAGATAAACTAAACTCCTTGTCATCATTGTATCAGTGGACTCTAGAGGTGGAAAATGAGCCACAAACGATATCGAACTGCGTATTTGAAGGACAAGATGTACTATATTTAAATTATTCAACAGCAGGAACATTTAAACCAGGTTGGATTTTTGAAAATACAATATTTAAAAATGTAAAAAACCCAACTTTATTTGCGGGAACGTATACAAATTGTTTCTTTAAAGACATTGTCCTTTTAGGGGCACAATCAAGTACAGTAAATTCGTTGGAATTAAGAGATTGTAAGATCATTAGTACGGATATAAATAATACATTACTTACGGTAAATAATTTCAAAGCATTTAAGATGATTAATTGCTATATTGAAAAACCGAATGGAACAGTCTTAAATATTCAAAATGTGTCTGATGATATCGTGTTAAGTGGAAATGTTATAAAAATTACAAATGATACTCTTCAAAGAGCCATTATTATTTTAGATGTAGCCTTTGCAGGTAAACAAGCAGTAATTCAAAATAATAATGTAACTTCTACGAATTTAACACAAGTTGGAATTGATAATAGAACAGCAAGTAGTACTCTTCAAATTGTAATGAAAAACAACATGTCAAATAATGCAACAATGATGATTACAGGGAAAGAATTTCTGCAAGGAAATATTATTAACGGTATAACAGATCCATACTACCAAATGTCAAGTATTCCAACATCAGGTTATTATAGATTAGGACAAGAAATAAGAAATTCAAACCCAGCTGCAGGAGGATATATTGGTTGGGTTTGTACTTTAGCTGGATATGCAAATGATCAAATATGGATAGCATCTAACTATTATTCAAAAGGTAGTAGAATTAATTTTGGTAATCATGTATATGAAGCATTAAATAATGGTACGTCATACACGACCCGACCTGCCTTTTCACCGATTTCTGGTAGTACAGTTACCGATAATAATATTACATGGAAGGAAATTGGGCCATTAGCAGTATTTAAAACATTCGGATCTATTAGCACATAATGTGTTTTTTCTCTTTTAGTTATTGTTATTAATATAGATAAAGGGGAAGCCACTATGCTTTTTTAATAAGCATAGTGGTTTTTCTTATTTACGCTTAGTTTTTTTAGGATTCTAGGAACAGCTATTGGATAATAACTAAAATGAATTGCATTTGATTTACGTAAAGCTAATAAACGGTATTTACCTTCTTTGATAATCACTCAAAAAACATATATTGGATCCATATGTTTTTTATATGTCAATTTTTACGGAATTTACATTTGCACCTAGATATCTTATTGTAATTTTTGGTTGGTTAATAGTACTGTGCCTTGGTTTATCATACGTAATAAATGTCTTATATAAGTCTGTAATATGAATTATTGACAAGAGGAGTTCCAGGGTGTGTAATAATCAAAAAGCAGTAGGTTAAGATGGTTTAACTTAAACCAATAAATTATAAAATTTTTTAGAGGACTGTACAGCTCAACAAATGAATTGAGCTGTTTTTTATTTTTAAATGCAAGAATCTAAGAAGCTTTAGGAGAAGAGGACATTAAAAAAGTAATAACTCTGGGAGGAAAGAATATATGAAAATCCTAATTACAGGCGGGGCAGGTTATATCGGCACTCACACATGTGTAGAACTATTAAATGCTGGATATGAAATCATCGTGGTAGATAATTTTTCAAACAGTAAGCCAGAAGCTTTAAATCGTGTTCGCGAAATTACAGGAAAAGATTTTACATTTTATCAGACAGATTTATTAGATAAGGATTCATTAGATATCATTTTTTCTAAAAATCATATTGATGCTGTTATCCATTTTGCGGGATTGAAGGCAGTTGGTGAGTCAGTTTCCTTGCCGCTTTGGTATTATGAAAATAATGTTTCAGGAACCCTTAAATTGTGTGAAGCTATGAAAAAATATGATGTAAAAAAGCTAGTATTTAGTTCTTCGGCTACTGTATACGGAATGCCGGAATCTGTACCTATATTTGAAGAATGTTCACTTGGAGCAACGAACCCTTATGGGCGCACAAAACAGATGATTGAAGAAATGTTACGTGATCTGTATGTGTCTGACCATGAGTGGAGCGTTGCTCTTTTACGCTATTTTAATCCTATTGGAGCGCATAAAAGCGGACGAATCGGAGAAAATCCAAGCGGTACCCCGAATAATCTTATCCCATATATTACACAAGTAGCTGTTGGGAAATTAAGTGAATTAAGTGTTTTTGGTAATGATTATCCAACATACGATGGTACAGGTGTGAGAGATTATATACATGTTGTAGATCTTGCAATTGGACATTTGAGAGCCCTTGAAAAGGTATCGAGATTTAAAGGGGTAGAAGCGTATAATTTGGGGACAGGATGTGGTTATAGTGTATTGGAAATGATTACAGCCTTTGAAAAAGCATCAGGTAAGAAAATTCCATATAGAATTGTAAATCGTCGTCCTGGTGATATAGCTATTTCTTATGCAAATGCAACAAAGGCAAAACTAGAGTTAGGTTGGGTTGCTGAAAAAGGAATCGAAGAGATGTGTAAAGATTCATGGAGGTGGCAGTTGAATAATCCAAATGGTTATGAAAAAGAGACTAATATACTAACTAGTACTGAAATTAGTGAATAAGAAAAATTATAAAACTACCTACGGATATTGCCCTTAGTTACAAGTATAAAAGGAGGAATCATATGATGAGTTTTAAAGAGCTAAAAAAATATTGGTATTCAGATTTATTTCGATACAAAGAAACTCAAATTGTCAATGTTAAAAAGTTAGTTTTGCGTCAATATATTTCTCCAAGGTATCGTTATACCTTTTGGTTGCGCTTATGTAGGTATTTAAGTCATAAAAATAAGTTGTATTCTCCTCTTTATTTAATAGCTATGATTATTCTTCAGCGATGTAAATATAAGTATGGTATTGAGATTTCACCTAAAACTAAGATAGGTACAGGATTTTATATTGGGCATTTTGGAGGAATCGTGATTAACAATTAAGTTGGAATAGGGGAAAATTGTAATTTGAGTCAAGATGTTACCATTGGAATGGCTAATAGAGGTGAAAAAAGGAGTAGCAATTATAGGAGATAATGTTTATATAGGCCTAGGAGCAAAAATTGTTGGGGCTGTTCGCGTAGGTAATAATGCAGCAATCGGTGCAAATTGTGTGGTAACCAAGGATGTACCAGATAATGCTGTTGTTGTAGGTGTTCCAGGAAAAGTAATTTCGATGAATAGTTCAAAAGGATATATTGGTAATACAAATTACAGCTTTTAGAACACTGTTATCATATTATCCCTTTCAGGTAGACAGTAAAAAAGAACTTATTTGTAATGTACTCAGTCTATCTAGTTTTTTATGCGGAGAAAGGTAAATAAAAAGTGGGGTTAGATATAATGAAGCTTTCTGAGAAACTAACTGAACAACAATTTAAAGAGATACTCATGTATATATACAAAAGGGGTCAAGAATCAAAAAATGTAGAGGTAAAATATTTAATAGAAGAAATTAAGCAACAACTCTTTTCGATTATGCACACATCAAAAGAATCTATAAATCTAAAAAAATAAGAGAGCAATAAAAAATTTGTTTTTAAGATTTATTATGAAATGATATAAGATGCATAACAAAAGCTTTCCATACTATTTATCTGCGAAAAAGCATTAATAAGAATCTGAGTTAGGGGTATGATTACTAATGAAACGGTTGCTTGATTTGGTTATTTCTTTGTTGTTATTGTTGTGTTTTTCTTCCGTTATTCTTGTAGTGGCAATCCTGGTTAGATTGAAATTAGGATCTCCTATACTATTTAAACAACAACGTCCTGGGTTATATGAAAAATCATTTAATCTTTACAAATTTCGTACAATGACCGACGCAAGGGATAATAATGGTGAGTTATTACCTGATCAAGTTAGGTTAACCTCATTTGGGAAATTTCTTAGAAAATATAGCTTAGATGAATTACCACAGCTTATAAATGTTGTAAAAGGAGATCTAAGTTTAGTAGGACCACGACCGTTATTAATGGAATACTTACCTTTATATTCTAATGAACAAGCTAAAAGACATCATGTAAAACCTGGAATCACTGGATGGGCACAAATAAATGGGAGAAATAGCATTTCATGGGATGAAAAATTTAAATTGGATGTATGGTATGTTGAGAATCAAAGTTTTCTTCTAGATTTAAAAATTTTATATTTAACCTTTAGTAAAGTCTTAAAATCAGAAGGTATACAAAATGGAAACCACGCAACTATGCCAATTTTTAAAGGGAGTATAGAACATGATGAAAAATAATATGAATATCTTGTTTACTAGTTCTGGTAGAAGAGTAGCTTTAATAAAAAAATTTAAAGAAGCTTTTAAGCAAGAAAAAATGAACGGGAACATTATTACTGCAGATTTAAAAGAAACTGCCCCGACTGTTTATTTTGGTGATAAGCATTTTATTGTTCCAAGAGTAACGGAAGAAAATTATGTAGAAGAGTTATTACAAATATGTCAAAAAGAAAATATTAGCCTAATCATTCCATTAATTGATACTGAATTGATCCTTTTAGCCGAAAATAAGCCGATTTTTGAAGAAATTGGTGTAAAAGTATTAGTTTCCGGTAAAGAACTAAATGAGATAGCTAATAACAAAGTAAATACTTATAACTTCTTTACTTCTCATAATATTCTTACTCCTAAAGTATATAGTGATGAAGAAATTTACAGAAAAAAGTATCAATTCCCAGTATTAATTAAGCCTCGTGATGGAAGCTCTAGTAAAGGTGTTACAAAAATTAGGAATGAAAAGGAATTGAATTTTTTCAAGGACTATATACCTAACGCGATGATACAAGAGTATGTTTCAGGAGAAGAATATACAGTAGATGTAATGGTGGATTTTGATGGTAATATTAAAACCATTGTTCCTAGATTACGTATAGAAACGCGAGCGGGTGAGGTAAGTAAGGGTGTTACTAAGAAAGATCATAAAATTATTAAAGCTGTGGAAAATGTAGTTAAAAATTTGCCCGCGCCTGTTGGATGTATTACTTTGCAATGTTTTAAAAAGGCAGATGGAGAAATTACGTTTATTGAAATAAATCCCCGTTTTGGAGGAGGAATTCCATTATCAATAGAAGCAGGAGCAAATTTTCCTCTATGGACAATTAAAATGTGTCAGGGGGAAGTTTTTGCAGAAAAAGATTTCAGTTGGAAAGAAAACTTAATGATGCTTAGATATGATGAAGCAGTCTTTACTGAGAGTATTCAATATGGTAATTAAGGCGATTGTTTTTGATATGGATGATACTTTATACAAAGAAAAGGATTATGTCATAAGTGGTTTTAAAGCAGTTGATAATTGGTTTAGAGAAAAATATAAGAAAATTGGATTTTATAATACTGCAATTCAATTATTTGATTCAGGAGAAAAAAAGTTTGTTTTTAATAAAACGCTTGAGAAATTAAATATTAATTATGATGAAAAATTGATTAGTAATATGTTAGAACAATATAGATTTCATGAACCTGATATCAAATTATTAGAAGAAGCGGAGTGGGTACTGAATAATTTAGTTAATAACGTTAAAGTTGGACTTATTTCAGATGGATATTTAGCTACCCAAGAAAAAAAGGTCAATGCGTTAAAGTTAAAAGAAAAGTTTCATTCCGTAATTCTTACTGATAGGTTTGGAAGAGAACATTGGAAGCCGAGTCAAGTTCCTTATGAACAAATAAGCAGGGAACTTCAAGTTCCTCATCATCAGTGTGCGTACATAGGAGATAATTTAAATAAAGATTTTATAACTGCTAAGAAATTGAAGTGGACAACAGTCCATATTGATAGAGAAGATGGTGTCTACTATAACGTTAGAGTTGAAGAAGATTATAATGCCCACTATACAATTGATAATTTAAGAAAACTTTCAAATATACCTGTATTAAAGCATATGTTTTTAGGTACGTAAAATCTAAGTATGTATAAAAGGTTGTGATTACATGCAAACGGTTAAAAATAAAAAACGAATCTATCTCTCATCACCGCACATGAGCGGAAATGAACAAAAATATATTCAGGATGCATTTGATACAAATTGGATTGCTCCTCTTGGTCCGAATGTAGATGCCTTTGAAAAGGAACTTGCAACTTTTGTTGGCGTAAAGGATGCTGCAGCGGTTAGTTCAGGCACTGCTGCTATTCATTTGGCACTGCGGTTATTAGAAGTTCAAAAAGGAGATAAAGTGTTTTGTTCAAGTCTTACTTTTGTAGCAAGTGCAAATCCTATTATGTATTTAGGAGCTGAATCAATATTTATTGATTCAGAGCCGGAAACATGGAATATGTCGCCTCAAGCATTGGAACGTGCGTTACGTGATGCGAATAAAGAAGGTAAATTACCCAAAGCTGTTATTGTTGTTAACTTATATGGGCAGAGCGCGAAAATGGATGAAATTCTTTCATTATGTAATGAATATGATGTTCCTGTCATTGAGGATGCAGCAGAATCTCTCGGTTCTACATATAAAGGAAAAGCAAGTGGAACATTCGGGAAATTCGGTATTTATTCATTTAATGGCAATAAAATCATCACAACTTCTGGTGGAGGAATGCTTGTTTCCAATGACGTAGAGGCATTAGAGAAAGCGCGGTTTTTAGCAACTCAAGCAAGAGATTTAGCACCTCACTACCAGCATAGCGTGATGGGATACAATTATCGAATGAGTAATATATTAGCCGGTGTTGGAAGAGCTCAATTAGAGGTGTTAGAAGAGAGAGTTCGGGCTAGAAGGTTCATATTTGAGCGGTATTACCGAGAATTATCTAGTATACCTGGGTTTGACTTTATGCCTGAACTAGAAAATACTTGTTCGAATCGTTGGCTTACAACTTTAACGATTGATGAAAAAGAAGCAGGTATATCTATAGAATCACTATTGGGATCCTTGGCTGAAGAAAATATTGAAGCTCGTCCTGTTTGGAAGCCGCTTCATATGCAGCCGCTTTTTGAAGGGGGAAAATATTATCCTCATAACGAAAATAATCATGTGGATGAACAATTATTTAAAATGGGTGTTTGTCTTCCTTCTAGTTCCAACATGACAGATGAGGAATACCAAAGGGTCATTCAATGTATCAAAAATGCTTTATAAAATAAAGCACCTTCTGAATGACATGTCTACATTCAAGAGGTGCCTTTATATGAATTATTACGTTTGAAATGGGATTAAACACGAATAAAAGTAGTTAGGTTTATCTTTTTCTCGTGATGTTTTCTTCTTTTGTGAAACTTTTCCTTTAATTGAATATCAAGGCAATCTCTATAGAGAATATAATTATAAGTATACATAATCTTATGGTAATTGCTCTTTGCCTTTTTATATGAAAGCGTTAAAAGTGAAAACATAGTGCGGAACCTCCTTGATAAACTTTATGAGCGCAAAGAAGTATGTATTCAATGATGTGTAACCCATTAACTGTTTTGCGTTGCTATTTCTTAATAATTTTATTTATGATGATTGTACATTTCTTTTTAAAGAATAGTATTTTTATATTGAGTTTCTTATTACGAAAATAATTTATGAACATCAACCTTATATATATTAACAGTTTTTAAAAGAAGGGTAAATCTTAGTTTCCCTTATAGAGAAGTGTATGATATAAAAAATGGGGCTAAGGAGGGGTTTAAACGAATGATTGGAAAAAATATTTATCAGTTTCGAAAAAATAGGGGGCTTACTTTATCTGAACTAGCAGAAAGGGCTGGAATTTCCAAGTCCTATTTAAGCAATATTGAAAGAAATATAAACCAAAATCCGTCTATCCAAGTGATGGAAAAGATAGCATTGGTATTGGAGGCAGATCTCAATACATTACTCGAAACGAAAACAAATGTGGAAAAGAAACAGAAGATTGAAAGAGAATGGATTGATTTTGTTTATGAATTAAAAAAAGCAGGGGTTGATAAAGAGGAGCTTGGGGAATTTAAAATATTAATTGATTTCATTAAATGGCAGAATTCAGGAGTAAACAAGTAATGGAACTGTACATTCTTGTTTATGGTAGTTTCGTTATTATGATAGATTTTATGTTATGTAGTGTGCTGTAAAACTTATCTCCATGCAGAATTTACGCATAAAAAGACAGCCTCTCCTTATGATAACTCCGCATAAACATGTCTTGCAAAAGTTGTTTTATTATGTTGACAGTAGCACTCTGCTTATTTTTTCACTTCTATCTTTTCAGGTTGAATATGGTAAATTTTATTCCATGAAAAATTGTAAGCGCTTTTTCTGTCTTTAATCTTACCAGTAATACCCCACCTTAAAGTTTGGAGGAAAATAAGGAATTTAGGTGGGGAATAAACTGTTGGTATGTACTTGATTTGACTGGCTTTTATCAAGGAAGGGTGAAGACCTGCTTTTCACTATTATAAAATAGGAATCTTATTGCTTCTCAATTCTCTGACGACGTAATATAGTGTTTAAAAAATTATACCCCCTCTTTTTATATAATCTTACATATTCAAAGAAAAGATGCCTCTCCATGCTATTTGATCCCAATTCGAAAGAGAGCTCTATTTTAGAAGGCAGTATCCAGTTGTATATGGCTATTAGACAATGTTTGATTGTATCAAAATCTAAAAAGTTGAAGTAAGCAAAATTTATGTATTGCTTAAATGATTTAAAATCTCTGTCTCTGATTGCTTTGTATTCCCACCATAAGTTGTCTTTTCTATTGAGAGGAAGCTGTTTTACGTTTTCTAATTGTGGAAACAAATTATAGACAATCGCTAAAGTTCTAAGGACTCTTTTTAAAGTTTTGTGAGAAGCTGCTTCTTTAAATAAAACAGCATAATCAAGTTTGTCATGTAACGCGTATATCATTTGAATTATATCTATAAAATACTTTAAAGAATTTAAATTATGCTTCCAACCGTGAAGGCAAATCATATAAAAGGTGTGATAATCAGAAAGTTCTTTTATATAGTTATATGGTTTTAAAGATTTTGCTTGATCCCAAAATTCTTCTATTTGAAGGTTGGATGTGTTTTCTTTTAATAGATCCCAATGTATCTCAACCGTTAGGGGAATTGTTGATCCAGGCAATGCTTTACTAAAGCTACAATGGAAATGAGAAGGGATATATTCTTCTTCAACTGTAAATCCTAGTGATTTTATGCAATCAATGGCTTTTTTTAGATTATTTGCTTTGATTAACAAATCAATATCTGATGTAGACCTAGCTCCTATGTGACCAAAATATTTTTCTGCAAATATCACACCTTTAATTGGAATAACATCAACTTCAATTTCCTCAAATTTGTTTAGAATTTGTTCTGTTTGGTTTTTAATAAATAAATTTAGGTATAATGTTTCATTGTATTTTTGAGTCAACTGTTCTTGAAAAAAGAGGGGTGTTTGATTAAGTATCCTTTGTTGTTTTAATAAATAATAAATTTGGGAGTGAATTTCAAAAAACTCAATATCCTCCATGGCTTGCTTATAAAATTCTTCGTCAGTTGGTACAGGAATTTGTGAATCATATAATGCTTGTATTAAATGAACAATCAAGGATTTCAACACCTTTCTGCATTAGATCAATATTAATTTAAGCATTTAAAGTTATCGTATTGTTTTCTTTTGCTTGTTGAGAAACTTGCATATGGTATAAGTCACGATACAAACCGTCTTTGGCTACGAGCTCCTCATGGCATCCTGTTTGTACAATTTTTCCCTCATCCATTACGATAATGCAATCTGCATTCTGAATCGTTGATAATCGGTGTGCGATGACAAGCGTCGTTCGATTCATCATTAATCGATCTAAAGCTGTTTGTACTTGTTGTTCAGTTTGGCTGTCTAGTGCGGATGTCGCCTCATCTAACAAGAGAATAGGTGCATCTTTTAATAGGGCCCTTGCTATGGCAATTCGCTGTTTTTGTCCTCCTGACAGTTTTATACCTCTTTCACCAATTTCTGTGTCATATCCATTCGGCAGAGAAAGAATAAACTCATTGATATTAGCAGCCTTTGCAGCATCAATCATTTCCTTCTCAGTAATAGTGGTACCTGGACGCGCTAATAGCAGATTTTCTCTTATTGTTCCACCGAAAAGAAAGGTTTCTTGAGGAACATGGGCAATCGAACTTCTTAATTCAGAAGGAGAGAGATTTTCAATTGCTATATCATCAATCAAAATGCAGCCCAATTGCGGTTTATAAAAACCTTGCAGTAAATTAAATAGAGTTGTTTTCCCTGCACCGCTTAAACCAACAATTGCAGTTACTTTTCCTGCGTGAATCTTTAAATTAAAGTGTTTAAAGATTATTTGTTGTTCATCGTAGCTGAACGTGATGTTTTGGAACTGAATTGATTTTATTACTGGTTTAGCTGGGGAATAGGTTGCTATATTCGTAGATTCAGTTGGTAATTCCAAAATCTTTAGGAGCCTTTCTACAGCTGTAATCGATCTTTGAAATCCTGCCCATTGACCAGCTAGTCCTGTTAACGGATATACTAAATGATTAACTAGATTGATAAAGGTTAATAATGAGCCTACTGACATGACTCCATCTGAAACAAAATATGCGCCTAAACAGAGACTGATAAGAAATGTGAAGGAGCTTACAGCTTGGCCGCCTGCATAAAACCATCCACCTAGTTTTGTGTTATCTAATTCTAGAGAATATAGCTGCTGGTTCTGCTGGGTGAATTTTTTATATAACAATTTTTCCATTGTAAATGAACGAATCACAGAGAAGCCAAGAAAAGTTTCGTTAAGCAGGTTATTCATCGTACCTAGTAGGCTATGTATGAGTCGACTATTTCGCCGAAGCAGTAGACCGAAAACGACACCTGCTAGTGCTGCGAGAGGCGCAACTAATACACTCAATAAAGCTAATTTCCAATTGATATAAACTAAATAAATAAAAACAGTAATATAAATAAGAGGAAGTCTAATCAAATTAATAAGACTTCTTCCTATAACTCCATTAATATTATGAATATCATTAGTAAAGTGAGATAATAATTCTCCTGAACGGAGGTTAGAAACATCTTTGGCAGGGAGCAGTAATATATGTTTAAATAACTGTTTTTTTAAATCTCGTTTCACACCGTTTGTTGCGACAGATTCGAAGTAAGTATCAAAGAAACTTGACGTAATGCTTATGAATGTTAGGATGCATGCTAGCGGAACTAGCAATTTTATACGATGAAAGTCGCTTCGTACAGCTGCGTCTAAAATATTTCCAAAAAGCCAAGCGAACGCTAAAGTAAGGAAGATATCAATAAATAGTAAAAAAAGGAGAACCATATACGCCTTGCGATGTCTCATAATATAAGGCCTTAATAAGGAAAAGGTTTTTTGCATGTCTCCCATTGTAAAGTATTGTTTCATTGTATCTAGTATCGCTTGTTTTTTTCGTCCGATCATATGAACCCCTAATTTTATATTTTTTCTTTTTTATATATTCTCTATCATAGATATGAAAGCTGATAGTATTTGTGCCAGAGAATTCAATTGTAAAGGTAACAATGAACACTCTGGCAGACATGTATTTATTATTTAATTGCCTTTTCCGCCGCCATGGCCACCGCCATTCCCATTATGCGGACCTGTGTATGGAGGGTTCGGATAGTTTGTTCCTCCATTTCCGTTTCCTGGGTGATCTACGTTACCGTGCCCTTTGTTCCAGCTTTGAGCGGTTTCAAAGCGGATAGGTTGACTGCTTAATACCATAGGTCGAGTATAGGATTTTTGTCTATTTAGATTCTCTGTCTTCATTGATTTACCCCCTACTATAAAATGTAGCGCTTCGTGTTCATTATAAAGAACAGTTAATTCAAAGTAAAGATATATAAAATGACATTTTCTGAATTTTTTATTATATTAATAAGTAATTATCTTCAACCTCAAGATTGTCAGGAATTGAAGGGAATATATGGGGAGAAAATACTATTGAAATGTACTATTTTGTCATATTTTCGATCAATGAGGATGAAGAACCACCCATTGATGGAAGTCTCACTTTATACTTGTATTTCACTACTGCAAAATAGAGGATTTATTCTTGGGATTAAATTTAAAACAAAATTTCTAATTATATAAAAATATATTTACAAACAGAATATCAGTGTTTAAAATGAAAACAAATTCATTATATAGAACACTTTGGGGTAAATTGTTCAACTTAACGAATTGAATGTAAGGTTTTATTAAAGGAATTAAAATTTTGTCACATGTATAAACCAATACGAAATATAGGAGCTCATGCTATGAAAAATGTATTAGTTCAAATAGGAGAACATATTGTTTCAATCTCTTCTACATCTGAAAAGTTAATGGATTGGATAAAGACACATTTTCAAATTGCTGAAGGAAATCATGTTGCAAAAATTAAATCACCCAATTTATCTATTCATATTGAAGGCAATTATGGAGTCTCTTTTGTGGATTATAATGTAGAAATTTGTTCCGATTCAGACAAGATTACGTATCAGCGTGCTGATTATC
Organism: Bacillus sp. CGMCC 1.60114; assembly: GCF_042676365.1. NCBI lineage: Bacteria > Bacillati > Bacillota > Bacilli > Caryophanales > Bacillaceae > Bacillus > Bacillus sp. CGMCC 1.60114. The sequence goes on from NZ_JBHTHG010000117.1 coordinate 490,392, forward strand.
TCATTAATGTTAACAGTATATATAATGAAGCAACGATTTCAGTTTATGATGAACTAGCTTTAAAACATGCTTTACATAATCTATATAGTGCTTTTATCATCCATAATCGTTGGGGACTGTTAATTCATTCATCTTGTGTGGATCATGAAGGAAAAGCTTATCTATTTAGTGGTCAATCGGGAGCGGGTAAATCGACAGTTGCTAAGTTATCAGCACCTAGACCGCTTTTATCCGATGAAGCCACTATTGTGAAAATAGATGAGAATGAAATTAGAGTATTTGATTCTCCATTTCGAAGTGAATTAACGACATCTTATGCCTATCAATCTTGTCATCTTTCGTCAATTTATCTTCTAATTCAATCGTTAGATGTGAAAGCTTTACCAGTGAAAAAATCAGACGCTATGTTAGGGATAATGGATAAAGTTTTTTATTGGCACCACGACTCCTTAGAAACAGCAAAACTATTAGATATGTGTAAACAATTAGTAGATAAAATTCCGGTTTATAAGATGTATTTTCAAAAAAATGATAGCTTTTGGGAGTTGATATCATGAGTTTAAAATATGAATGCACAAACGACATAAATATTGTAGAAATTGACAATGAGTGGATTATTATGAATACAGAAAATTTTACGGTAACAAAGGTAAATGCTATTGGTGCTTATATTTTAGAAGAAGTAAGAGGACAAAGAGAGTTTGAAGATATCATTTGTAATATTGCAGATAATTACGATGTTGATTTAAATACAGCAAGATTAGATGCATTGGCTTTTCTAGAAGAATTAAAAGGGATAGGTTTAATACAAAATGGAAGAGTGTAGTCTCCAAATTTCAGGTATAAAATACTTGCTTCAAAAACAAGGATGGGTTGATATTCCTTCCTCTGGAGTCAGTATGTATCCTTTGATTAAAGAGGGGGATATTTGTAGGTTTGTCCCTTTAGGGAGTAAGGAATTAAGAAAAGGGGAAGTTGTACTTTTCGTATCAAATCAAGGACAGTTAGTAGGGCACAGATATTATGATAATTTTGTTGAAAATGGTGTGCTTTACTATAAGTGTAAGGGAGATACAAATGTTTCTGTTGATTCCCCTGTGAAAAAATCTCAATTAATAGGAAAATTAGTTTGTATTAAAAAAAAGAAATTTCAATTGAATTGCGACGGTTTCATAGCTCGATTATGGAGATGCATTGTTTTAACTTTGCCTAGTTTACCAAGATGGTGTAGAAAATATCTATACTTGTGGACAAGGTTAAAGAGTAAACAGGGGAGTTCATTATAAAGAATTTAGAAATTATAATAAGTTGAAAATTCAGTTTATTTATTGACATAGTAAAGATGAAATGATAATTTTATCTTAATAATATTCTTCTTTTATGAAATTAAAAAACAGCTATATATTGAAAAATAGATAGTAAAATCAACTATAAATCTTTACTTGTTGTTTTTTGTTGAACTAAACATAAATGTTCTTTAAAAAGAACATAAATAGAGCGACAAAATGTAGGTAGTTGTGGAGGAACTGTCTGTAAAAGCCCAATTCGTGAGAAGTAATTATCAGTGGAGAATGAATTAAGTTAAGCTGATGAGAGCTTTACTTGATTCGATTGGGCTTTACTTACTTGTTGCATAATGGGAGGAAAAAATGAGTGCTATAACTGGGATTTTACATTTTAGTGATGAGCCTATAACGATTGAATACGGCACAAGTATAATGAAGGATTTGCAAAAATATCCTGCTGATGATGTTCAAACATGGCACAAAGATAACGTCTTCCTAGGTTGTCACGCACAATGGATTACACCAGAGTCCATTGGTGAACAATTGCCTTTTTATGATTACGAAAGACAATTAGCGATTACAGCAGATGCCATTATTGATAATCGTGATGAGTTATTTGAAAGGCTACAAGTGGATTATGCGGATAGAAAAAGGATGACAGACAGCGAATTAATTTTGCTCTCCTATCAAAAGTGGGGGGAAGAAATTCCTAAGTATTTAATAGGCGATTTTGCTTTTATGATTTGGGATGAAAGAAACCGAAAACTATTTGGAGCAAGGGACTTTTCTGGGAGTCGGACTCTCTATTTTTATCGTGGTCAGCAACGGTTTGCTTTTTGTACGATTATAAAGCCGTTATTTACTTTACCATATATCGAGAAGACTCTGAACGAGCAATGGCTTGCTGAATTTTTAGCTATACCAGTGAACTTCGAATCGGTAGATCCTTCTTTAACAGTCTATAGACATATAGAGCAGGTACCTCCTTCACATACTATCTCGGTGGAGGACGGTAAAGTAACACTTTTGAGATATTACACACCGGTTGCTGGAGAAAAGCTCCGGCTTAAGTCGAATGAAGAATATGAAGAGGCATTTCGAGACGTATATCAAAGGGCAGTAAAGACGCGTTTACGCACTCACCATCAAGTAGGAGCTCATTTGAGCGGAGGACTGGATTCAGGTTCTGTTGTTAGTTTCGCTTCAAGAGATTTACGCAAAGAGAATAAGAAATTACATACGTTTAGTTATGTTCCGGTAGAGGGATTTGTAGATTGGACACATAAAGGTAGGGTAGCTGATGAAAGGCCTTTTATTCAATCGACTGTACAGCATGTAGGAAATATAAAGGATCATTATTTGGATTTTACAGGAAGAAGCCCCTTATCAGAAGTTGATGATTGGCTTGAAACATTGGAGATGCCATATAAATTTTTTGAGAATACTTTTTGGTTAAAGGGTGTTTATGAAGAAGCCCATCAACAAGGAATAGGTGTGCTTTTGAGCGGACAAAGAGGTAATTGGACTGTATCGTGGGGGCCCGTTTTAGACTATCAAGCTATGCTTTTGAAAAGGCTGCATTGGATTCGCTTTTTCCGTGAGTTGCATTTATATAGTAGAAACATAGGAGTAAAAAAATCGCGAGTCTTTGCAGTAGTAAGACAAAAGGCATTTCCATTTTTAAATCAGTTATTTTCATCGGAAGACCAAAGTCTTTTCCCAGTAATAATCAATCCAGAATTTGCAAAAAAAATGAACGTTTTAGATAAGCTCAAAGAGCATGATATCGATATGACGGGTTCCTCCATTTCAACTGCATATGAAATGAAAAAGCAACAATTTGAGCAATTGTACTATTGGAGTATAAATGGGACGTATGGAACGAAATTATCTCTACGTTACTCTTTATGGGACCGTGATCCAACGAATGATTTACGTATAATTCAATTTTGTTTATCAGTTCCGGAAGAGCAATATGTCCAAAATGGTTTAGATCGGGCTCTTATTCGAAGAGCAACAAAAAACTATCTGCCTGATAAGGTTAGGTTAAATCAACGGGTTCGAGGTGTTCAGGGAGCAGACGGGGTATATCGTATGGCACCTGCTTGGAATACATTTATTGAGGAACTTCAACAGCTTAGCACAGATCCTATAATCTCTGAATTTCTAAATGTAGAAGTAATTAAAGCAGCAATTTTAAAGATTCGAGAAGAACCGCGACCAGAATACGCGTTTGATTTAGACTTTAGAATTTTAATGCGTAGTCTAATCGTTTATCGGTTTATAAAAAAATTCACTTGAAAGGGGGTGATACCATGAAAAAAGAGTGGCAAAAACCAGTACTAGAAGTACTTGATATTAACATGACGATGGCTGGACCTGGACATAAAACTCCTGATGCTGTTCAACCTGATCCAGACGATCCTGTAAAGTACAGCTAAATTATGAAAAATTTTTAAAGCCCTTATATAGTCTGAAATCATATAAGGGCTTTAAAAAACAATTTTGTTGAAAATGTGGAGTGAACAAGATGATAAATACCGTAAGAAATGTGGTATATAAAGCTTTCGGATTAAGAATAGTAAGCGAAATTCCTCTACCAGAATTACCTCAAATGAGTGAACAGAAGGATATGGCAGATATCACAATTGAAATTGCCGATTTATCTGGACAATGGCGTAAATATACTGCTGAGCAACAACAAAGGTTTGTTGTTGAAGAAAATGTAGTGATGTTTCAGGTCCCTCATACTGCTATATTTTCTATACAAGAAGGAAAAAAAATTATTGTTTCACCTATGCCAGGGGTGGAAGAAGATAAAATACGGCTTTATATTCTTGGAACTTGTATGGGAGCGTTATTAATGCAGAGAAAAATACTCCCATTACATGGAAGTGCGATAGCCATTAACGGGAAGACTTATGCTTTGGTAGGTGATTCGGGGGCTGGAAAATCAACTCTAGCTTCAGCCTTTTTGCGTAAAGGATATCAACTTTTAAGTGATGATGTGATTGCCGTGTCTCTTTCATATGAAAATTCTCCATTTGTTATGCCGTCTTATCCGCAGCAAAAATTATGGCAGGAGAGCTTAAATGAGTTTGGAATGGAAACAACTCACTATCGTCCGTTGTTTGAAAGAGAAACGAAGTATGCCGTACCTGTATCTTCCCAATTCTTTGCTGATCCATTACCTCTTGCAGGTGTGATTGAACTAGTTAAAACGGAGAATGAGAGCATTGAATTGCTTCGAACTGAAGGACTTGAGCGTTTGCACACCTTATTTCGGCATACATTTCGCAACTTTTTAATCCCACGTTTAGGATTGATGGAATGGCATTTTGCAAATTCTGCAAATATGGTAAATAAAATTGATATGTTCCAGTTAAAGCGTCCCATTTCAAGATTTACAGCTCACGAACTTGTATCTCTCATTTTAAGTTCTTTAAATAAAGGAGGAATATAGATGATCGATGCTCAAAAGATTTCGTTAAAGTGCCAGGTTGTACAAAGTAAAGGAAACATCGTAAGTGATATGGATGGAGAAAAAGTAATGTTAAATGTTCAAAAAGGAAAGTACTACAATTTAGGTGAAATGGGAGGGGAAATATGGGATCTTATTGAAGAGCCAATCACGGTTGATCAGTTGGTCAATAAGTTAACATCTAATTATGATGTAGAACGAATAGAGTGTGAAGAACAAGTTCTTTCCTTTTTAGAACTTTTATTCAAAGAGCATTTAATTCATATTGAAGATTAGTTTTATACTTTTTACTAGATCTGTTCGGAAGGGATTCATGAATATTGTGAAAAAACTAAGGATATTTTTATCGTTGAATACGAAAACAAAGCTTTTATTTTTAGAGGCTTTTATTTTTTTAGGGTGGGCTCGTGTTCTTAAAAGTATACCATTTTCTAAAGTTGCACCTTCTTTAGGCGATCACATGAATGAAACACCTTTTACTCACATTCAGTTACACAGAGAGGTATTAAAGAATGTGTCTCATGCTATACATATTATGAGCCGTTATACGTTTTGGGAAAGCCAATGCCTTGTTAAGGCTATAGCTGGGATGAAGATGCTCGAGAAACGTCAAATTGAAAGTACCCTTTATTTAGGAACTGCTAAAGATGATAATGGAAAATTGATTGCACATGCATGGTTACGCAGTGGTCCTTTTTATGTTACTGGATCGGAAGGAATGGAGAAATTCACTGTCGTTGGAAAATTTGCAAAAAGGATAAGCGAGGACACTATTAAAGGAGAATACAATGAGTGATGATTTTAGACTTAATGTGGAATTCATGTCTAAGGAATTAAAATTCTTGCTTGAAGTTTTGAAGTTGAAAGATGACGATGTCATGCCAGTGAACAGTAATAAATGGTTTAAAGACATTGATTGGAATAAATTTCTCGAACTAGTAATGCATCATCGCGTCTATTCATTTATTTATTCAAAGGTGAAAGAGATAGATGAAAAATTGATTCCTTCACATGTTGTTCAAACTCTGTATCGATTGTTTAAAAAAAATACGTTTCAAATGTTGCATTTAAGTGCTGAGATGGAACAAGTAAGTAAACTATTTACCGAGAATGAGATTCGTACCCTTTTTTTAAAAGGACCAGTAGTTGCTCATGATCTTTATGGAGATATCTCTTTGCGGACATCCTGCGATTTGGATATTCTGATTCCTATTCATAAGTTGGAAGAAGCGGAAAGCCTTCTTTTAGAGCAGGGCTACGTGAAAGATGATTATATTCAAACGATATTAAATGACTGGAAATGGAGACATCATCATATAACATTTTTCCATCCTCAAAAGCAAATCAAACTTGAAATTCATTGGAGGCTACATCCTGGTCCTGGAAAGGAACCAAGTTTTGAGAAACTGTGGGAACAAAAACGAAAAAGCACGCTTACGAGTTATCCTGTGTACTTATTAGGAAGTGAGGACTTGTTTCTATTTCTTGTTTCTCATGGAGCACGTCATGGATGGTCTAGACTGCGTTGGTTAGTAGATATAAAGCAAATGGTAAAGCAAGGGCTCGATTGGAAAGAAGTTAAAAAGTTATTCGAAAAATATCAATGTGGGCATGTAGGAGGACAAGCACTAATTCTATCTGCTGAGCTTTTAAATGCAACAATCCCTGAAGAAATAAAAGTGTTAACAGACCAGAGGCGGTCAAGACTCTTGGCACAAGATGCATTATTTTATATTAGACAAATGATAAATCTACATACAGATCCTGTTCCAGATGAAGTAGCTACGTATCACAGTCGGCATTTATTTTCATTAATGTCAAATCGACAAAAGTTTTTATTTATTATTAGCAATCTTTACCCTTATCCTATTGATGCTAAAACGTTACCACTACCTAAACCCCTTCACTTTTTGTATTTTCCTTTACGTCCTTTTTTATGCTTCTGGAGGAAAACACGGAAACAAGCTTTAACATAGGGGGGATAAAAATGAAACATATTTTATACTTTATGAAGCAATTGCATTCATTTGCAGGAAGAATTCTTTATGTGAATCTTTTCGGAATGGTTTTGATTAGTTTACTTGAAGGTATAGGGCTTCTTTTATTAATTCCTATGATAAGTATGAGCGGAATTGTCAGTATGGGGAGAGAGGATTCTCCTATTTCTTTTATTTTTAAACTTTTGCAGGAAGTTCCTAAAGTAACTAGCTTATCTTTTATGCTAGGTATATACGTTTTAGTAGTCGTTAGTCAAAACCTTTTACAAAGAAATTTAACCATTCGAGATGTGAAAATTCAACAAGGCTTTACTCGGCAGTTAAGATTGGACATTTATAGTGCTATTTTGCAGGTGAAGTGGAGTTTTTTTCTAGAAAAAAGGAAAACTGATCTTATAAATGCATTAACTTCAGAATTAGCACGTGTTAGCTATGGGATTAATCTTGTTTTGCAGTTTTTAGCTTCTATCGTTTTTACCTTCATACAGATTTGCATTGCTTTTTGGTTATCTGTTCAAATAACTATATTTGTTTTATTTTGTGGTTTGTTCTTTTCAATCGTCTCTCGTATTTTCATTAAAAAGGCTAGAATACTAGGGAGCAAAACATCTGAGTTATCGCAAAGTTATCTTTCGGGTATAACAGACCATTTTAATGGGATAAAAGATATAAAAAGTAATACTTTAGAAGGATCACAGTTATTATGGTTTCGCTCCTTAACGAAAAAAATGACAAACGAACAAGTTGAATACATGGAAATAAGGTCAGCTTCCCAGCTTTTTTATAAAATTTCGTTGGCTGTTCTAATTGTAGTTTTTATTTTTTTATCTGTGACGTTATTTCATGCTCAATCAGCGCAATTATTGTTAATTATTCTTATTTTTTCTAGACTATGGCCAAGATTTACAAGCATTCAATCCAATCTGGAACAACTAGCTGCAAGTATTCCTGCTTTTAAGTCGTTAATAGAATTACAGGAGGAATGTAAGAAAGCAGCGGAATTGCAAGATATAGAACAATGCTATAAATATGTAAAACCAATGTCTATAGAAAAAGGGATTGAATGCCGGAACGTATTTTTCCGTTATAATCAAAAAGAATCCTTATATGCTCTTCAAAATATTAATTTACAAATTCCGTCTAATTGTATGACAGCTATTGTCGGACGTTCAGGTGCTGGAAAAAGTACATTGATCGATATTTTAATGGGACTTATGCAGCCGGAAAAAGGACAAGTATTAATAGATAGTACTCCTCTCACAAGTGATAATTTATTGTCATTAAGAAGGTCCATTAGTTATGTACCGCAGGATCCATTTCTATTTAATGCAAGCATAAGAGAAAATTTGCTAATGATTGAACCGGATGCAAGTGAAGAACAAATTTGGGAGGCGTTGGAGTTTTCAGCAGCGGCTGAATTTGTAAGGAGGCTTCCGCAAGGGCTTGATACATTCATTGGAGACCGCGGAGTTAGGCTTTCTGGAGGAGAACGTCAGCGACTTGTGTTAGCACGAGCAATTTTAAGAAAACCTTCGATTCTCGTTTTAGATGAAGCTACTAGTGCTCTAGATACGGAAAATGAAGCGAAAATTCAAGCTGCTTTAGAAAGGTTAAAGGGAACGATGACTATTATCGTGATTGCCCATCGGTTATCAACGATTCGCAATGCTGACCAGGTGATTGTTTTAGACAAGGGAGAAATTGTTCAAAAAGGAGCATTTCACCAATTAGCAAAAGAAAAAAGAGGCATGTTTAGTAAACTGTTAGGAACTCAAGTAGAAGTTAGTGTCTAAAGATAGGAAGAAGTAAAGGCGATTATTAACAGCAGACTTTGACAGAATTGAAAATAAATTAATGGCACAATCTGCAGTAAATTCCAACATTTATGTGATGACAATAAAAGAATGTGAAAAAGTAGGCATCGTTAATTTTACAAGCATTAAATAAATTAAAATTAAATGAAATCATTTGCGGTACGTTAGGTGACCATTTACTTGAGCACTTCATCGAAGTGAAAGAAATTGAGTGAGATATGTTCCACACGCAAGTTCACCGCTGGGAATGTAAATATAAAAAGTGGGAAGCTTTGATATTATATGGTATCAGGGCTTTTTTATTGTGGATCATAAGTGAGGAATGAAGAAAAACCCCCACTTATGGAAGTTACACGTTATTTCCTTTGTTTTGAAGTATTAAACATTTTTGGGAGAGTCACGAACCGTGCTCCTTGAGATATAAGGTCAGGAATGAATTTGTCAAGAGCGTCTACAGAACCTTGCAGTTTCCCACCTGGTGCAGCGTGTTGCAAGAAAATACTTCCGGGGAAGGTATTCCCTAATACTGTGTTAGTAATTACCTGAGCGTTTAACCCTTTCCAATCTAACGTATCTACACTCCATTGAATAATCATAAAGTTTTGTTCGGAAGCCCATTTAACCTGATTTTCCTTAATAATACCATAAGGCGGACGGATAAATTTAGGGGAGTATCCGGTTAGCTTTTGTAATATTTTTTCTGTATTTAAAATCTGTTCATGATATTGTTCATCACTTATTTTCGCTAAGTTAGGATGGTTATAAGTATGATTTCCGACGATATGTCCTTCGTGAACAATCCGCTCTACAACTCCAGGGTATCTTTCGGCATTTTCACCTAATAGAAAAAATGTAGCTTTCACACCATGTTTTTTTAATTTGTCTAATACTTGAGGAGTATATAAGAGATCGGGGCCATCATCAAACGTGAGAGCCACTTCGGATTTATTATAAGGTCCTGAAAAAGCGTATGCATATTTTTCAACCCAAGGAAAAGGCGTCCATGATCCTCTCGTTGCTTCTTCTTTGGCTTGAATCTGAAAAGGAAACGGGGCTTGTGATGAAGCAGGAACTGATTTCATATAATCTAAATTATAAAATGGATTCTGAATTGATGAATATGAAACATTTGAAGGAAGAAAGCAAGGCGACATATGATTGTAGGGAGTGCCTTGAAAAGGCAATACCACTTTGGCTAGATGAAAAGAATACATTATTGAAATACCTCCTTAGGAAAGATAGAAATCTCTCTAAAATTTTTATATGTCAATAATTACAGTTTGGTTAGGAAAGAAAAAAGTACGAGTAGTTTGTTTATCACCCGTATTAATGGGTGATAAGATCTATATTTCAATCGAGTGGGAGAGATAAAGAAAGCTTTTGTTTGACTTAATTCTTATTTTATTTCAAAAAATTGGAATAGTACCTTGTAATATTCAGTACTAAATGGTATATTGTGGTTAATTAAGTACCTTGCATTGAACAGTACTGAGTAGGAAGGAGGATTGCCTTTGAATGTTCAATTTAAAAAAGGTGTATTGGAGCTTTGTGTTCTTGCGCTTGTAAGGAAACGAGATTGCTATGGCTATGAATTAGTTCAGCAAATTTCAAATAAATTTTTAATATCAGAAGGATCGGTGTACCCATTGTTACGTCGTCTAACGAAAGAGGGGTACTTTCAGACATATTTAAAAGAATCATCGGAAGGGCCTCCGCGGAAGTATTATCAGTTAACAGATCAAGGTGCAGAGCAACTATATACGCTTGTGACAGAATGGCGTGATTTTGCAAGGGGAGTACAAGAAATTATTGAAGAGGTGTAGCGAATGACTAAAGAACAATTTTTTCATGAATTATCAGAACACCTTAGAAGACTGCCAGAAGAAGAACGGAATGATATTTTGTATGATTACGAGGAGCATTTTCAATTTGGAATAGAAGAAGGGAAAACAGAAGCGGAAATTATAAAAGCGCTCGGTTCGCCTAAAACAATTGCTAAGGAAACGTTAGCATCTCATCGCTTAGAACAGGTGAAGCATAATCCAACTTTTTCAAATGTAGCAAGAGCGATTGTATCAATCATTGGACTCAGTTTTTTTAATTTAGTTGTTGTATTAGCTCCGTTATTAACAATCGGAAGTCTTATTTTGACACTTTGGACAGTTAGTGTTGTATTTGTTTTTTCACCTTTACTTGTGTTAACAAAAATTATTTTTGCTCAAATTTTTATTTTATCTGATGTATTCGTTTCTATTCTACTCTTCGGTATTGGTTTACTTTTAGGTATTGGTGCGTATTATTGTACAGTTTGGTTTAAAACGCTTTTTGTCAAATACGCCAATTGGAATTTAAAAGTAATTAAAGGGGAGTAGATAAAATGAGGAAGATTGTATTCATAGCACTTGTTTGTATTGTAATTGGAGGAATTGGTTTATTTTTTACAGGATCAGCCTTTTTTATAAAATCTGTGAATGGGTCAGCGGAAACAAAGAAATTAGAACAGAAACAATTTAAAAATGATCAAATTAAAAACATTAACGTTGACACAGATGTAGGAGATGTTGTAATTGAAAAAGGACAGACTGATGCATTTGAAGTTCGGTATAGCGGTGATCAGGAAAAACGAAAGTTAGACGTAAATGAGAACGGCGAAACGTTACAAGTGGAAGTGAAACCAAAAAGAAACATATATTTGACTTTTCCTTTTTTTCATTTGGTTTTAAAGATGAAAGCTTAACAGTTATTGTACCTGAACGTGTATACAATAAAATTGAATCAGAGTCGAGAGCAGGAAAGATCCACATGCAAGATATTCAAAGTGAAGAGATATCTGTGCATGCAGCAGCAGGAGATGTAGAAATGAAGCAAATGAAAGCGCAGAAGGTAAAAGTTTCATCTAGTGCGGGAAAGGTTGTTCTTCATAAAGTAGAAGGGAAAGTGCATGCAGAGTCGGCCGCAGGAAGTGTAGAAGTAATGCAGCATAATCCGCAATATAGTGTTGAAGCGGAGTCGTCAGCAGGAGATGTCAATATTCAGCTGCAGGAAATGCCGAAAGATGCTGTTGTGAAGGGCTCTTCTCATGCAGGAAATGTAAAGATTTTCGGGAAAGAAAATAAAGAAATTACTTTAGGTACCGGGAATGTACAGATTAGCGGGGAAACAGCAGCAGGGTCTGTAAAAATCGAGGCAAATTAAAAACAGACCAGCTTTGAACTGAACCCAAAAAGTTAGACACGGGTGTTAGGCAGCTCTCTGGGCATGAATCCGGTATTGAACCGGGCTCATGCCTTTTAATTTTACTTTAATCCGTTTGTGGTTGTAATAATCAATATAGTCCTCTAATTCTTCCCTAAAATGCTCCATACTTTCAAACTCTTTGAGATATAGTAACTCACTCTTTAATAAGCCGAAGAAGTTCTCCATGACTGCATTATCTAGACAATTGCCCTTACGAGACATACTTTGTACAATGCCTTGTTCCTTTAACACGTGCTGGTATGATTTCATCTGGTAATGCCAGCGATCTTTACTAAGTCAATGACTTTCCATTCATGCCTTAACTCATAAATCACTTGCGCTTTGTCTTGTTCTGTAACTTTTCCTTTTCTTGAATTAAGGCATGTAACTTTTTTAAATACGCATTCTCCATACGTAAACGCTCATTTTCCGCTCGTAACGCTTCTTCTGATCCTTGTACTGGTTGAGTCTTCTGTGGCTTTTTATTCATGGTTGGACGCCCCTTTGCCTTTAGTTGTAGAGCGTCAATCCCTTGTGTATCCACGAGATATTTCCACTACCAGACTGTTCGAGCAGAAGGAACACCAAATGTCGTAGCTGCTTCTAAATAGGACGCTCCCGTATCGTTCATATACTTGATTACGTCCATTTTAAAATGAATATCATAGTTTGTATAGGTTGAAAGCAATCCCTCTGTACCGTGTTTTCGGTAGTGTGCAACCCAACTCTTGAGTGGGCTAAGACTTACATGAAACCGATTCGCGACGGTTTGAAGAGATTCTGATCCCTCTAAATACGCTAGAACGGCCTGTAATTTTAATTCAAAAGAATATTTAGTCATAGAAAAAACTGCACCTCCAATTGTTAGTTGTGTCTAACGATTGGGGTGCAGTTCATAGCTGGTTTGTTTTTAATGTAAATGACGATAGACACCAATTACTTTTCCGATAACAGAAACGTTATCTAAAATAATAGGTTCTAAAGAAGGGTTTTCTGGTTGCAAGCGGAAATGGTCTTTTTCTTTGTAAAAACGTTTTACCGTAGCTTCATTATCTTCCGTTAAAGCGACAACGATTTCACCATTATAAGCAGATTGTTGCTGGCGAACAACAACTAAGTCTCCATCTAAAATACCTGCGTCAATCATACTGTCTCCGGAAATGCGCAACATAAATACTTGATCTGAGCCGGAAACGAGGTTTGCCGGAAGTGGAAAATGTTCTTCTACACTTTCAACTGCTGTAATTGGTAAGCCAGCTGTAACTTTTCCGACAATTGGTACGTGAACGACTGGTTGTGTATTCGTTTCAATGCGATCGTTTTCTAAAATTTCAATAGCTCTCGGTTTCGTTGGATCGCGGCGAATGTATCCTTTTTCTTCTAAGCGAGATAAATGTCCGTGCACAGTAGAGCTAGAAGCAAGACCAACGGCCTGACCGATTTCACGTACGGAAGGTGGGTATCCTTTTTCTTGTACCTTTTGTTTAATGAAATCGAAAATGTCTTGCTGTCGTTTCGTTAACTTCTCCATGTTTTTCACACCTCGTTTTCTTTAAATTTTCTTACTTGTATTATAACATGCGAAAAAATATTCTACAAACATAAGTTCGAACAAATGCTTAGTTTGTGATACACTATGATGTGAAAAGTGAGATAGAGAAGAGGGTATGAAATGAATGCGATTATTTATGCACGTGTGAGCACGACGAAAGAAGCGCAGGAAACATCATTAGCACGCCAAAAAGATGAATTATTGCATTTAGCTAAGCAATATCAGATGAATATCGTAAGAGTAGTAGAAGAGAAAGCGAGCGGATATAGCATAGAACGAGATGGTATTTTAGAAGTGTTAGATACCATTCGTGATGAACATGTTGATGTGCTTCTCATTCAAGATGAAACACGTCTTGGGAGAGGGAATGCGAAAATTGCTTTAATGCATTGTTTACACAAAGAAGGAGTAAAAGTATATACACATGCGCATAATGGCGAATTACAGCTTTCTGACTCAGATTCAATGGTACTTGATATTATTGGTATAGTAGAAGAATATCAGAGAAAGATTCATAATTTAAAGATTAAACGCGGAATGAAGCGAGCTGTAGAAAATGGATTTCGTCCAGAGAAAAACTTAAAGAATCGTCATTTAAGTACAGGGCGGGAGAAAATAGAAGTACCTATCGAAGAGATTGTTCGTCTGCGCCGCAATGAATTAACATTTGAAGAAATTGCAGCAACGCTTCGTGGTTTTGGTCATGATGTATCAAAAGCAACGGTACATCGCCGATATGTGGAGTATACGAAGCAATTGCTTGATAAACAAGAGTAACTATTGTATGATAATAATCAGTTTTTAGTAGAAAGGGGATTCGAGATGCTAAGTCACGAACTCATCGAACGCATTAATTTCTTAGCGAAAAAAGCAAAAACAGAAGGTTTAACTGAAGAAGAGCAACGTGAGCGTCAATCGCTCCGTGAACAATATTTAAAAGGATTTCGTCAAAACATGTTAAACGAATTGAAAGCAATCAAAGTCGTTAACGAAGAAGGCAAGGATGTTACGCCGAAGAAATTAAAAGAATTAAAAAAGCAAGATCGTGCAAAGTTAAATTAAAAAGATGGGCGTAGCCCATCTTTTTTGAGTTTCATAAAAAATTGTCATTTGATAACTTTCCAATTATGATTAGTCGTCGCTTCGATCGTTTGTCGTTCTAATATGTAATTCGCAATGAGCTCAGACATATCAATTGATATATCCTTTATAATGGGCTTATTTTGATACATGAAATAATTTCCACCGCCACTTGCACGATAATTATTCATGACCACATCATACTCTTGATGAAATTGAATCGGAGATCCTTCATATTGTAAGGAAACAACCCTTTCCCCAACTGGTTTTGAAATGTTTAATATGTATGAAATTCCTTCCCACATATCGTAATTATAATGCTGTGGTTTTGGTTCGATATATGTAGGATTTACAATGATATTTCCATTTGTATCTAATGAAAAATATTCAGCAGATAGCTCAAGGGCCTCTTTTATATCTTTTCCTGTAACACGAACGACCTTTAACGTATTGGGATAAATATAATTTGAAACAATATCCCTCATTGTAATGTGGTTTGGAAAGCCGGAAGATTCATTATGAAATAGGCTTGTACAAGAAATATTCACTCCAGCTGCATCCATTTGTACTTTATTTATAAATTCGATGAAGGGATGATCTTGCAAACGAGTTTGCATCGCATCGCGAATCACCATATCACCAATAATAGTACCAATGGGCTGATCTAACCAACGCTGAGTTTGTTTTTCATATGTAGAGACCAGTGAAAGTACCATTCCATCTGCTGAAACATTTTCCGTAGATAACAATTTAGAATAACATTCCTCGACAATCCATTGGGTATTATTCTTTTTTAAGGAGACATGTACTTTTCCTAATGATTTCCCATTGCTGCCGGCCTGTAGGACGGTTACACCATTTATTTTTGTATGAGCAATATAGCGATGTTGGTGTCCTGTTAACAAGACGTCGATTCCTTCTACTTCTTGACATATTGCATATCCTTGATTTTCTCCAGTTAAAACTTCTGTTGGCTCTCCAGTTTGTAGATCTCGTTCAAACCCTCCGTGATATGACACAATAAATAAATGAGGTTGTTCCAGTTTCCGAATATAAGAAACCCACTTTTTTGTTGATTGTAATGCATCTTCAAAAGTTAAATTTTCAATATGCTGCGGTTGTTCCCAGTTTGGGATGTAGTGAGTTGTAACCCCTAGTATCGCAATTTTTATATTAGGATGGATATGTTTAATGATATATGGTTTTCCAAAGTAGGGCTCCATTGTTTTTTTATCTAAAATATTAGCAGCTAGGTAGGGCATCCTTGCATTTGTAACTGCTTTGTTTAATAAGTCCATTCCATAGTTGAATTCATGATTTCCAATAATTGCTGCATCATAGCCGATATGATTGGCGACGATGGACATGGGGTGTTCTTCATGCTGCATATATTTGGCGTAGTAATAAGTAAACGGAGTTCCTTGAATGAAATCACCGTTATCGATCAAGAGTACATGTTCATTTTGGATACGTTCCTGCTCAATACGTGTTGCGAGTTTTGCTAATCCAAATTCTGCTTTTTCGTTATTTTGATAGTGAATAGGGTAAACCATACCATGTACATCACTTGTTAGTAAAATATTTACATTTACGACATTGTTCGAATTCAATAGCATCAACCTTCTTTATTGTTATCTTATGATAAATCATAACAAATAATCTTAATGAAATATTTTCTGAATGTTTAAAAAGTGTAAAATTTCCGTGAATTAATGTCAGTGCAAGAAAAAATGTGTTATATTTCTACATGTTTACAAAAAATGTTTATAATTTTGAAAATTGGAGTCATGTTTCTTTGTCAGACGGAGAGGATTTATTGCACGGGCTTGTTGATACGCTAGCGATTGCTGCTTTAGGAACGTTTATATATGCCTTTCTTTGTGTGCCGTTTGCATTTTGGGCAGCAACGAATATGAGTACAGAAAAAGTGACTTCCGGTTCAGGGAAATTTGTATTAAGTTTTATTCCAACATTCCCTGAATTGGTCATGGCACTTCTTTTTATAAAAGCAGTTGGCCCTGGTTCTTTTGCAGGAGTTTTAGTTTTAGGATTACATTCAATTGGGATGCTTGGGAGAGGCTATTGAAAATATTGATAAAGGTCCTAATGAGGCATTAGTTGCTACTGGAGCGAATCGTTTTCAAGTGCTTTGGTTTGCAGTTTTGCCGAAAATCTTTCTAGATTTTTCATCTTATACGCTGTATCGTTTTGAAATTAACGTCCGCTCTGCTGCTATTTTAGGTGTAGGGGGGATTGGAACACCATTAATATCTGTATTGAGCTCTCGAAATTGGCCTCGTGTAGGAATTATTTTGCTAGGGATTATTATAATGGTAATTGTCATTGTCATTGTCATTGTCATTGATTTCATTTCTAGCTCAATTCAAAAACGGATTGTATAAAGTTCAGCTTCCTTCAGTAGGATCGCAAATGGTGGAGCTTGGTAGTTTTTATTGAAAAACACCTTCTATTTCATGTGAATGAATAGAGGGTGTTTTTTATATATTTTTCTATTGACCCTAACGCTACGTTATACTTTATTGTAGGAAATGAGGGAGGGAAAAGCGATGACAATGAAAGTGAAAGAAGTAGCAAATTTAGTTGGTATTAGTGTGCGCACACTACATCATTATGATGAAATTGGGTTATTAACCCCGGAGGAGACGACCGAATCTGGTTATCGTCTTTATTCCAACGATAATTTGGGGACATTGCAACAAATCCTGTTTTTTAAAGAGCTTGGCTTCCCTTTACAGAAAATTAAAGAAATTATCAATGATCCCTCATTTAATCGGGAAGAGGCACTCGTTTTGCATCGTAAAATGTTGCTTGAGAAGCGCTCTAGACTCGATAAAGTGATTGCGACGATTGATAAGACGATTCAACATTCGAGAGGAGAAATTCAAATGACGAACAAAGAAAAATTTGAAGGATTTGATTTTATTCAAAACCCATATGAGCAAGAAGCACGCGAAAGATGGGGAAATGAAGCTGTTGACAAGGCAAATAAAACAGCTGCAAACATGACGAGAGAGAAACAAGAAGAATATAATGCAATCTATAGAAAACTTGCAGCACTTCGTAATGATTCACCTGAATCAGCACAGGCTCAAAAAGCAATTAAAGAATGGTATGATTATTTGCAGAACTTTGGTCATTATTCATTAGATGCATTTAAAGGTCTAGGGCAAATGTATGTCGATGATGAACGTTTTACAAAAAATATTGACCAATTCGGTGAAGGTTTGGCAGAATTTATGCGTGATGCCATGGCAGTGTATGCAGAGCGTAATAAAAAGTAAAATGTATATTTACAAATTTAAAGGTCCTATTCTCCATTTGGGAGAATAGGACCCTTTGTTTGTGGAATAAGAAAAAATTGGATTTTCTATTAGAAAATGAAGCGTGGTTATCAATCATGATCAAAATACGATATTTTAAATCATAAAAAAATATGTGTATCATTTCGGATGCAATGTTTAAAGATAATGAGGAATTATATGTAATTACTGATTGGTGCAAGAAATAAAGGATTTAGGGGTATAAGGAAGACTTGGAGATAAAAGTATGAAAATCTAAAGAATATAGCAAATTGAACTCCCGATACATCATGAATTTTAGTACGTTTTTTGAACAAATCTGAAAAAACATCAACATATTTGTCCGTACATGTTGTATAATCTTGCAAGGAAAGATATCATATAGTTGTGTAAAACGAAAACGTTTACTACTATAAGCGAAGGGAAGAATAGCATGTCACATTCAATCGAACAACTTTCTATCAACACGATTCGCACACTATCCATTGATGCGATTGAAAAAGCAAACTCTGGTCACCCAGGAATGCCAATGGGTGCAGCACCAATGGCATATACACTATGGACGCAATTTATGAAACATAATCCAAATAATCCAACATGGTTTAACCGTGATCGTTTCGTATTATCTGCAGGGCATGGCTCAATGTTACTTTACAGCTTACTTCATCTATCTGGTTATGACGTAACAATGGATGATTTAAAGAATTTCCGCCAATGGGGAAGTAAAACACCAGGTCATCCTGAGTTCGGTCACACACCAGGTGTAGATGCAACAACAGGTCCACTTGGACAAGGTATTGCAACAGCTGTTGGTATGGCAATGGCTGAAAGACATTTAGCAGGAAAGTACAACCGTGATGAGTATAACGTTGTTAACCATTATACATACGCAATTTGTGGAGATGGAGACTTAATGGAAGGCGTTTCTGCTGAAGCATCTTCATTAGCGGCTCATTTAGGATTAGGCCGTCTTGTTGTGTTATATGATTCTAACGATATTTCATTAGATGGTGATTTAAATCGTTCTTTCTCTGAAAGTGTAGAGGATCGCTATAAAGCATATGGCTGGCAAGTTATCCGTGTTGAAGATGGGAACGATATCGGAGCAGTTGCGAAAGCGCTTGAAGAAGCAAAAGCTGACGAAAAACGTCCAACATTAATCGAAGTAAGAACAACAATCGGATTCGGCTCACCAAACAAATCTGGAAAATCAGCTTCACATGGTTCTCCGCTAGGTGTAGAAGAAACGAAATTAACAAAAGAAACATATGCTTGGGCATTTGAACAAGACTTCCATGTACCAGAAGAAGTGTATGAAAACTTCCGTAAAACAGTACAAGATGCTGGGCAAACAGCAGAAGCTGAGTGGAATACAATGCTTGATGGTTATGCAAAAGCACATCCTGAATTAGCAGCTGAACTGCAAGCAGCAATGAAAGGTCTTCTTCCAGAAGGTTGGGATAAGAACTTACCAACATACGAACTTGGTTCAAAAACGGCAACTCGTTCATCTTCAGGACAAATTATTAATGCAATTGCTGAATCTGTACCATCATTCTTTGGTGGATCTGCAGACCTTGCTGGTTCTAACAAAACATACATGAACAAAGAAAAAGACTTCACAAGAGAAAACTACAGCGGTAAAAATATTTGGTACGGTGTACGTGAATTCGCAATGGGTGCAGCAATGAACGGTATCGCACTTCATGGCGGTTTAAAAACTTACGGTGGTACGTTCTTCGTATTCTCTGACTACTTACGTCCAGCAATCCGTCTTGCTGCGTTAATGAAACTGCCAGTAACATATGTGTTCACACATGATAGTATCGCAGTTGGAGAAGATGGACCAACGCATGAGCCAGTTGAACAGCTTGCAGCTCTTCGTGCAATGCCAAACGTATCTGTTCTTCGTCCTGCTGATGGTAACGAATCTGTTGCAGCTTGGAAGTTAGCGTTAGAATCTACAAACACACCAACAGCATTAATCTTAACTCGTCAAGATCTTCCAACATTAGAAGGTGCAAAAGATGATACGTATGAAAAAGTTGCAAAAGGTGCATACGTAGTTTCTGCAAGCAAGAAGGAAACTGCTGATGTAATTTTACTTGCAACTGGATCTGAAGTAAGCTTAGCAATTGAAGCGCAAACAGCATTAGCACAAGATGGTGTTGACGCAGCTGTTGTCAGCATGCCGTCTATGGACCGCTTTGATGCGCAATCTGCTGAATATAAAGAATCTGTATTACCAAAAGCAGTAACGAAACGTTTCGCAATTGAAATGGGTGCTACTTTCGGATGGCATCGTTACGTTGGTCTTGAAGGAGATGTATTAGGTATCGATACATTCGGTGCTTCTGCTCCTGGTGAAAAGATTATGGAAGAATACGGATTCACTGTAGAAAACGTTGTTCGCAAAGTAAAAGAAATGCTTTAATGATTTTGGAAAAATCTCTCCGGCATGGAGGGATTTTTCTATATAAAAGGGTTTATTCCGCTGTTCAGAGACGGTAAGACTCTAACTGGTAAGATGTTTCCATCAATAAAGTGAAAATCCATGTTGATGGAAGTGTCGCTTTATTCGACAGAAAAAGTTTTTTCTTTCTCCGCAGTCAGACAATCATTGCATATTTGTTTCTATATAATGAAGGGAAATGAAGTTGTCCAATGCGGGAGGGAAAGTATGAGAACGTATGAACTGTATTTAATTCAAGAAGATGTTACGAAGTCGTATTTCGGTCGTGAGTTTTTATTGTTTGATTTGTTTGCCCGTTTTGCGCAGTCTCGTTCCCTTTCAGAAAAGAAAGTGTTGTATAAACAAATGAAATATATTACATTGCCCTTACAAGTAATGAAATTACATCATAAAATGGAACAGGCACTGCGAACATACGGGAAATATGAAAGAAATGAGCATACGCATATTATATCTAATGAAAATGTGTATGGGAAAGTGATTATTAAGCCGCAGTATATTCGAATGCATACTTCCGAAAATGTTGAAATGGAAACAATTATTTTTGAAGTACTTAGAAAATGCGAATTAACATTTCTTGCGATGGATTATGAGAGTAAACAATACGGATGGTTAAATCCTCTCAAACAAGCACGTACTTATATATAAAAAATGTCGAATACAATCTTGTCTTATTGAAAAGGTTTTAGTACACTGTAAGGTAGACAACATGAAGGAGGAAAATATATGTCAATTTGGGTAGTTGTTCTAGTGGGCGTTTTAGCACTAGTAGCAGGCGTTGCGTTAGGATTTTTCATCGCACGCAAATATATGATGAACTATTTACAAAAAAATCCACCGATTAATGAACAAATGTTAAAAATGATGATGATGCAAATGGGACAAAAACCATCCCAAAAGAAAATCAATCAAATGATGAGCGCAATGAATAAACAACAACTGAAATAAGCGCTATAAAAGGCACTCGTATTCGAGTGCCTTTTTATTTTGTCCCTTAAAAATGTTTCAAACTTTTAAAAATTCAGTAATTTTGATAAACTGAAAACATCGCTCATTTGGGATAGGAGGTATATAATGAAAGTTTTTTTAGACTTGGCGTGGTTTTTTAAGCAGGAGAAACGAGCGTACATAACTGGGGTTTTTTTGTTGTTCGGTGTTGCTCTACTTGAACTTGTGCCGCCAAAAGTGATCGGTATCGTTATTGATGAAATTAGCAATAATGCATTAACAGCTGAGAAGCTATTACAATGGGGAGGGATCTTAGTTGTGGCTGGGGTGATGATGTATATTTTGCGTTATGCGTGGCGCATAATGATTTTCGGCTCTTCATTAAAGTTAGCACGTCAATTACGTCAAAAACTGTATAAGCACTTTACAAATATGAGCCCATCATTCTACCAAAAGCATCGTACTGGTGATTTAATGGCACACGCAACAAATGATATTCAAGCAGTTCAGCAAACAGCTGGTTCTGGGGTGTTAACGTTTGTAGACTCATTAGCGGTGGGCGGATGTGTTCTTGTTGCGATGGGGGTTACGATTAGTTGGAAACTAACACTACTTAGTTTAATTCCAATGCCAATCGTAGCGATTGCGACAAACTATTATGGAACGTTGTTACATCGTCGTTTTCATAAAGCGCAGCAGGCTTTTTCAGAAATCAATGATAAAGTTCAGGAAAGTATGAGTGGAATGAAGGTAATTCGTTCACTTGGCCAAGAAAAAGAAGATTTACAAGCATTTCGCGATAAATCGGAAGATGTAGTACAAAAAAATATTCTTGTTGCTCGCATTGATTCATTATTTGATCCAACAATTTCTTTAATTGTAGGTTTTTCTTTCTTAATTGCAGTGTGTTATGGTTCCGTATTGGTTATTCGTGGTGAGCTTACGATAGGTGAACTTATTACGTTTACTTCTTATTTAGGGACGCTTGTATGGCCGATGTTAGCGTTTGGTTGGCTGTTTAATATTATGGAGCGTGGCCGTGCTTCTTATGATCGTATTCAAAATTTATTTATGCAAGTGTCTGATGTAGTGAATAGAGAAGAGGCAAGTGAAGAAGTAGCAAGTGGCAATATCGAGTTTGATATTGAGACATTCTCGTATAAGAAAAATGAAGTAATAAATCTACAAGATATTCATTTTTCTTTACGAAAAGGGGAAACTTTAGGAATTGTAGGACGTACGGGAGCAGGTAAAACGACATTATTAAAATGTTTAATTCGAGAATATGATCATTTTGATGGAGGCGTGCGAATTGGAAAAACTGATATTCGAGATATGACACTACATGCTATTCGTTCCGCTATTTCATATGTACCACAGGATCATTTTTTATTTTCTACGAGTATAGGAGAAAATATTGCATTTGGAAAACCAAGTGCTACATATAAAGATATTGCACATGCTGCAACTATAGCGTGTATTCATGAGGATATTACGAAATTTCCAGAAGGATATGAAACAGTGGTTGGTGAACGCGGTGTTTCTTTATCGGGTGGTCAGAAACAACGTATTTCGATTGCGCGTGCATTATTAACAAATGCTGAAATTTTAATTTTAGATGACTGTTTATCAGCGGTAGATGCGAAGACAGAAGAAACGATTTTGGCGGCATTAAAGCGTGAACGCCAAAATAAAACGACTATTATTACAGCGCACCGCTTAAGTGCAATTCAACATGCAAATTTAATTCTTGTTATTGATGATGGAAAGATTGTGCAGCGTGGTACTCACGAAAGTTTAATGCAACAAGATGGTTGGTATAAAGACATGTATGAGAGTCAGCAATTAGAAACTCTAGTTGAGAAAGGAGGAGTATGATGCACGAGAAAAAACAAAGTGACTTATGGCGTTTATTATCATATTTGAAGCCGTATAAGAAACTGCTGACTGTTGCATTTTTATTTTTAGTTGGTGCAACTGTTGCGGAAATGATGGGACCTTTTTTAATTAAGATATTTATTGATGAACATTTAGTTCCGAAGAATTTTGAGCAAAATGTATTAGTGACGTTATTTGTTGTGTATATAATCTTTCATTTATTAAAAGTGTTCTTTACGTATTTGAATTTATTATATTTCCAAAATATTGCCTTCAAAATTGTGCAAGATATGCGTGTAGAAGTATATGAACATGTTCAAAGTTTATCGCTTAGCTTCTTTGATCGTACACCAATTGGAACGCTCGTTTCTCGGATAACGAATGATACGGAAGCAATTAAAGATTTCTTCGTAAGTGTATTATCTACTTTTGTAAAAAATATTGTATTTTTAATTGGTATTTTAATATCTATGTTTCTACTTAATGTGAAACTTGCTTTATTTTCATTACTTCTTATTCCAATTATGATTACGATTATGGCTTTTTATCGTCGCAAGAGTTCAGTCTTTTATTTAGAACTTCGCAATCAATTGAGTATATTGAATGCAAAGTTGAATGAATCTATTCAAGGTATGAGCATTATTCAAGTATTTCGTCAAGAAAAACGGATGCGTAAAGAATTTGAAGAAGTGAATGAAAAGCACTATGGAGCAGGACGTCGCAATTTGAAGTTAGATGCACTGTTTTTACGTCCGGCAACCGATCTTGTTCATATTATGGCAATTGTATTGGTGTTAACGTTGTTTGGAATTGATGCAATGCATAGTCCCGTTGAAGTTGGTGTATTATATGCCTTTGTTAACTACATTCATCGTTTCTTTGATCCAGTAAACGAAATGATGATGAAACTGTCTTTCTTCCAGCAAGCAGTTGTGTCATCATCGCGTGTGTTTCTTTTAATGGATGAAAAAGATTTAGCACCAGTACAACAAGGTAATGGAACTCCGCTCATGACGGAAGGGGAAATTGAGTTTAAAAATGTTACCTTTTCTTATGATGAAAAGCGCGATGTACTTAAAAATGTGTCTTTTCATGTAAAACCGGGGCAAACTGTTGCTTTTGTCGGGCATACAGGTAGTGGGAAAAGTACAATTATGAACTTATTGATGCGTTTTTATCATATAAATCAAGGAGAAATTGTAATTGATGGAGTTCGGTTAGAGAACTTTCAAGAGATGGAAATACGAAAACGTATCGGTCTTGTACTACAGGATGCTTTCTTGTTTGCTGGAACAGTTAAACAAAACATTCGCATGTATGATGAAAGTATTACGGATGAGGAAGTGGAAGAAGCTGCAAAATTTGTGCAAGCAAATGCATTTATTGAGCAGCTATCAGATCAATATGATACAGAGGTCGTTGAAAGAGGAGCGGCGTTTTCAAGTGGTCAAAGACAACTTGTAGCGTTTGCGAGAACTGTTGCTACAAATCCGAAAGTATTAGTACTAGATGAGGCAACAGCAAACATTGATACAGAAACAGAGGAAGCAATTCAAACGGCACTGCAGCGTATGCGAAAAGGGAGAACAACCATTGCGATCGCACATCGCTTATCGACAATTCAAGATGCTGACCAAATTTTTGTAATGCATGATGGTCAGATTGTTGAGAGGGGAACGCATCAAGAATTGTTGATGCAACAGGGTTTATATTACAGTATGTATTTGTTACAGAATAAAGGAAGCCTTCAGAAAGCCTTGTGAGAACAAGGTTTTGAAGGCTTTATTTTGTTAAAATGAGCATATGGGATTTAATACTGAATTTCTAGAGAGTTTTTAATAAGGATTGTATGAGATAAGGTAATTTATATTTAAATTAAATGTATATTCTTTGGATGTGTTGAAATATGGTATAAGTAACTTAATTATAGGAGGAGGAGAACTTGACGATATATCGTTCACATATGCTATTATTTGTTAGTTTTTGGATCGCTGTACTTATCTCAGGAATACAGCCGAAAGATTTGTTTACGTGGTGGCTAGAGGTATTACCAGCTATTATTCTTGTATTGATTTTAGCAGCAACATATCATCGTTTTCAATTTACGACGTTTACATATGTTTGGATTTGGTTCCATATGCTTATATTACTTATTGGTGGACATTATACATACGCAGAAGTACCTCTCTTTAATTGGTTACGTGATACGTTTCATTTAGAAAGAAATTATTATGATCGCGTAGGCCATTTTGTGCAAGGGTTCGTTCCTGCTCTTTTAACACGTGAGGTTCTCATTAGAGTAGTAGAAATTCAAAAAAGGGGATGGTTATCAATCCTTGTAATTGCTGTGTGCTTAGCATTTAGTGCGCTATATGAATTACTTGAATTTTTAGTTGCCAAATTGACAGGAACAGCAGCAAATGCCTTTTTAGGTATGCAAGGAGATTTGTGGGATACACAGTGGGATATGACTTTAGCATTAATAGGTGCAATTGTAGCTCTTTTATTGTTTAGAAATGTACAAGATAGAAAGATGAAATAAGGGGATTAATATGTATTACATATTAATTATATATGTAATACATATTTCCCATATGAAGAAAAATACTATACTATAATAAATGTAACATTTGAATGTTTGATGTATTACCGGTAATATCCCTATCCCTTTTCTAAAAATGCGAACTAGATTTACCCTTTTCCGGAGAATTTATTATAGATTGTACGGAAATATTGTTCGATATCCATTATGGAACGTACATGATGGAAAAATCCCGATCTCTTAGAGGATGCCCCTAATCTTCATGTGATAATATGTACGGAAAGAAAGCATGAATGTTTTCTCCGTTTACGATCGGAAAAAGAAAGCTGACCATTTTGGTCAGCTTTCTTTTTTTTCTACAATGATGTCTTCCCTTACAATCTCTGTTTTTAATAATAATGATTTTCCAAAACGGCGCTGACATTCTTCAGTTATTTTTTGAACTGCTAATGTGTTAGAAGAAGCAGCAATAGTTACCGATGTTTGTCTCGTTCCTCGATTTTCCTCACAAAACACACAATCCACAACATACTTAGAAACTTTCACAGAATCCTTCCTTTCTGTTTTTTAGGAGTGCACTGTCTTTGAAGTTGCTGAAAGTATTCGATAGATTACAAGTTTTTTCCTCTTTTTTCGAGGGGAAATCAAGTAAAAGACAGAATAATATGTAGGGGAGGGATAGAGGATGAAGCGTTGGATTGGAGCAGCAGCAATTTGTATGAATGATAATAATGAAGTGTTAATGGTCTTACAAGGGAAACGAGAGGAAGAAAAACGTTGGTCTGTACCTTCAGGTGGGTTGGAAAAAGGAGAAACGATAGAAGAGTGTTGCATACGTGAAGTATGGGAAGAAACAGGGTATCGTGTTGAAGTTATTGAAAAAGTGCACGAAAAAATAGGTGTTACATTCAATATTCCTGTACAAGTTCACTATTATGTTGTGAAAATAGTAGGGGGAGAAAGAAAAATTCAAGATCCGGATGGATTGATTCATAGGATTGAGTGGAAACCACTCCAAGAACTTAAAAATATTCCCCTTTCATTTCCGGAAGATTATGAGTTGTTGTGTCAGTGGAGTATTTAGTGTAAATGCTAGGAAATGATTGAGGCGAGAAATATGAAAATGGATATGGAGAGATAATTAAATATTGAAGGGAATAAAAGAAAACGTATATTAGGATTCTCTTGTATACGTTTTCTTTTATTCCGTAAAAGCACGATTGGTGAGGGCTTTCCATTAGTGGGGGGGTTAAAAATATTTGTCTAATATATAATTCTTATGTTATTAATTTATTATATATATTAATAAAAAAGGGTGTTCTATATGGAATTACGGCATTTGCAATACTTTATTGTTGTAGCAGAAGAGCTTCACTTTGGAAGAGCGGCAGCTCGCTTACAGATGACGCAGCCACCGCTTAGTCAACAAATTCAACAATTAGAACAAGAAATGGGAGTTACACTATTTTCAAGAACGAAACGAAGAGTAGAGTTAACAGAAGCAGGAGAATTGTTTTTAAAGGAAGTGAAAAAAGCTTTTACGCAAATTGAGAAAGCAGTCGAAGTTGCCCAGCGAGCACAAAGAGGAGAGATTGGATCGCTGTCTATTGGTTTTGTTGGTTCAGCAATGTATGATATTTTGCCGCCAATCGTTCGAGAATATCGAAATAAATTTCCGAATGTATCCGTTGTACTGCATGAATTATCTACACCAGAACAAGTAGATGCACTTCATGATAATCGAATTGATATCGGGATGCTGCGTCCACCTATTACAAGTCAGTTATTACAATTGGAAACAATTCAACATCTTCCTTGTACACTTTGCTTACCGAAGGCGCATCCGCTTGCGAATAAACAAGCAATATATATTGAAGACTTGCAAAAAGAATCCTTTGTTTTTATTTCTCGAAATGTTTGGCCAACATTATATGATAATATTCTCTCTTTATGCCGAGGTGCAGGATTTAGTCCGCAAATTGTACAAGAGGCAACAGAGTATCAAACAGTAGTAGGACTTGTTGCCGCTGGAATTGGGATAACGGTAATACCAGTGTCTGCAAATAAATTATATCAATCAGAAGTTGTATATAAAGAAATATGTGATTCTAATTTTGTGGCAGAACTAGCAGTTGCGTATCGAAAAGCAAATATAAATCCAGAATTACAAGAGTTTTTGAAAATAGCGAAAGCAAGGAGAATGAATTTATCCTGCACTAACGGGCAGTAAGGTTGTGGAAGAACGGGAAGAAAAACTGCCCGTAAGAGCCCGATTGGTTCAACTAACCATCGGAGAAAAGGTACTCCGATGGAAGTTTCACTTTATAAAATGACGAGAAAAATGACAAAACTGTAAGATTGTACTGAAGCATGTAAGGAAGTTCAATGTTTTCTTCATTCTTTTTTTATTATAGTGAAAGAGAAGAAAGAATAAGGAGATGTCATGCTCATGAAGATACATATTTTGATAAAAATAAAAAAAGCGTGGGAGGGGAAAAGAGATGACGTTTTCTCAACTTGCGTTTAAAAATGTTAGTCGAAATATACGTGCATATGCCGCGTATTTTTTAAGCAGTGCATTTTCAGTTATGATTTTCTTTTTATATGCTTTATTTATTTATCACCCTGATATTTATGGAAGTAAGGAATTTCCAGGTGCTGTGCGGCAAGGAATGCTTGTTGCAGAATACATTATTTATTTCTTTTCTTTTTTCTTTATTTTTTACTCTGTTAGTTCATTTTTAAAGGTTAGGAATAAAGAGTTTGGTATTTTTGTTATTCATGGTATTACAAAGCGGCAATTGATTCGGATGATTTTCTTTGAAAATATGATTGTCGGGATAAGTGCTCTTATAAGCGGTATTGCTTTCGGTTTTTTATTTGGAAAGTTATTTTTTATGTTAGCAAGTACAGTGATGAACTTAAAAAGTTTGCCGTTTTATATGCCATGGCAAGCTATGAAATTAACAGCGGTTGTGTTTTTGGTATTGTTTTTCATTGTTGCTTTTATGACAAGTTTATTTGTGCAAAGCAAAAAAGTGATCGCGCTATTAAAAGGGAATAAGAAGCCAAAGCCTGAACCGAAAGCTTCTATTTTATTATCTATAGTTGCAGCAAGTTTGATCGCAATTGGATATATTTTATCTATGGCAGCAACTCCTGGTACTATCATGTTTTTATTGTTACCTGTTACAACAATTGTAATTATTGGTACCTATTTTTTATATTCACAACTTAGTGTATTTATCATAAGGTTTTTAAAACAATGGAAACATATATATTGGAAGAAAACAAATTTATTATCCTTTTCTATGTTAGCTTACCGCATGAAAGATAATGCACGTATGTTCTTTATGGTAACGATTGTGTCGACTGTTGCTTTTTGTGCCATTGGAACGTTTGCTGCTTTTTTAGAAGCGCAAAAGGATGAAACGATGAATAACATACCATTTGCTTTTAGTTTGATGACTTATAATGAACATCAAGCACAGAAAGAACAATACGAAAAAGAAATTGAAGCTACTTTTCAAAAGGAAAAAATTATCTATAAAAAGGTCAGTGCAAAGTTGAGTTTTCAAGCAATTTCTAATCAGACGCAACTAGCGGTTATTATGAGTCAGGCTGATTATAATATATTTGCAAAGCAGCTTGGTTATGAAACGGTGACATTAACAGGGAAAGAAATAGCTCGTGTTCCTTCTTTTGGACAAAGTAATTATATTGATACTTCTAAAGAAACAGATGTAACGTTACAAGAAAGCGGAACACAACTTCATGTTTCTCGTGTGTTGCAACATAATATTTTTTCCGGCGCTGTATTTCCGGGGCAAATTCTTGTTGTTTCTAATGAAATGAAACAATTGATTACAGAGGGACAGAAAACAGTAAGTTATACAGCGTATGAAGTGAAGAACTGGGAAGAAACGACGCAAGTAGCAGCGCAATTAGAGAAACAAATAAACCAAAAAGGGCAATATGAATTTTCATCACGCATTACAACTTATAATGAGATTAAACAAATGACAAGCATTATTTTATTTATCGGTTTGTTTGTCGGAGTGATATTTTATTTATCTGCTGTCAGCTTTTTATATTTTCGTTTATTTACTGATTTAGAAACGGATAAACAATATTATCAATCGCTTATGAAACTAGGTATGAGCGAAGACGAAATGAAACGAATTATGACTGTACAAATGGGAGCATTATTCTTTATTCCGATTCTCATAGCTGTTTTACATACGAGTGTAGCTTTAATGACGTTGCAAAAATTATTCATAACAGAGATTCTTCGTTCTTCACTTATTGTTATTGGGGTATTTTTATTCGTTCACACATGTTACTTTTTACTATTAAGAAAACGATACTTTTTACAACTAAAAAAGCAAATTATGTGATAAAAACAGCGATGTTACTTTGTAACATCGCTGTTTTTATCTTCAATACAATATGTATTTTTCAATCTAAGTCTAAAGGCTTAGATATAATTCCTATTGGAGTTCGATGCGAAGGCACATATCATTTTATATACTAATTTGTGGTATAGGAAGTTATACGGAGGAGTTGTTATGTCGTTATTTCAATTAGCAAGGAAAAATATACAGGTACATGCGGCAGAACGGTTACTACATTTTGTTTTTATAGCTTGTAGTGTAATTGTATATTTTCTCTTATTATCCATTCAATATAATGAAGCTGTTGTAGGAGCATTAAAGCATAAATCGTTATTTATGAAATTTTTATATTATGGATCAACAATAGCCTTCAGTTTTTCATGTCTGTTCATACTGTATGTACATGCTCGTTTTATGAAAAAACGCCAAAAAGAATTACAATCGTATCGATTAACTGGCACGAAACGAAGGCAAATAGGGCTTATACTATGCTATGAGCAACTCATGATAGGAGGAGGAGCACTAATAGTGGGGCTTCTTCACGGTATGTTATTTTTAAAGTTATTTACTGTTGTTATTCTGAGAATAACGGGTTGTCATGGGATAAGTAGTGCACCGATTACAATATATGGTCCTTTGTATACAGCTATTTTATTTCTTATTATGATTTTACTGACGATGGGACAATGTTATCGATGCGTGTATCAGTTGACTGTTATAGACTCATATAACGTGAAAGAGAAAGTATAAAGTGAAACTTCCGTCAGTGGGGGGGTACTGTCCGTTAATGCAGGATAAAATGAAAACCGGGCTTCCTAGAGAAGTCCGGTTTTTTTATGCTGCCACTTTTTTATGTGTATGCTGTCTTGTGTATCGTCCGCGCATTTTATATGCAATTTGAGGAATTGTAATGCCGACAAGGATAAGCGTAACACCAAGCCATTGTGAAGTCATTACAGCTTCTTTTAAAAGAAGTACGGACATAATTGTTGTAACTGGTAGTTCAGCAGCGCCTAAAATCGTCGCTAAACCAGAGCCAATTTTGGGAATTCCAATTGTAAATGTAATGGTGGGAATCACAATACTAAATGTCCCTAATGCTAACCCGTATTTCCATAATCCGTTTGTAAGTGCACCATTGTATATAAACGTTGGTGGGAAAGCAATCATTACTAATGTTAATGCGCCTGCCATAAGCAATACGCCGCGAGGTAATGATGGGACTTCTACTGCCACTCTTCCGCTCACGAAAATATAAAAAGCAAATGCAATTGCTGATAATAGTCCGAAGAAAATCCCCTTCATATCAACGCTTCCCGCTGATTGTTCGAGTAATCCGCTAGAAAGAAATGTTCCAGCTATTAAGAAAAGTACAGAAATCATTTTCTCTCTTGAAGGGAATGTTTTTGTTGCAACTGCTTCAATAATAATTCCGATCCAAACAAATTGAAATAGTAAAACAATAGCGATAGAAGCTGGTACAGTTTGTAATGAACCGTAATAAAAAATACCTGTTAAGCTGGCTGATGTTCCTGCGATAAACAAAACAATCATTTGCTTTAATGGTACACGATGTCTAGAGATTAATAATGTAATCGCAAGTAAAATGAACCATCCGAACAAATATTGACTTCCGATTACTTCTCCTAGCGTAAATCCTTCACTGTACGCAAATTTAACAAAGATTGCTAAAATACCGTAACTACATGCTCCTAATAAAACGAGTAATGAATAACGAAGCATCTATATCCCTCCAATCACTTCTATATGGTAATCCTGTTCAAAACGAACAAATATAGCTAGATGGAAGTATACAAAATTAAAAATGTAGGGTCAACTGAAAGAAAAGTGTGACATTTTATAGAATAATAATAAAAGTATGATGTTTATGCATAATGATGAAAAAAAGAGAATACATTACTTGAGAATATAAGGAGAATATGAATATAACTTTCATTATAAAAAAATATTTTTCGATAATAAATCAAGTGAAATATAAACGAGATAAATAGGAGGATTATGAATAAGATTTCGCTATATTCATAGTGATAATAGTATGTTCATGAATTTTTCATGGTATTCGCTGTAGATTTTGCTACAATAAATAAGAAGAGAGGAGGCGTAATATGCAAGATATTAATATCTTTTTAGCGTTTGGGGCAGGTTTTTTATCATTTATTTCTCCATGTTGTTTACCGCTCTATCCAGCATTTTTATCGTACATAACAGGGATGTCTATTTCTGATTTAAAAGAAGAGAATGCCATGCTTCGTAAACGGAGTATGTTGCATACAGCATTTTTCTTAATTGGATTTTCGATTATTTTTATTGCAATTGGTTTTGGAACAAGCTTTGTAGGGGAATTTTTTGTAGATTATCAAAATTTAATTCGCCAATTAGGAGCTATTTTTATTGTTGTTTTCGGTCTCATTATAACAGGAGTGTTTAAACCAACATTCTTAATGCAAGATCGAAAAATTACATTTAAAAGTAGACCGAGTGGTTACTTTGGTTCTACTTTAATTGGAATCGCATTTGCTGCGGGATGGACACCTTGTACAGGACCGATTTTAGTGTCGGTTATTGCACTTGCTGCGACAAATCCACAATCAGCGATGTTATATATGGTTGCTTACATACTTGGTTTTGCAATTCCATTCTTTATTTTGTCGTTCTTTATTACAAAAATGACTTGGATTAAAAAATATAGTGCATCGTTCGTTACAATTGGCGGTTATATTATGATTGCGATGGGTGTATTACTTTATTTTAATGGTCTTACAAAAATCACTATATTCTTTTCGAATTTATTTGGTGGATTTAAAGGATTTTAGTCTTTTTTATAGAAATGTTGGAAATACTAAAAGTAGAGCATATAATGAGACTATATTTTCGATATTTCCAAAACAAAGGGTGAGTACGAATGAATTTAGCTCTTTTATCAAGTATTTTTGCGATTTGTATGGCTGTCGGAGTCATGTTTATTCGTTTAAAAGCGGCAAAAAAACCAGCAACCTTGAAAAAAATTGTACTTCCACCAATCTTTATGAGTACGGGAGCAATTATGTATCTTCTCCCTGAATTTCGTTTAACAGCGCAAGAAATATTAGAAGCAATTACAGTAGGGTTAATTTTTTCTATTTTTCTTATTAAAACGTCAAAATTTGAAATACGAGGACAAGAGATTTATTTAAAACGCTCTAAAGCGTTTATCTTTATTTTAATCGGTTTACTTGTTGTTCGTATTGCATTTAAATCATATTTAAGTCAGTCACTTGATGTAGGACAATTAAGTGGAATGTTTTTCTTACTTGCGTTTGCTATGATTGTATCTTGGCGCGTTGCAATGTATCGTTCGTTTACGAAATTACAAAAAGAAATGAAAAAACAATCTGAGTTTTATAATGAAAAAGATATAAAATTAACGTAAAAAACCTCAAGAATTCTTGAGGTTTTTTATTTTGCAAATAACGATTGATAACGTGAGTAGTCAATTTGCTTTTCTTTTAATTTTTTTATTAAAAATTTATGATCCCGTTTTGGAGTTGCTAAAATATATCCTTTAATGATTAAATCTTCTGTTATTTGTGATGCTCTTTCTTCTAAAGCGAGTGCACCAATTTTACCAGCTATTTTAGAGCGAGCGACATCGCGAAATAGTTCTGGAACAGGGCTGACAAGCTCTTCTAATAAAGCTCTTTGCTCAGCTTTCCATAAATGTCTCGTTTCATCGATATAATGTTGTTCCCAATCTAAGATGGACATACCATCTTCTTTCGGTAATCGTTTTAAGAATTTTCGGAACATAAAGTATCCACCAATAGACATGAGTCCTAGTAAAATAACTGTCCATATGACAATAAACCAACTGAACCATCCCTCAAGCAACATAATTCCCCCTTTTATGCTATTAGAAACCGATTCTTTTATGTTTATTATAAGCAGTGAGATTCACAGAAAGCAAGAAAGCTTGACCTATTGGCCAAGCTTTCTTATACAAAGTATAATTGTTCAATTCGGAATGTTTCTGTATCATCTTCGAAATATTCGATGATTAGCGTGCCAACTTTGCGATTTTTATCCTCGGTTGTGAAAATAGAGTAAGAAGTAAAGCGTGCTGCTGATAAGCCGCTAATATGTGTAGGAAGGGCAATATATTCGTTGTTTTGAAAGAAAGTCATAAGCTCAATGTCTTCAAACTGCTTGCGATTTTCAACTGCTTCTCCAGTATAACGCTTTTGCAATTGTTTCAATGTTTCGTTCCATGATCGTACCTTAGTGTCGTATACCATTGTTCAAGCTCCTTACTGTATGTAGTGAAAAGAACATACGTTCCTATGTAGTATACTCCTTTTAAAAGAAAAGGAAAAGCAAAAAATAATGTAAGCTTGGTTTTTCAAGCTTACATAGCGGAAAAATACGTTCAATTTAATCTCTGTTTTTTATTATAAGACAGATAGAAAAAGGAAACAAGGAGATAAGTATCTTGCTTATAATTTTGAAAATTCCATATAATTAATGGAGAAGATTTTTTGTAGGGAGGAAAATTATGAAAACGATTGGGCTTATTGGTGGAATGAGCTGGGAATCAACTGTAGAGTATTATCGGGTTATTAACGAAGAAATAAAAAACAAATTAGGAGGGTTACATTCAGCAAAGTGCCTTTTATATAGTGTTGATTTTGAAGAAATTGAACGTTATCAATCAGAGGATAACTGGAAACAAGCAGGTGAAGTGTTGGGGGAAGCTGCATTTTCATTAGAAAAAGGTGGAGCTGATTTCATTGTTATATGCACAAATACGATGCACAAAGTTGTAGATGACGTAAAAGAAAAAATCAATATTCCTATTTTACATATTGCCGATGCTACGGCTAATCAAGTAAAAAAGAAAGGAATTAGCACGGTAGGTTTACTTGGAACAAAATATACAATGGAGCAAGAATTTTATAAATCTAGATTAAAGTCAAATGGTATGAAGGTGATAGTCCCAAATGAAAATGATAGGGAATTTGTAAATAAAGTGATTTATGAAGAATTATGCTTAGGAAAAGTGTGTCAAAAATCAAGAGATTACTACAAAGAAGTAATTAAACGTTTAGTTTGTAACGGAGCCGAAGGAATTATATTAGGCTGTACAGAAATTGGGTTATTAGTAAAACCAGAGGATTCTAGCGTTCCATTATTTGATACGGCTTTCATACATGCTGTTGAAGCTGTTAATAAATCTTTAGAAAATTGAGGGAATCCAACGAGAACTAAGGAAATGTCGTTCACAGGCTATTTTTTTTATCATATCTGGCGAGAAGACCCCACCTCAAGCGTGAAGTGCTAGGTGGGGAATGAATCGCTTTTTTTGTTTTTTTAAGTATATAAATAGAAACGTACGTTCTTGTTTGGTATACTTTATGTATACAAAACAAGAAAGGAGCGTGTCCAATGAAAAAAGCATATTTTCAATTCGTATCTATATCAGGCACATGATAGAGCATGTGACGGGCAACAATCCAATCGTAAAAATTATTGGGAAAAGGAAGTTTTATTGCGTTTCCAACTACCCATTCAATAGATTTCTTTGTATTTTTGCTATTCTTTTTCGCTTCTTGAATCATAGCGGGGGATTGATCTAACCCTGTAAGCTGACCTTGGTGACCAAGCTTTTGTAATGTTATAAGAAACTTTCCAGATGCACAGCCAATATCTAATATTTTTTCTTGTCCTGTTAATTGCAATTGAGAGATTACTATTTTATCTAAATTTACTTGTTTTTCTTCATATTTCATATGTGTATCGATTCGTACTTGTAGATAATCACTCACTGTATATTATCGTTTCACATCATTCATCTTTTGAGATTCCACTTGCGCACAAAAATTGCGAATGGCATGCGTTAACACTTCTGTTTTGTTAAGTCCTTCATATACCAAGGCTGAATCAAATCTTTCTAACAAGTCGTTACATATTCTAAAATGAATATCTTTTCTTTTGACCATTTTCTTCCTCCTCTAAGCCGTTAGAGAGAATATAGCATGCGTCAAATTTTGCTGTAAATAAATTGTGTACACAATTGTAGGTTACTTTTGTAAAAAAATGTGTGATAAATATTTTTTACTAAAATTCTTATAGTAAACCATTGACGAATTAAACGTTTTCATTTATTCTTAAATTAAGAAATATTTAAACAATTCAAAAGAAAAGAGAGAGTCACATGCTTCTTCATGGAACACAACGAATTGGTCGCATGGCGATGCTTCTTGCACTTGCGGAGGAACATGAGAGTCCGATTTTATCTCTTCCAAAAGGATGGAAATATTGTACGGGCAAAGTCGGTTCAATGAATTCGCAAAAAGTTGTTGCTGCAATGGAAACAGCTGCACGTAGTAACCATGTTATTCAAACAGACGTTTACAGAGAAACACACGCGCTTTACCATGCAATTATGGAAGCGTTGTACGGAGTAACGAGAGGACAGATTCAGTTAGCAGACGTTCTTCGTACAGTAGGGCTTCGATTTGCGATTGTGCGCGGCACACCATACGACGGTGAAAAAGAAGGCGAATGGGTTGCTGTTGCGCTATATGGTACGATAGGTGCGCCTGTGAAAGGATCAGAGCATGAGGCGATTGGATTAGGTATTAATCACATATAAAAAAACTGCCCATAGTTAATTAGTTAAGAGGGGGCCTTACTTTTTAGGACATTAGTCTGTCCTAAAAAGATAAGGTCCCCTTTTGCTTTTTTAAAAGGAGGAAAATCATGATTACATTAACTGGACATTCATTAACATTGAAGGAAATGAAGCGAATACTGTTTGAAGGAGAGCAGGTAACGGCTTGTTCAAATAGTATGCAAAAAGTTACAGAATGTAGGCAAGCTGTAGAGAAAATTGTTGAAGAAGGTAAAGTTGTTTACGGCATTACAACAGGGTTTGGAAAATTTAGTGATGTACTGATTCAAAAAGAAGACGTGAAAGCGCTTCAACATAATTTAATCCAATCTCATGCATGTGGTGTTGGCGAACCTTTCTCTGAAGAAGTGTCACGCGCTATGCTTGTGTTACGTGCAAATACAATGTTGAAAGGTATTTCTGGTGTTAGACCACTTGTTGTAAATATGCTTCTTGAACTTGTGAATCGTCAAATTCATCCCGTTGTTCCGCAGCAAGGTTCACTTGGAGCGAGCGGAGATTTAGCACCGCTTTCTCATCTTGCTCTTGCTTTATTAGGAGAAGGGGAAGTGTTTTATAAAGGCGAGCGTGTTCATACGATGATCGCTTTAACAAAAGAAGGATTAGAACCAATCACATTAGAAGCAAAAGAAGGCTTAGCGCTTATTAACGGAACACAAGCAATGACTGCTCAAGGAATTGTAGCGTATTTAGAAGCAGAAGCAATCGCTTATCAAGCGGAATTAATTGCTTCGATGACGATTGAAGGGTTGCAAGGCATTATTGATGCATTTGATGAAGATGTTCACCTTGCGCGTGGATATAAAGAGCAAGTAGAAGTTGCAAATCGTATGCGTAATGTGCTTCATGATAGCAAACTTGTTACGAAACAAGGAGAACTTCGTGTACAAGATGCATACTCACTTCGCTGCATTCCACAAGTGCACGGAGCATCTTGGCAAGTGTTGAATTATGTGAAAGAAAAGTTAGAAATTGAAATGAATGCTGCAACAGACAATCCACTTATTTTTGACGGCGGTCAAAAAGTAATTTCTGGTGGTAACTTCCACGGACAACCAATTGCGTTTGCAATGGATTTCTTAAAGGTAGGAATGGCAGAGCTAGCAAATATTTCTGAACGTCGTATTGAGAGACTTGTCAATCCGCAGTTAAACGATTTACCACCGTTTTTAAGTCCAGAACCAGGTCTTCAATCCGGTGCGATGATTATGCAATATGCAGCAGCAGCACTTGTTTCAGAAAATAAAACATTAGCTCATCCAGCGAGTGTAGATTCCATTCCATCATCAGCAAATCAAGAAGATCACGTAAGTATGGGAACAATTGCGTCACGTCATGCACATCAAATTATTCAAAATGTACGTCGCGTACTAGCAATTGAAACGATTTGTGCGATGCAAGCAGCTGAATACCGTGGTATTGAACAAATGAGCACGCAAACGAAAGCGTTCTATCACCAAGTTCGCCAAATTGTACCATCTATTACAAACGATCGTATTTTTTCAACGGATATTGAAAACACGGCTCATTGGTTAAGAACAACAAATTGGACGATGGACCGTATTAATGCAAATACAACACTATAATAAGGGAGAGATTACAATGGAAAATGTAAAACAAACAATTCGCGCGCCAAGAGGTACTGAGTTAAATGCAAAGGGTTGGGTACAAGAAGCAGCACTTCGTATGCTTATGAATAACCTTGATCCTGAAGTAGCAGAAAAACCTGAGGAGCTTGTTGTATACGGTGGTATCGGCCGTGCTGCTCGTAACTGGGATAGCTATCATGCAATTGTAGAATCTCTTAAAAATTTAGAGAGTGATGAAACATTATTAGTTCAATCTGGGAAACCGGTTGCAATTTTCAAATCTCATGAAGATGCACCTCGCGTTCTTCTAGCAAACTCAAACTTAGTACCAAAATGGGCAACTTGGGAGCATTTCCGTGAGCTTGAGAAAAAAGGCTTAATGATGTATGGCCAAATGACAGCTGGTAGCTGGATTTACATTGGTACACAAGGGATTTTACAAGGAACGTATGAAACATTTGGTGAAGCAGCACGTCAACATTTTGGTGGTTCATTAAAAGGGACATTAACAATTACTGCTGGTCTTGGTGGTATGGGCGGAGCGCAGCCGCTTGCTGTTACGATGAACGGCGGTGTTGTGATTGCAATTGATGTTGATAAACGCAGCATCGATCGCCGCATTGAAAAGAGATATTGTGATATGTATACAGAATCTCTTGAAGAAGCATTAGCTGTTGCGAAGGAATATAAAGAAAAGAAAGAGCCTATTTCCATTGGATTATTAGGTAATGCAGCTGAAATTTTACCAGAGCTTGTAAAACGCGGCATTACACCAGACTTAGTAACAGACCAAACATCTGCACATGATCCGTTAAATGGTTATGTTCCAGTTGGATATTCATTAGAAGAAGCAGCAGTGCTTCGTCAAGAAGATCCAGAGCGTTATGTCCAATTATCAAAAGAAAGCATGACAAAACACGTGCAAGCAATACTTGATATGCAAAAGAACGGTGCAATTGCGTTTGATTATGGTAACAACATTCGTCAGGTTGCATTTGATGAAGGCTTAAAAAATGCATTCGATTTCCCAGGATTTGTTCCAGCATTTATTCGTCCGCTATTCTGTGAAGGAAAAGGACCATTCCGCTGGGTAGCACTTTCTGGTGATCCAGAAGATATTTATAAAACAGATGAAGTTATTTTACGTGAATTTGCTGATAATGAGCATTTATGTAATTGGATTCGTATGGCACGTGACCAAGTTGAATTCCAAGGACTTCCATCTCGTATTTGTTGGTTAGGATACGGAGAGCGTGCGAAATTTGGCCGTATTATTAATGAAATGGTAGCGAACGGTGAATTATCTGCACCAATCGTTATCGGCCGTGATCATTTAGACTGCGGATCTGTTGCTTCGCCAAACCGTGAAACAGAAGCAATGAAAGATGGCAGTGATGCTGTAGCTGACTGGCCAATTTTAAATGCGTTAATTAACAGTGTAAACGGCGCAAGCTGGGTATCTGTTCACCACGGCGGCGGTGTTGGTATGGGATATTCTCTTCATGCAGGAATGGTTATTGTTGCGGATGGAACGGAAGCCGCAGCAAAACGAATTGAGCGCGTGTTAACTTCTGATCCTGGAATGGGTGTTGTTCGTCACGTTGATGCTGGATATGATCTTGCGGTGCAAACAGCAAAAGAAAAAGGCGTTAATATTCCGATGATGAAGTAAGGGGGAGAAACTATGCTAGACATTTTACTAACGAATATCGGTCAATTATTAACAATGGATCAAGAAGATGGATTACTACGACGGGAAGCGATGAATACGCTTCCTGTCATTGAAAACGGTGCGGTAGGTATTGAAAATGGTGTTATCACATTCGTAGGAACAATGGAAGAAGCGAAGGAATTACATGCAAAAGAAGTTGTGGATTGCGAAGGGAAAATGGTTTCACCAGGTCTTGTTGATCCACATACACACCTTGTATTTGGCGGCTCTCGTGAAAATGAAATTGCTCTCAAACTACAAGGTGTACCGTATTTAGAGATTTTAGAAAAAGGCGGCGGAATTCTTTCTACTGTAAATGCTACAAAACAAGCAACAACAGAAGAACTTGTTGAAAAGGCAAAATTCCACCTAGACCGCATGTTGTCTTTTGGTGTAACAACAATGGAAGCGAAGAGCGGTTATGGATTAGATGATGTAACAGAGTGGAAACAATTAGAGGCGGCAGCACAAGTTCAGAAGGAGCATCCAATTGATATTGTGTCAACGTTCTTAGGGGCTCATGCAGTGCCGAAAGAATATAAGGGAAAATCGAAAGAATTTTTACAGTGGATGCTTGACTTGTTACCAGAAATTAAGGAAAAGCAATTAGCAGAGTTTGTTGATATTTTCTGTGAAACAGGAGTATTCTCTGTTGGAGAATCAAAAGAATTTTTACTCAAGGCGAAAGAACTTGGTTTTGATGTGAAAATGCATGCGGACGAAATCGATCCGCTTGGCGGTGCGGAAGCGGCTGCTGAGATTGGTGCAGCATCAGCTGACCACTTAGTCGGAGCATCTGATAAAGGGATTGAGATGTTAGCAAATTCAAATACAGTTGCTGTACTGCTGCCAGGTACAACATTCTACTTGAATAAAGAAAGCTTTGCTAGAGGCCGTAAAATGATTGATGATGGTGTAGCAGTAGCTTTAGCGACTGATTTCAATCCTGGTAGCTCCCCGACAGAAAATATTCAACTCATCATGAGTATTGCGATGTTAAAGTTAAAAATGACACCAGAAGAAGTGTGGAATGCTGTAACAGTAAACTCAGCGTATGCAATTAATCGCGGTGATGTAGCTGGAAAAATCCGTGTGGGGCGTAAGGCAGACATCGTATTATGGGATGCATACAATTATGCGTATGTACCGTACCATTACGGCGTTAGTCATGTAAATACAGTATGGAAGCAAGGGAATATTGCGTATACAAGAGGTGACAAGGCGTGGAGCAAGGCCACTATTTAAAGAAGAATGCAAAGTTTATTGACCGTGAAGTAACGAAATGGAGTGATATGATTAAGAGTTGGGATGAAAGTGAAGAAATTTTTGGAGCAGCATTAATTGGTGCCCCGCTTTCAAAACCATCCATTAGTCATTCAGGAGCATGTTTTGCACCGAATACGATTCGAGCGATGTTAGATGCTTATAGTACGTATGCAATTACAGAAGAGCATGATATGAAAGATAGTGTTCTGTATGACTGCGGTGATATTACGATGCATGTCACGGATATAAAAGAAAGTCATGCTCGCATTGCGAAGACGTTAGAGAGTCTTACAAAGTTGAACCCAAAGATGGTACCGGTTGTTCTTGGCGGAGACCATTCTATTAGCTTTCCAAGTATAAGTGGTTTTGCAAGAAGCAAAGGGAAAGTTGGGATTATCCAATTTGATGCTCATCATGATTTACGTAACTTAGAAGATGGCGGACCTTCAAATGGGACACCGTTTCGTAGTTTATTAGAGAATGATGTTATTACAGGAAAGCAACTCGTGCAAATAGGGATTCGAAACTTTTCTAATGCCCGTACTTACCATGACTATGCAAAAGAACATGGAGTAACAGTATATACAATGCAACATGTTAGGGAGCGTCATATAAAAGATATTATTACAGAAAGTATTGAATTACTGCGTCGTCAAGGTGTTACATCAATTTATATTTCTGTTGATATGGACGTATTAGATCAAGCTTTTGCACCAGGGTGTCCGGCAATTGGACCGGGTGGTATGGATAGTACCACATTACTTGATGCAATGACAGTACTTGGGCAAGAACCTCTTGTGGCAGGTATGGATATCGTGGAAATCGATCCAACACTTGATTTTCGTGATATGACAAGTCGCGTGGCTGCGCAGGTAATTATGAGCTTTTTATTAGCGCGCGAAACGATGTTTGCTGCTTGCGAAAAGTGAACTTGATCCATGGATGACATAGTATATTTTTAATTCATCAATGAAACAGAAAAGCTAACAATCAATTGGCTTTTCTGTTTTTTATTTGTGAAGAGTTACATATTTCTCATGCGTTATGTCAAAAAATGATACTTTTTTTCTTTAAATTGTCGAAATATGTTTACAGTTATTAGAAAATAACGTATATTCGAAATAATTGGTTTTCTAACAAAGACATAGAATTTATATTGCGAAAACCGTTTATTTCATTTTATGGAGGTTAGGGCGTTATGGGACAAAAAAAGAAACATAAAGCGGTTGTAGCTGTGCTTACTACAGTACCTTTGTTGTTTTCAGCAACTGCATTTGCGGAAACAAATCAAACGGGACAAGCAGCACAAATAGCAAATGTAACAGAAAAGGTAAAAAAGCAGTTAGCTAATGCTTCTTCGCCGGATGTACAGCTAAATGAGAAAGCAGAAGTACGTGTTATTGTGAAACTAAAAGAGCAGTCTGTTCTTGAATATGCAAAAAAGAGTGGACTAGACTACTCAAAAATCTCTAAAAGTAAAAAAGAAGAAATTCAAAATCAAGTACAAAGTAAGCAAGAAAGTGTAAAGAAAAAGATTAAAAAAGAGGGCATTAAAATGTCCTATGAGCAAAGCTTTGACACTGTGTATAACGGTTTCAGTGGAAGTATAAAAGCAGGAGAAATTCAAAAGATACAAAGCCTTTCAGAAGTAGAAAGTGTACATATTGTAAATGAATATAAACGTCCTGAAGAAAAACCAGATATGATCACAAGTAAAGAGATGGTACAATCACAGCAAACATGGGGAGATTATGGTTATAAAGGGCAAGGTATGGTTGTAGCTGTAATTGACACAGGAACTGATTATACACATAAAGATATGAAAATATCAGATCCTTCCAAAGAGCGCTTGACGCAAGAAAAAGTAGCAAAAACAGTTGATCAAAACGATATGAAAGGAAAGTATTATACAGATAAAGTTCCATACGGATATAATTATTTTGATAATAATGAAGAAGTGCGTGATATAGGGCCTGGGGCAAGCATGCACGGTCAACACGTATCAGGAACTGTTGCGGCAAATGGTGATGAAAAGGCGGGCGGTATTAAAGGTGTTGCACCAGAGGCACAGATTTTAGCTTTAAAAGTGTTTAGTAACGATCCAAACTATGAATCTACATTTGGAGATATTTACATTAAAGCTATTGATGATGCGATCAAGTTAGGTGCAGATGTTGTGAATATGAGTTTAGGTTCATCTGCTGGATTTGTTAATGATAGTAATCCTGAATCAGAAGCTATTCAAAATGCAATTGATAATGGAATTGTAATGTCAATTTCAGCTGGTAACTCGGCATATGCAGGTGAAGGGGCTAATGTACCGTTCGCTTCAAATCCTGATTACGGTACAGTTGGTTCACCAGGTATTGCTCGTAACTCTCTACAAGTCGCTTCTATTGAAAATACTCACATTCAATTAGATGCAATGCA
This sequence comes from Bacillus sp. CGMCC 1.60114, assembly GCF_042676365.1. Lineage (NCBI taxonomy): Bacteria > Bacillati > Bacillota > Bacilli > Caryophanales > Bacillaceae > Bacillus > Bacillus sp. CGMCC 1.60114. Next base: position 534,078 of record NZ_JBHTHG010000117.1, read on the forward strand.
AGTGAAAGTAGATGGAGCAGAGCCTATTAAATTTGGTTGGAAAGCACAATCTGGTCCTAATTTCTTAGATACATTGAAAGATAAAGAAGTAGAATTAGTATATGTTGGTGACGGCGCTGAGAAAGACTATGAGGGAAAAGACGTAACAGGGAAAATTGTTGTAGCAATTCGTGATGCTGCAAATCCAAATTATACGGAAATCCAAAAGAAAGCCGAGGAAAAAGGAGCTGTTGGTATTATTGTGCGTCCACGTGTTGCTCACGGTGACTACGTGTCTATGGCATTAGATGCACCAAAAATTCCGCTTGCTTCTGTAAGCATTAAAGATGGAAACACATTAAAAGAATTGTTGAAATCAGGTAAAAAGGTATCGGTTACATTTGATGGATCTCGCGAAGAGATTGTTAATAAAGATGCTGGTACAATGTCTAGCTTCACATCGTGGGGTGTAACACCGAGTTTAGATTTTAAACCAGAAATTACAGCACCAGGAGGAAAGATTTATTCTACATTAAATAATAATCAATATGGTTTAATGAACGGTACATCTATGGCAGCACCGCATGTATCTGGGGGAGCGGCACTTGTTCTTGAACGTGTAGAGAAAGAATTTAAATTAACAGGTAATAAGAAAGTGTTACGCGCAAAAAATCTATTAATGAATACTTCTAAGCCAGTGTTAGATAAAGGTGACTATAATACTCAATTAGGTTTAGAAAATTACGTGTCTCCGCGTCGTGAAGGTGCTGGACTTATGCAGCTTCATGCTGCTGTAGAAACACCAGCTATGGTTTACGACAAAAATACTGGTGAAGCAAAAGTTACATTAAAAGAAATTGAAGGGAACACAGCAACATTTACGTTAGCTGTTGAAAACTTTAGTGACAAACCGTTAACGTATAACGTAAGCGGAAATGTCCAAACGGATTTAGTTGTAAAAGAAAAAGACGGTATTGATCATATGGCACTTGAGCCGCAAGAATTAAAAGGTGCAAAAGTAAATGCTCCAGCTGCAATCGAAGTAGAAGCTGGGAAAACGAAATCTTTTGATGTAACAATTGATTTATCGAAAGGAACAGTTCTCGATCCTTCATTATCGTCACAAGTATCACCAGAAACTGTATTCCCAAATGGATACTTTGTTGATGGATTCATTAAATTAGAAGCAGTCAACAAAGATGGGCAGCCAACATTGCATATTCCGTTTGTTGGATTTAAAGGAGACTGGAGTAAAGCACCGATTTTTGATAACAGTATATACGATGAAAAGTCATACTATGGACGCGCAGGGTTAGTAAATGAAAAGGGTGCGTACTTAGGGAAAAATGAAATTACAAAGCAGTTTAATAAAGATAAAATTGCAATTTCTCCAAATGGAGATGAATTAAATGATCATGTAACACCAGTGTTTTCTTTACTGCGCAACGCAGAGAAATTAGAAGTTGCTGTTGTAGATGAAAAAGGAAAAGTACTTAGAAAAATTCGTACAGATGAGTTATTAAGAAAGAATTATGATGGCAGTCGCCCTGAAAGAGAGTTTTATTTCTCAGATAATTATACATGGGATGGCAAAATAAATAACAAAGTAGCCCCAGATGGCACGTACTACATTCAGCTAAAAGGAACATTAAATGGAAAAGAACAAACGGTGAAATATCCAGTAATTGTTGATACGAAAGCGCCAGTCGTTACATCGTTTATTGACAACGGAGATGTCATAATTGGAGCTCAAGATAGTGGGACGGGTGTGAATTATTTACGCGTTGCTTACGTAGATAAAGATGGAAACATTGCGAAAGTATTCCCAGAAATGTTAGCTCCTGATACAACGAAGTTTACGTTGCCTGAAGATGTGCCAACAGGATTGCATGTAGCAGTTATTGCGTTTGACTATGCAAATAATGCGACTGTGTCATTTGTAAATGACAAAAAAGAAGCAAATCTTCCGGTTATTGATTTGAAATCTCCAGAAACATTGAAGTCGTGGAATACAAAGGACGTTGTCTTTGAAGGAAGCGTATCTGATGAATCCGGTATTGCTGAGTTTAAAATTGACGGAAAAGATATTCAATTAAAACCAGACGAAAAAGGAAATCTATATTCGTTTAAAACAACTTTACCATTTGAAGATGGTATACATGCTGTAGATGTGTATGCAAAAGATGGTTCTGGAAATAAATTTTCTATTCAGCGCCAATTTATCGTTGATACGAAGGCGCCAAAACTTACTGTTACACGTGCACCAAAGTATGTCGGTAAAAATGAAGAATCAACGAAAATTAGTGTTGATATTGAAGACAATTTTGATGAAGCACGTTTATATGTAAATGGCAGCGAAGAGTACGCACATCCATTTGATGAGCCGTATGAAATGAGGGCATTTAAGCATACTGTCGAAAATATTGAGGTACCATTAAAAGATAACGTAAATACATTTAAGATTGAACTTGTTGATGTTAGTGGTAATAAAACAGTAAAAGAAATTCAAATCGTAAAAGGTGCATCTGGTTGGGTTTATGATCAAGATGTATGGTATTACTACGATAATAACGGAGTAAAGAAAACAGGTTGGGTATCAACAGGAAACAAATGGTACTACTTAAATGACAGCGGAGCGATGGAAACAGGCTGGGTATCAGTAGGAGGCAAGTGGTACTACTTAAATAACAACGGAGCGATGGAAACAGGCTGGGTATCAGTAGGAGGCAAGTGGTACTACTTAAATAACAGCGGAGCAATGGAAACAGGCTGGGTATCGGTAGGAGGCAAGTGGTATCACTTAAATAACAGCGGAACAATGGAAACAGGCTGGGTATCAGTAGGAGGTAAGTGGTACTACTTAAATAACAGCGGAGCAACGGAAACAGGCTGGGTATCAGTAGGAAGTAAGTGGTATTATCTTTACAACGATGGTTCAATGGCAGCGAATACTGTTATTAATGGTTATAAACTTGGATATGACGGTGTATTAATGTAAGGAAGAAAGGAGAGGGTAACGTACCTTCTCCTTTTTATTAGGGGTAGCACCACATCGCTATCAAGCTAAGCTCATACAACGTCAATTATAGTAAAGTTTGTTTCGTTTTTCTAAAGGCTAGGTGTAGGGAATTGAAAGATTTGCATACGAAATAAACCCTAATGGGTTTCATTTTTTTGATTTAAGCCGCTTGATTATTAGACATGGTACAATTGTAAACGACATCTAATATATCAAAGACTGTTTTCTTCTCATACCTATGAGATTTTCGCCCGTTTTGCTGTAGGAGGTTAAACAGACGAAGGAGAACCTTTGATAATTCTTGGGTGTCTTTCTGTATAGCTTGGAAAAGAAGAAGAAAGTAATCTTTAATCATATACATGGCCTTATATTCACTCAGTTCTCGTTTCTTTTTTATAAGAAGTAATTGCCGCATTTGAAACATGGTAGAAGAACAGAGTAGAATGGCAATCAGTTGCCCATACAAATGGCATTCTAATCGTTCTCGTTTTATCTTTTTACAATGATGAATATGAAAGAATGATTTCCATGTTTTAAATATAATCTCGATTTGCCAACGTAAAGAGTACCAATCATGTACTTGTCCCATCGGGGTATTTGTCATATATACATTGATACCGCTAAGTCGTTTACTACGAGCAGAATACTTCATTCCTTTCTTTTTTTCTCTTACAGTTTGATCTTGTAATCGTTTTTGTTGTTGTTCTTTTGTTAGTCGATGAACAATCACACGAGTTGGGACTTTATCAGTCATTCCTACATAAGCGTTGGATATTTCACATGTTTGTCCTGGTTGAAGAGAGTTCATTACAATCTCCATATCTATGTGGATATACTCTGTACTTTTCTTAATTCTGCCATCTTGAAAATAATCAGGGTTAGGATTTTTTTGATAAATAAGTGTATTCGATTTGATACGTGAGATATAATAAGCCTTTTTATCTTGTATATGTCGAAAATCTTTCAAGTGAAAATAACCTAAATCTCGGATACATAAATTATTCGCTGTCACATTTGGGACACACAGAGAACCATAGGTTCGATCATGTTGTTTACCTGGACCTGTATGAATATGTAGGAACTGTCCACTTAATAGATCATACTCAAGCTGAATCTTCACCCCCGCTGTATGGCTGCATCCTCCTGCACCTGGATAAACAGGTGAAAATACATCGGGAAGTTGAAATGCAGTTGAATCTAGGATACGAATACGCTTGAAAATAGAAGTGTATGGAGAAGTGAGCAGCTTAGTTGAAGATAACTTTTGGTTGAGAAGTTTCGCTAACACTTGTTGTAGAAATTGCACGGCTGTGGCATTAAATCGTTGATTCAGTCCCTCAGGACTGATGAGCACTTCTGTTGATGCTTCTAAACAGCTACATAACTGAGTTAAAGAGGTTTTAGCAACACTTTGACTAATCCATACACATAAAGCTACTAAATCTTTTGCTTGGTACTTACTGGTTCGTTGTACAAAACCAACATCTCTAGCAAGATCCCGTAAGGTATTTGGAGATAAAAAACTTTGAATCTCTTGAGCAAATAGTTGTAATTCATCAGATACAGAAATAGACATACAAAAACGCCATCCCTTCCTATGATTCTACGGAAAGAATAACGTATTGTATAGAGATAATACAGTTATTTAATTATTGAAAATCCCTATGGTTACTACTAGAAAAATGAATAATAAAGTTGTTTAATTTGAGAGCTAAATCTTTAATGATGGCCCCCATCATTTCAATAATACATATTTAAAAATATCGACATTTTCACCTTGTTCATCTAGAACTGTTTCAATGCGCTCCCAACCTCTTTTTTCATAGTAAGCTGAAGCATTTTCTGTCTTTAAAAATACTTTTGAATAACCTATTTTTTTCATATGTTTTAGCAAGTCTTTGATTAAATAAAACCCTATTTTTTGACTTCGGTATGAAGGTTCAACATATAAAGATGCTAACCAAGGTTTATATTGAGGTTTTTCTTTCCAATCGTTTTCAAATATGGATACTGTTCCTACACATTGTCCATCTACATTCGCTATAAAAGTGATTGGAAATTCATCTGCATATGTTCTCTTAAAAAAATCGACAACTTCTTCATATGTTTTTTTACTGCTAGTTGGTACAACAAATTCTTTGTAAACCATTTTTGCAACATCTTCTATATGTTCTGGCCGATTTACTAATAAATCAATATCCATAAATTCCCCTCCGTTTTTAAATTCTAATTACTGTCCTTGTGTTAAATATCCGATTACCGAATATTCTATATAATCATTATAAACGATATGGAAAAAACCGACACTAAATCTCCTAGTATCGGTTTTATTTTTAAACAACTATATTATTCGTGAACACGTATTTTTTTCACTTTGGGGGGATTTCTTTTTATTTGCTACCGATAATGTTACGTTATGTTAACCGAACATGTATAGAATATACATGGTTCCTTGTTCAACGGTTAAGTTGAACAAGGAACTTTAATTTAAATAATGCTTCTTATTCCTCCATAAAGAATGCTTTCCGCTCTGTAGTAATCCAATTCTCCAAATTGTCTTGGCTACGTCTAACAAGTCGATTCACTAGCACGTCATGCCACACATAATCCTCTAATAGATAAATATGAACAGGGTCATCTGTATAAAAAGCAACACTACGCTCCTCAATTGATGGCCCATAAATCATCTCTTTAGAATCTATGGACAGAATAAACCAATGTTCTGTAGATCTGGTTTCTGTATAAGGTGTTATACGATGGATTTCTAAATTTTTAATGGGATTTTCAACATGTAGTGTAATACCTTGTACCGTGACTTTATTAGCAACTTCAACCAGTTCCTCCTTCAACATCTCATACATATCATCCCACATCGATATGACAATACGCTTTTCTGCTTTTTTTAGTAATGTCTGACAATAACTAATTATCGTCTTATAGTCCTTTAAAGTAATCACTCGATTGTCTGCTTTTTCCTCGGAAGTTTCTAGGCTTTTTAATGATTCACTTATTACTTCATAAATGGATTGCCACTCTGATTGAGCTTTCTGCAAAAAGATTTCAACAGGTAAAGGTGAATATCGAGTGGTGTCATCTATTTCTTCCTTCATGACAATTCCTTTTTCAACAAGATTACTTAATACATCATAAATACGTGCTCTTGGAATGCCTGAGTCCTTACTTACTTGGTAGGCTGTAACAGGACCTTGTTTAACAAGAGATACATAAGATTTAGCTTCATATTCGTTAAAACCTAATTTTTTGAGCTGTTGCACTATATAGTTCAATTTCTCGTCCTCCAATTGTTCTTTTCCTATATTTTCAACGTTACAGTAACCATTTACATTTAGTGAATTATTAGTTACTATTTAAGTAGTGACTATAGAAAGGTTGATTATATATGGATTTCCACTTAGACCCATCGATATTAATTATTTTAATTGTTTTTGGTTTTTTAGCTTCATTTATTGATTCAGTAGTAGGGGGTGGTGGACTGATTGCTTTACCTGCTTTATTATTTACGGGACTGAATCCAGCAGGGGCAGTAGCTACGAATAAATTAGCATCGACAATGGGGTGTGTAACTAGTAATATTGTGTTTTATCGTTCTGGTAATCTTGATTTGAAATCAGCGTTTAAATTATTTCCACTCACTTTCATAGGTTCCATAGTAGGTGCATGGACTGTTCATTTAATGAACCCAGAGATACTGAAGCCTTTGATGTTACTAATGCTCGGTGCTGTTGCTATTTATACGATATTCAAAAAGGATTGGGGTAGTATTTCCACTCATAAGAAATTGTCCGTTCGGCACTTCATTATTTTTACCTTTTTTGTTTTTGTTATTGGTTTTTATGATGGATTTCTAGGTCCTGGCACGGGTTCATTTTTAATGTTTTCCTTTTTATTAATTGGGTATGATTTTTTAAAGGCAGCAGGTAATGCGAAGTTTCTTAATTTGGGAAGCAATATTGGTGCATTGTTGATGTTTATGTGTTTAGGACAAGTAAACTATGTGTATGGCTTTATAATGGGAATAGCACAAATTGCTGGTGGGATCATTGGCTCCAAATTTGCTATAAAAAAAGGAAGTGGGTATGTTCGTGCCCTTTTCATTACAGTAACTTGTTTATTATTAGCGAAAAATATTTATGATTATATTCAATAATTTCTAAAATTAACTTCCCATATCGAATTTTATGTTAACAAAAAAGTAGACTGATTATCAGTCTACTTTTTATCTGTATTTCTGTATTATTAAAAGAACTAATCTTTTAACTCATCATTTTTAAATCAATATAGTTCATTCATATCTAGTTCGAATGATTCTAAAGGCCAATATCTATCATCATTTGCTGGTTTTGCATATGCATAAATAGTGACTGTATCAGGCATTGAATATCCAAGGTTGTCATAAATTCTGTAGATCTTATCAAGGATATACTCTTTATCCTCTGAAATTCGTGCAATATTTCCTGTTCTTTCATTTTCATTTGGAGTTACAGAGATTATATCTTGATTCCAATCAAGATCATTCAAAAAATCTTGCCCATCAGGACCTTCGATTGTAAAAATAATTTCATCGTAGTATTTATTTGTAAAATTATTACTTAACTCTTTAGCATAAAATCTAACTTTACCACTACTTGTTACTCTAACATCAACATAGGCGTTACTTTGAACACTATTAATGCTTTTTTCTACTACATTATTAGAATAATTACTTACTATACTTGTTTCTGCCGCAAATGCATTTCCAGCACCAGAAAGCATAATCCCTGCTGCCAAGGTTCCTACTAATACTTTATTAAACATTATAACATCCCCTTATCTTTTATTTTTTGAAACAAGTCCATTTTATAAGATTACTCTTTCTCTAAACTTTCATTTATCTTAAATGAACCTTACAAAAATTATGTAAAACAACGAATGAGGCTTACATCAAATGTCTTTTTTGTTTAAAGATTTGAACCTAGCCGGAAGGAGAGCATAAGGTTTTTTTGCTATCAGGGGTACAGCCCTATGCCTATCAAGTTAATAGAACTGAGTTTTCTTAAAATAAAAACCACCGAATTATAGAAGTGGTTTTGAACGTAAGGAATTTGTAAGAAAGGAGTAAGAAAAAAGAGATTTTCATTGTGTATGATCAAAATGTAGAGAAGAACGAGAGGGGGAATAGATACTATATATTTATATAAAAACAAATTAATTAACAAAACTCTATGGAAGAAAAGAAGAAATTACAGAGGTTAACATACATCTGAAAAAGGGGGATTAATCATTTATTAGGTCAGAAAGTTGTTTGTAGAAATAATTGGTGCACAGATGATTGCAAATCCACTCTTGCCCTTTTGTCTTTGGTTAAGATGAAAGCTGTGTGACTAGTATAAAACAGCAAATAACTACCGATACAATATGAATAGAGGAGAGGAATATCTTTATGAAAAAGCATTGTCAAATTACATCTACAGGTTTAGTCCTTTTAATGACTGGAAGTTCTCTGTTATACACAACACCAACCTCAATTGTAAAAGCGGAGTCCATTCAAAATGTATCTAGTCCGTTACAAACAAGCACTCAAAGAGAACGTAATTCCGTCAAAGAGGCAATGCGGGATACATTGCAACTTGGATATCCTGGGATACTTGCTAAAACTTCTGAGGGTGGAAAAACATGGAGTTATGCCGCTGGGTTAGCGGACCTGAGCACCAAGAAACCAATGAAAACAGATTTTCGCTTTCGCATTGGTAGTGTAACGAAGACGTTCATTGCAACAGTTCTACTTCAATTATCTGGAGAGAACCGTTTGAATCTAGACGACTCCATTGAAAAATGGTTGCCTGGTGTCATTCAAGGAAACGGATATGATGGTAACCAGATTACTATCCGGCAGATATTGAATCATACAAGTGGTATCGCTGACTACACAAGGTCAAAAGACTTTGATATGATGGATACAAAAAAATCGTATACGGCTGAAGAATTCGTAAAGATGGGGGTTTCTCTTCCCCCAGACTTTGCCCCAGGAAAGGGCTGGTCTTATTCAAACACAGGATACGTAGTACTGGGGATCCTTATTGAAAAAGTAACTGGAAACAGCTATGCGGAAGAGGTTGAAAATCGGATTATTGAACCGCTTGATTTGTCAAATACATTCCTACCTGGCAATTCAAGCGTGATTCCAGGCACCAAGCATGCCCGTGGCTATTTCCAACTAGACGGAGCAAGTGAGCTAAAAGACGTTACTTATATTAACCCAGGTAGCTCGGATGGAGATATGATTTCTACTGCTGACGATTTAAACAAATTCTTCTCTTACTTACTCAGTGGCAAATTACTGAAGGAACAGCAACTAAAACAAATGCTTACTACAGTTCCTACAGATAGAGAAGGAACCGGATATGGTCTTGGGATCTATGAAACTAAGCTTCCAAACGGTGTCTCGATATGGGGACACCAGGGTAAAGTTCTAGGGTTTACCACTTTTGCTGGTGGCACACTTGGAGGCAAGCATACATTGGCCGTCAATTTGAACAGCCTTAAAGCTGATATTCCTGATCCATTTAAAAATATTTTACTTGCTGAATTTAGCAAGTAGGTAAAAAGGAAAACCGGATAAATTTTGTCATAGTTTTTATAGTTAAAAATATGCCTTTCTGGTTCAAAAACAACTTACTCTAAAAATTTTTTTTAGAATAAAGCAAGTTCTTAAGTTGATAGGCATGAGGTCCCGCCACGTCGCCATCAGACTAGGGTTTTGGAGTATCCCCTAAACGAAATTTTGTTTCTCTACAGGTAGTCACTTTGAGATGTCAGTTCATTTTTTTCTTTTTTTTCTTTAATTGATGAGTGTGGGGGAGCACCCATCGCTATCAACTTAAGAGATTTTAATACTCGTAATTAAGTACCAAAAAACGTTATCCTTTCTAATCTAGTTTAACCGTTTGAAAAATGACTAACTTGAGCATTAAGCTTACGGAATGAATAACCAAATAACCTGCTCCCTTTATTTTTGGATTGAAGGTTATTTGGTTTTATATTGGTATGAATGAATTAAGAATTTCTTAAGAACCTATTAAGAAATAAGTTAGTTTTAGGAACTAGAATAAATTTATCTTAACAGTAATAAGAGAATTAATAGTTTAAACTGAGGTCCTTAGAGCATGTCAAAAAACTAACAAGTAAGTATTTCAGGAGGGTTTTATGAAAAAGAAAATGATTATTGCACTTGGTGTTTCTGCTATAATACTGACTAATTTTGTAGGAAGTACTTATGCAGACTCGAAAACAGAAGTTTCTGTTACAGCTCCCTACAATACAAATCAAATAGCGGAATGGTTAGAAATGCATGCAAAGCCTTTAAAAACAACTAATCCAACTGCATCTTTTAATGATTTAAAACCACTTAAGAATATGGTAGGTTCAGCTTCAATTGTAGGTTTAGGTGAAGCTACGCATGGGGCTCATGAAGTTTTTACAATGAAACAGCGCATTGTTAATTATTTAGTATCTGAAAAGGGATTTATCAACTTAGTTTTAGAAGAGGGATGGGACAGAGCTTTGGAGCTTGATCGATATGTTCTTACTGGTAAGGGAAACCCAAGCCAACATCTATCACCTGTATTTAACACAAAAGAAATGTTAGATCTACTTAGTTGGATTCAACAATATAATGCTGATCCAAAACATAAATCTAAAGTGCGTATCATTGGGATGGACATTCAATCAGTAAACGAGAATGTTTATAATAATATAATAGAATATATAAAAAGAAACAATTCAGATCTTGTACCTAGAGTAGAAGAGAAGATAAAAGGTCTTATTCCTGTAACAAAGGATATGAATACTTTTGAGAGCCTTACGAAAGAAGAAAAAGAAAAGTATATTTCAGATGCTAAACAAATTAGTGCTTTATTAGAGGAAAATAAAAGTTATTTAAATGGGAAATCTAAAGAGTTCGCATGGATAAAACAAAATGCTCGTATTATTGAACAGTTTACTACAATGTTAGCGTCACCTCCTGATAAACCATCGGATTTTTATTTGAAACATGATATTGCAATGTATGAAAATGCGAAGTGGACTGAAGAACATTTAGGAAAAACCATTGTATGGGGACATAATGGACACGTTTCGAAAACAAATATGATTCCTTTTATATACCCTAAAGTAGCTGGGCAGCATTTAGCAGAATATTATGGGAAACGGTACGTATCTATTGGAACGTCAGTTTATGAAGGACAATATAATGTCAAGAATAGCGATGGTGAATTTGGCCCATATGGAATATTAAAATCGGATGATCCAAACAGTTATAACTACATCTTTGGACAAGTTAAAAAAGATCAATTTTTTATTGATTTACGTAAGGCAAACGGCGTGACAAAAACTTGGTTAAACGAACAACATCCAATTTTCGCTGGAATAACTATGGAAGGGCCTGATATACCAAAAACTGTTGATATATCATTAGGTAAAGCGTTTGATATACTTGTTCAAATTCAAAAAGTGAGTCCATCTCAACTACATCAATAAATTTAGAATAATGTGCCTTAATGAAGTGTAGTGTTAAGTGTCAATAGAGTTGTTTGAAAATGTCAGTTAGGTTATTTTCATTAAAGGATTATTAAATGGAATAAATGTTTTCAAATTAGAGACGATGTGGGATAGAAGCACAGTATCATCAAGTTAACAAAATAAAATTCTCCCTAAAATGAAAAAATACGCTATTCTTGGTTCTGTTGCAAAGTTTTCTAAACTAAGCTACACTTTCGAAAAAGAAAACGAGGAGAATTAGGGGTACGGAAACGATTCAAAGAATAACCCGCCACAACTGAAATTTTTTCCAATTTAGGCGGGTGTTTTTTCTTATATTTTATCTTGCAGTTTCCTATATAAAGCTGATCTTGAAACATTGGTAATTTCACAAATTTGTTTTACTGTCATATTTCCTTCTTCATATAGCTTAAGTGCATAATTCATTCCAGCATGCTTTTCATGATACTTTATAACTCTTCCTTGATACTTTCCTTCTTTTTTTGCAAGGTCTATTCCTTCTCGTTGACGCATTCGAATTAAGTCTCGTTCTAATTGGTTTACTCCACCCATAACCGTCATCAAAAAATGACTATATGGATTTTCTTCAGATAGATCCAACCAAGTATCCTTTAATGATTTTAAATTTGCCTTTTTATTTTTTATGTAATCAATTAATTCAAATAAGTCTCGTGTACTACGAGTAATTCGAGTTAAGTCCGTTACATAAATTATATCGCCTTCTCTCAGGCCGTTTAACATATTTTGAAGTTCAGGTCTGTCTTGTGTAGCACCTGACACTTTTTCTTCATATATAATGTCTATTCCAATTTTATTCATTTGCTGTAATTGTCTCTTTGGGTTCTGATCAACAGAACTCACTCGAACATACCCTATTTTTCTCATATTCTACTCTCCTATTTTGAAACAAGTCATATGGGACACCTTGAAGTACCATTATACCAGGTTCAATAAAACATCCCAATAGGGTTTACTCTATTGGAATAAACTAGGATTGACCATATAAAAATTCAAATTTTATCCCTGCAAGTATATAAATATTTATCAGCAAAATTAATACTTTTTTGTATTTAAGGGTCACACGACATCGCTATCAAGCTAATATTTTGAAGTACCCCCAAAATGAACATTTCCTTTTTCTACAGTTAGTTATTTGGAGAAGTCAGCTCTTTTTTCGTTTTTGGGGTGTTTACTTTTCTTAAGTTGATAGGCATGGGGAATAGCAAACGAACTATTAAAAAACTCCTTATAAATAAAGGGTTTGAACTTTTTTAAAAATAAGCATGTCAAAACATATACATTTCAATTGAAACATTTCAAATAATCATAAGTCGTATTTTTGAAATAAAAAATTCTAGATTTATAGCTATGTCATAAAGTATGCTTTTTGACAGTAATCACAACGTTTCATTACTGTTGTTTAAAAACCTTAGTCATGAGTATTCCATTAAAGGGCCATTTAATTAAATAACTTACTTTAAAGAAAATTGGATATTAATGTGAATTTAGATCATATTTGTGAAGGATTGAACTTAAACTAACGTGCAGGATAGTTGAAAAAGGCTTATTGAAGATTATTTTTATGTATTAATTTACACAGAATGGCTGTAGTTTGCACAAGGATTACGCACTTTAACAATTTTTAAACATTTTACTGATATTATAATGCAGAATATATGATGAAATAGATTTTTAGTGATGTTATGTTAATGTATGAAAAAGACAGATAAAAAAGAGGCGAATTATTTATGGTTAATATACTTGTAGTGGAAGATGATGTAAAGCTAAACCAGATTGTGTGCACATATTTAAATGATAATGGTTATAATTCAACTGGCTGTTTCAATCCTCGTGAAGCCTATGATTTAATGTATAATTGTTTATTTGATTTAATTATTTCAGATATAATGATGCCGGAAATAGACGGGTTTGAGTTCGCAGAGACGGTTAGAAATATTAATCAGACGATACCAATTTTGTTTATGACAGCCCGTGACGATATTACTTCAAAACAAAAAGGATTCCGAGCAGGAATTGATGATTATATGGTAAAACCCATAATTATGGATGAACTGTTAATGCGTGTAGGTGCACTTCTTCGACGTGCAAATATTGCCAATGAAAGAAAACTAGTTGTAGGTAGTCTTGCTATGAATGCTGACGAAATGACTGCGACAGTTGGTGGTGAGGAAATTCCTGTTACCGTAAGGGAATTTAATATTCTTTATAAAATGTTATCTTATCCCAAGCATACTTTTTCACGTGCACAGTTGATGGATGAGTTTTGGGGAGTGGAGAGTAATACCAGTCTTAGAGCTGTGGACGTGTACATCACAAAACTGCGGGATAAATTCTCTTGCTGCAACGATTTTAAGATTGTGACAGTACATGGCCTTGGTTATAAAGCGGTATTGTTATGAGGAAAGGAAAAAATACTAACAGGGAGAATGATCTACGAGTTAATACTAAACATATCTCAGTCATGGGTTTTGTATGGACATACCTGATACTGTTAGTTTTAACTGCTGGTCAGACTTTTATATTTCGTGCCTTTTTACACACTGAAAGGCTGCCAATGGGGTATATATTGGGTATGATGGGATACTGGGCAATCGTTACCCTGATATTTTGTCTGGTAACCGCAAGACAACGTTATCTAGCTTATGACACACCTATGAGGAAACTTAGCGAAGCTGCCAAGAAAGTAGCAGAGGGTGATTATTCTGTTAGGCTTCCACCGCTTCGGAAAGATGGAAAAAAGGATTATGTGGAAGTAATGTTTGAGGACTTTAACAAAATGGTAGAAGAGTTGGGAAGTACGGAAATGATGAAAAATGATTTTATAGCAAATGTTTCTCATGAGATCAAAACGCCTCTTTCTGTTATTCAAAGTTATGCCATGGCATTGCAGAAGGAAGATTTGACTCCAGAAACGAAAAAAGAATATACTCATACGATCATAACAGCATCTAAAAGGCTTAATACACTTGTAACGAATATATTGAAACTTAATAAATTAGAAAATCAGGAAATTCGTGTGTCAGCTAAAGCCTATGATTTATGCCGTCAAATCAGCGAATGTGCATTATCATTTGAGGAGTTGTGGGAGGGAAAAAATATAACATTTGAGGCAGATATTGAAGACCGTGCAATCATTTTTGCAGATGAGAGCATGTTAGAAATTGTTTGGAATAATTTGCTTTCAAATGCAATCAAATTTACAGATCCTGGAGGAACAGTCAAGCTCACGCAGACATCAGATTCTGGAATGGTAACGGTAACGGTTGAGGACAGTGGATGTGGCATGAGTAAAGAAACAGTGGTGCACATTTTTGATAAATTTTATCAGGGTGATACTTCCCATTCGCAGGAAGGAAACGGACTTGGGCTTGCGCTTTCCAAGAGAGTCATTGAAGTCGCGGGTGGCAGCATAACGGTAAAAAGTACGCCAGGCATTGGCACCGCCTTTACAGTAAAATTAAAAAAATATGAGTAGCTTTATATCATCTCAAACAGCTTTCTGATTTTGGAAAGCTGTTTTTTTTTTGCAAATTCGAATTAACATTTTGTAAACAATTCTTTGACAACTTCTAAACAAATTCAATCCATAATGTATGCATCAAAAGAAAACCATCAGGAAGATAAATGGAAACCTTTTGGCAGTTCTAATTGTTATTTGTGTTGAAAAACCAAATTAGGAGATGAAATGTTATGAAAAATAAGATGTTATATGTAGTTGTATATGGTGCATCCGTAGTAGCTGGATTAATCCTTTTTACTGCAGGAAAAATAGCACAAAAGAAAACTACGTTAAAGAACCAGGCTTGAATTAACATTTTACAAACATTTCTTTGACAACTTCTAAACAAATTCAATCCATAATGTGTACAGCAAAACACTAAAACGAATTTTGAAAGGAGATTCAAATGGCAAAGTATCTTTACAAATTGGGCTTATGGTCTGTTAAAAATAGAAAAAAGGTGTTCCTAGGTGCCATTGGGCTATTTATTGCATTATCGATCATCGCTATAAGTATGGGACCAAGCTTTAGTGGAGGAATGACAATACCTGGCACAGAATCTACAAAGGCAGGGAAATTGTTGGAGAAAGAGTTTCCTGCAACAAAAAATACCGGCGCTACAGTTCAGTTAGTGATGAAGGCACCAAAAGATAAAACTTTGGAATCTGAAGATGTAAATAAGGTTATTACGGAAACTCTAAACGAAATAAAGAAGGATAAGGCGGTTACTTCAGTAGCAACCCCATTGCAACTTCATAATTTAAGTGCAGACAAAAGGATTGGATATGCCGACGTTAACTTTAAGGTTTCGGCTGATAACGTTACACAGTCCTCTAAGGATAAAATATTAGACAAGATAAAAATAACACGACATGCTGGTATTCAAACAGAGATAGGAGGGAATGTCACTTTTACAAAAATTGATACAGGAGAAAAAACTGAAGGTATAGGAATTCTGGTTGCATTCATGGTATTAGCCATAACTTTTACTTCTTTTTTAGCCGCTGGACTGCCAATCATTACTGTAATACTGGGATTAGCAATTGGAATCATGGGAATTCTGATAGGAACCAAATATTTTTCGATTGCTTCTATGGATCTCTCTTTATGTGGAATGTTGGGATTAGCTGTCGGGATTGATTATGCTTTATTCATTATATCCCGATTTAGACAAGAGGTGAGCAAAGGAAATGCTATAAATGAATCGGTAGCTATAGCCACTGGAACTGCAGGAAGTGCTGTCGTATTTGCAGGTATGACCGTAGTAATCGCGCTTCTTGGATTATCGGTTACAAATGTTCCATTTTTAACCTCGATGGGAACATCCGCTGCACTATGTGTATTCATGGCGATATTGGTTGCCATCATGGTAGTCCCTGCCATGCTTGGAATGATGGGAGAAAAAATTAGCCCATTCAGGAAAAATAAATTTTTACAAAAGATTACCCGAGTCAATAAAAAACAAGCCAGTTCAAATAAATGGGGCATTGTTGTTACAAAACGTCCCTTTCTCGTTACCATATTGGGAGTAGTTTTACTGGCCATAATCGGTATTCCTTTTTTTCATATGGAATTAGGACTTCCAAATGATGGAACAAAATCAAAACAAGTTACAGAGAGAAGGGCGTATGATTTACAGACAGAGGCATATGGTCCGGGATTCCATGCTACTTTAGTTGTTGTAGCAAAAAACAATAATCCATTAACGGATGCAAAAAATTCAATAGAAAAAGCAACAGAAGATATAAAAAATTTATCTAATGTCAAAAGTGTTAGTCCACCAATTCCAAGTCCTTCTGGAAAGGTTTATATGATTTCTGTCACTCCAAAAACTGGACCTGATGATATTAAAACGAAAGATCTAGTGAATGAAATTAGAGCAAAATCGAAAGTCATGCAGAAAGAACAGCACATCCAATTGTTTGTCACGGGTACGACAGCGGTTAATATTGATATATCTCAAAAATTAAACGATGCATTACCGAGATTTGCTTTACTAATAGTAGGGTTTGCCTATCTACTGTTACTACTTGTATTTAGGTCGATTCTTGTCCCATTGAAGGCAGTGCTCGGGTTTCTTCTTTCAGTGGTAGCCACACTGGGATTTGTGGTGTATGTAATACAAGATGGACACTTAATGAATGTATTTGGGTTACCTACTACAAGCCCTGTTTTAAATTTCTTACCTGTCCTTGTGGTCGGTATATTATTTGGATTGGCAATGGATTATGAAGTTTTCTTAGTCAGCCGGATGCGCGAAGAATATACACACACAGGGAATGCTAAAAAATCCATTTTGGCTGGAATGAACGCTAGTGGGAACGTGGTGACAGCGGCAGGATTGATCATGATGGCAGTCTTTTCTGGATTCGTTTTCGCAGCAGACCCAATTGTTAAATCCATGGGATTGGCTCTTACATTTGGTGTCTTCTTCGATGCCTTTGTTGTTCGATTGACCATTGTTCCCGCCGTAATGACGCTTATGGGAAAATCAGCTTGGTATTTACCAAAATGGTTGGATAAAATCTTACCGAATATTGACATCGAGGGAGAAACTATTATGAAACACATTGATAATAAATCTAATAAATCTTTAACTCGGATGAGTGTAGAAAAAAGCTAAGTAAATTTGTCAATGAATAAGATTATAAAATTCGCGTGTTCCCATCTAAGAAGCAGATTCTTTTGTGTAATTTAGGACGTTGTGATTCTGCAACTGCATGGTTGAAATAAATGTAAAACTAACGACCTTGTAATCCGAAAAATGGAAAGAAAACAAAGGCAGAGAACCAACGGTCTCTGCCTTTTTCCTATTAAGGAGTCCCACCCCATCGCCATCAAGCTAAGTCTGTATATGTTTAATTTCAGGTGAGATTTTTAATTTCTTCTAAAGACTTAGTATAGGTTATTTAAAGATTTGCATACCAAATAAACCCTATTGGATTTCAATTTTTCGAATTAAGCTGCACTATTGTTAAACACGGAACAATGGTATACGACACCTAAAATATCAAAGATTGTTTTCTTCTCATACCTATGGGACTTTCGCCCGTTTTTCTGCAAAAGGTTGAACAAACGAAGCAAGATCTTTGATAGCT
Organism: Bacillus sp. CGMCC 1.60114; assembly: GCF_042676365.1. NCBI lineage: Bacteria > Bacillati > Bacillota > Bacilli > Caryophanales > Bacillaceae > Bacillus > Bacillus sp. CGMCC 1.60114. The sequence continues at coordinate 552,250 of NZ_JBHTHG010000117.1, forward strand.
CTTGGGTGTCTTTTTGTAGAGCTTGATAAAAAATTGGAAAATAATCTTTAATGATATAAACAGCTTTATATTCACTCAACTCTCGTTTCTTCTTGGCGAGGAGTAATTGGCGCATTTGAAACATAGTGGAGGAACAAAGAACGATACTAATTAATTGCCCATATAAATGACACTCTAATCGTTCCAGTTTTACAGAATTACATTGGTGAATACGAAAAAATGATTTCCATGTTTTAAAGATAAGTTCAATTTGCCAACGTAATGAGTAAAAATCGTATACTTGTTCCTTTGGTAGATATTCCGAAGGGATATTTGTAATATAAAAATTAATTGCACTGAGACGCTTACTGCGTTCTTTATAGGTGATTTGTTTCTTGTGTTCTTTAGATGCTAAATCCTTTTGTCTACGTTTCATTTGCGTTTCAGTTAATTTATACAGAATTAGTCTTGCAGGAAGCTTTTGATACATTCCAATATAGATTTCAGGAATTTCGTAGGTTTCGCCTGGTTGTAACTGGTGGATAAACTGTTCCATATCCAGTTGTATGTACTCTGAATGTTTTTTTATCGTTCCATTTTGAAAATACTCTGGCTCTTTATTTTTTGATACATTCGAGTATTGAGCTTTAATCGGGAGATAAAATAAGCGCCACATTTGTCTATGGTATGTAGATCTTTTAAATCGAAGTAACCTAAATCACGTATACATACATCTTGCGGTTGAAGAGACGTTAGACAAGTAGAACCATAGGTTTTATCATTATGTTTTCCAGAACCTACATGAACATGTAGAAACTGACCACTTAGTAAATCGTACTCTAATTGAATTTTCACACCAGCACTATGACCGCTGCCTCCTGAACCTTGGTATGTAGTAACAAATTTATCTGGAATCTGAAAATGTGTAGAATCCAATACACGAATACGACGAAAATAGTTTGTATATGAAGTTGAAATTTGGCTAGATGAACAAAATTGTTGGTGGAGTAAGTACGCTAAGAGTTGTTGTAAAAATTGCACAGCCTGAGAGTTAAAGCGTTGATTGAGTCCTTCTGGACTCATAGAAATACCTGTGTTAGCTTCTAATCGACTACATAATTGTGTCAACGAAGTATGAGCTATGTTTTGGCTTAACCAAACACATAAGGCTACTAAATCTTGTACGCGGTATTTACTTTTTCGTTGAACAAATCCTACTTTTCTAGCTAACTCATCCAAAGCATGTGGTGACATATGTCGCTGTAATTCATTAGAAAACAATTGTAGTTCATCCGAAATTGATAAATTCATATAAAAACGCCATCCTTTCGCTATATGTTTACAAAAAGAATAACATTTTTTATAGTATGGATATAAATCCACCTTAGCGTGATGGCGATAGAGTACCACCAATAAAATGGGAAAAACATATCCTAGAATTTCCTTTAGGATGAAAAAACTATTTTTCTACGATAGCCAATTGCTATTTAGAAAAAAAGGTACCGTTTCCTATATTAAATGTGGTGTTATTGCACAAGTGACACACCCAATATAAGAGGATACCTAACATGAATGTAAACTAAATTATTAATGTACGTAATAATGATTCAACAATATGAATTTTAAGTTATAATAAATTATTACAGAGCAGAGTGTTTGTTAGTATTTACCGCATCCAATATATCCCTTATTATATCAACAACAACTTGAGGTTGATCAATATGTATTGCGTGTCCAGCATCTTCAACAATAATATGTTTTTTATTAGTCGACAAGTTAGCAAGTTCTCCCTGGAATTTCATCCAAGTAGCCATAGACTCCACTGTATGAAAAGGCTGCAGCCCCCCTGTTACAACAATGAGTGGAATATTTCCAAGTGATTTAGAAGTACGAACTTGTTCTAAGCTTTCTTCCACTTCATTAAGAGAACCTTCCAAAGTAAATTGATTATAATAAGCCTCCTGAATTTCTTTTGTAAATAAAGAGGGCAATATTCTGTTTTGATCCTCGTGAGTTGAGTCTAAGAGAACGACTCCTACTACTTCCTCTGGATATGTGCTTGCAAATAATCTTGTATTTAATCCTCCAAATGAGTGCCCGACCAACACATATGGAGGTTTTATATCTGCTTTATTAAGTAAGAGACGTAGATTTTCGACACTTTGTTGACTATGGCGAGGTCTTTCATTCATTCCGCTTTTACCAATACCGGCTCTATCATAAATAAACATTTTTGAGAACTTTGAAACCTCATCTCTAATCGGATTCCAGCTTTCTAAAGTAGCTCCATATCCAGAATCAAAAACTAGAGTTGGACCTTCATTATTTTCCCCTAACAATTCATAGTATAATTCAATACCACCTATATCTAGTCTTTTTCCCTTTTCATTCCCAATTAATTCACTCACATCCAGTCCCTCATTTCTCACTTTGATATAAAAAGGAAAAGTCACTTCTATTTAGAAAACTGACCTTTCCAGTCATCCATCTAAAATTCCAAATTTAACAAGTTCAATTTAATTGAACTTATCGTAACATGTACTGATTTTCTTTTCAAGCTAAAGTTTAATATAATTGAACTTGTAGATTAATTAAAAAGGATGTTAAAAATGAATGAGTTAGGAAAAAGAATAAATAAATTAAGAATAGACAGAGGTATGACACTTGTAGAACTAGCTGGCAATAAAATGTCGAAAGGGATGTTAAGTATGATTGAAAATGGGCGCGCGAATCCTTCAATGGATAGCTTAAAATTTATTGCGCGCCAGTTGGGTTGTGATCCTCAATATTTGTTAGGGAACCCTACATCCGATGAGCTAAAGTACTTATTTAATAAAGTTGAGGAAGCGTTTGAAGAAAATAATGATGAACAGATAATTAATTTGACACAAGGCATGCTTGACCAACAGTTTCCCATTTCATTTGAATCTGCTAGAATATTGGAGATTTTCGGAAGAACAGTTATGAAGTCCGATCAAAAACGTGGAGAAATGTTGATAGAGCAGGCAGTAGCAATCTATGAAAGGTTATCCCTTTATAGCCACTGCGTGGCTGCTAAAGTACATGTAGTAGAATGCCATGCAAAAGAGGGAGATTATCATGGTGCTCTGATAATGTTACGAAATGTAAGAAAAGGATATGATGAAAAGGCCACAGTGATTGATAAGGTCGTTGAGATAGAAGCGAATTACGTTGAAATGGTCATACTCTTCGGGATAGGTGACTATAAATCAGGAAAGAGTAAACTTAATCAATTAATTGAAATATTTAAGAGGAAAATGGTCTTTTATAAGATGGATAATATTTTTCGAATTGCAGCGTTCCAAGCCCTTCTTCATAACAATGAAAATGATTATACCTATTTTATAAAGAAGGCAGAACAGTTTGCTGTTTTTAGTGAAAACGATAAGTCCTTAGCTTTCACACTTTTACTTCAAGCTCATTATCACAATCAAATACCAAAGGATTATGATCAAGCCCTCTTTTACTTAGATAAGTTTGCTACCCTAGTAAATGGGAATCTCGGAAGTGACTATTATTATCTTGAAAAAGGGAAAGCGTTATTAGGAAAAGGGCATGTAAAAGAAGCTCTTGAAGCATTTGAGCAATTTAAGATGCCAAACATGACAATTTACCCACTTGAATTATGCATTCTCTATACTGCAGATGCATATAGGGCGAATTGTCTTTTACAACTTGGAAGAGTAGAGGAAGCACTTATCTATGCGCAGAGGGCAGCTAGTAAAATAGATTCGCTACCTCAAACGCCTTATCAAGGTTTTATCAGTAGCACCTTAGAATTAGTGAATAAAAGCTTATAATAAAATTTTCGTTTTGGGGATATTTCAAAAACTTAGCTTGATGGGCATGTGGTGCTACCCCTTAAAGAAAAAATATTGAGAACGCAAAGTCAAACAGGGAAAATGGCAATGAGAATTTATCCTGTTTGGGATACCACCGTTAGCAATCAAGCTAAAAAGAGCCAAATGTGGCAACTTCAATATTTTGTTGATTTAAGTGATATTAATAATTTGCCTATAGATAAACTATTAAATTTATATTCGTAGCTTTTGGTTTGCCCCAAAAAGAAGTAATTACAGAAAAAGCATTTGTAATGACGCCTCCTATGTGAATCGTAATTTTTGTACCGGTACAGTTAAACGAAATGTACGTTGTTACAGTGCCCCTTAAAATTTACAATCAGCATATATTATTTAAACTTATAAATTTTTAAGGGGTGCTAAATATGACAAGTTTACAAGATCAGCTTTTCGCAAGATTAAATCTTAAAAAACGTAATGAAGTAACGTTTGAAGAATTACCTACTATACTTTTTTCGTTTGCGCATACTATACCATTTGAGAATTTAGATGTTATAGCACGTAATACGAATCAAATCTCTCTGGAAAACTTACGAGAGAAAATTTTAACTAGTTCCCGTGGTGGACTTTGCTACGAATTAAATACTCTTTTTTACTATTTCTTAAAAGACTGTGGTTATGATGTACAACTGGCATTAGGTACGGTTTATAAAAATGATATAAATGCATGGGCACTTGAGGATGGCCATATAACAATTATTTTAATCTTTGATAATGTACAGTATTTAATTGATGTAGGTATAGCTTCGTTAGTACCTCTTGTTCCCGTACCTTTTACTGGTGAGTCTGTTTCTTCAAAAAATGGTTCGTACCGGGTGAGACGAAAAGATACGAGTAAAGGAAATTATGTTTTAGAAAGAATAGATGCTGATGGAGAATGGAAAGTTTGTCATGCTTTTTATAAACATATTATTGATGAGATAGTAGTAAACGATGTTCAAAGAAGAGTGATAGAAGATGAGAAGTCTATTTTTAATAAAGGACCAATTGCAGTAAAGTTGACGAACTCTGGTCATATTTCATTAACGAATACAAGTTTAACTGAAATTATTCATGGGGAAAAAACTAAGCGTGAAATTACAGAAGATCAATATAGAGAGTTTTTATATACTTTATTTGCTATTAAGTTATGAATAAACAAATAGCCGGTTCTTATTCAGAAGCGGCTATTTTTATTATTTTTGGTGTAAATGGTTTTGGTCTAATATGTTTTGGAAACTGCGGTATAGTTAATGTTTTTAATGTTTCCGCAGCTTCTTCATATGTATGAAAAATTGGTTCTTTTCCATCATCTCCTTGTAAAACTAGCCCTTCATCTCGGATTACATATGGCATAAAACCACCCCTTCTATTAAAGAATTATGTTCTTTTGCAGCAGAATGCTACGATTTAAAGTTTGATTTTCTTAATACATATAATACACTAGAACAGTATGAACAAGTATGTACAATGAATTTTGAATGTAAAGGAAGATTATTATGTCAGTTATTGATAAATTGAAACTTAATAAGTATACAAATATGGTCGTTATTAACGAACCAAATGATTATGACATTTTTACAGGTAAAGAAACTGCATTCTGGGGTACAGACCCATAGCCATCAAGCTAAGAAAAGCAAATACCCCAAAACGAGAAAATTGACATCTCTAGGTGAAAATATACATTTTTTTATTTTGGGGGCTTTATAAAATTCTTAAGTTGATGGAGATGTGGTGCTACCCCCACGATAAAAAGTCATGAGCTAACGAGCTCATGACTTTTTATATGCAATATCACAAATAATCTGGGAACACTTTACAGCCCTTTTCTTGCTCCATATCATGTCCAAAGAAAATAATCGGATTTTCTTTCCTAACAACATCTTTTAAACGTTTTATTGAAGATAAAGCTAAATCCGGATCAAATCCAGCAAACGGTACTTCATCTTCAAAGTTTTCTTTCGTATATGATGCATCAATAGTTAGTAACACTGGACCTGATTTTTCCGTCTCAATTAATAATGACTGATGCCCTGGTGAATGTCCCGGTGTATATATTAATTGAACACCTGGCACTACTTCATAATCCCCTTCAATGATTTTATAGTTTAAATTCGGCAATATACATTCTTTCAAATATTCCTCTCTGTGGAGTGCTGCCTCATATTCAGCACGCTGTACAATAATTGGTGTATTTGTAAAAACGCCATTTCCTCCTGCATGATCAAAATGCAAGTGAGAACTAATGACATAAAGAAGATCTTCTGGCCCATATCCGGCACGCTTTAAAATATTTACGATCCTATCGTTCTCATTCATTTTAGGTAAAATTTGACCTTCAACAAATGTACCTTTAAAAAGATTCTCATTATTAAGCGCACTTTCTGGCATACCTGTATCTACTAAAATAGGTCCCTCTTCTGTCTCCAAAAGATAACACCAAACAGGTAAGTTTAATAGTTTACCCGGTGTAAGTGTACTATTAACTGAAGAATGATCCAACATACAACGACCTGCTGGGACGAAATAAAGCTTCTTTACTGTCATTATGTATCCACCTTTACAAATAATTTAGGATAAAACAATACAATATTTCGCTTATTAGAAATAAACTCCTTCTCACCTTTCATTATTTCAACTATTATTATTACAAATTCAGTGATACTGGAAAGCCTATGCAGGAATTCAGTCCGCCTTTAGGCATAGGATAAAAGTGTCACTTTTCCGTAGAAAAGTAAACGTCAAGTAGGGGTACAGCCGAGATACGTGTAATTTTGAGTCATAAACTTACTTTTATTTCCAAACATAATCAAATTGGCGTTTTCTTTATTATTTTTGAACCTATTATCACACACCCTAATCATACAATCGAAACGAAGTGTTTTCAGTAACTAACTAATGAATGATTAGGGTGTACCCATAATAGACAAATTCCTTAATAAAAATAGATGAAATGATATTTATAAGTTTAATAAATTGTATCTGGAAATAAAAGTAAGCCTATAACCTATTTTTACACGTATCTCGGTCGAACCCCTTTCTGGAGCAACAAAGGATCGTGAGCAACTTCAAAAAATGTTAGAGGATTTACGGGAAGGTGACATTATTTATGTTACAGACTTAACTCGGATTACTCGTAGTACGCAGGATTTATTTGAATTGATTGATTTAATACGAAGTAAAAAGGCAAGCTTAAAATCACTCAAGGATACATGGCTAGATTTATCAGAAGATAATCTATACAGCCAATTCTTAATTACAGTAATGGCAGGTGTTAACCAATTAGAGCGAGATCTTATCCGTATGCGACAACGTGAAGGGATTGAATTGGCAAAAAAAGAAGGCAAGTTTAAAGGCCGGTTAAAGAAATATCATAAAAATCACGCAGGAATGAATTATGCTGTAAAGCTATATAAAGAAGGAAATATGACCGTAAATCAAATTTGTGAAATTACAAATGTGTCTAGAGCTTCATTATATAGAAAGCTATCCGAAGGGAACAAATAGTCCTTCCTTACCCCATATTCTGGAATAAGGACAGCACAATTTTTCATTTAAAGAGCCATAATGTAGAATATAAGAAGCAAGGGAAAGAGGAGGAATCTAAATGGATTATCATCCGATTAATCTAAGGGAAAAGTTGTCTAAATTTAGTGACCAATGGTCGCCCAAAGTCATTGGTGAAATGAATGACTATCAGTTTAAGCTGGTAAAGGTTCTAGGGGATTTTGTATGGCACGATCATAAAGAGACTGATGAGGTATTCATAGTACTTGACAGTGAGATGGCCATCGCTTTTCGTGATGGAGAGGTCAAACTCTCTAAAGGAGAAATGTATGTTATACCAAAAGGTGTGGAGCATAAGCCCTATGCTGAAAAGGAATGCCATATAATGCTGGTGGAGCCAAAAGGTGTAGTCAACACTGGTGAAACCAAAGGCGAATTGATTGCTGAAAACGATGTATGGATTTAAGCTAATAAGATAGTATGTAATTGAACAAACCAATTACCGATCACTTTCACCAAATAGGATATGGACTCACTAAAATGTTCTTCAAGAAACGGGCGCTTTAATGGAGTAACTAAAGCCTAATTTCTCACTTATAATCCCGAGAAATTAGGCTTTTTATATTTGGATTTCTTTAACGTTGTAAATCCGCATTTTCCTGACGCTACCCCATGCCCATCAAGCTAAGAAATCAAGTTACCCCCTAAACAAAAAATCTCACTTTTTATCTGAAAAAAGTGAGATTTTTTGTTTACTATCAAACTAGCAG
>NZ_JBHTHG010000118.1:0-114198 GCF_042676365.1 Bacillus sp. CGMCC 1.60114
CAAACAAACGGAAATATTGCGATTGCAGGAAATAAAATGAAATTACCGAAACTTGGCTTTGTTCGTTTTGCAAAATCAAGAGAAGTAGAAGGGCGTATTTTAAATGCTACCGTTAGACGTAATCCAAGCGGGAAATACTTTGTTTCAATTCTTGTTGAAACAGAAGTGCAACCATTAGAAAAAACAGGTTCGTCTGTTGGTGTTGATGTTGGATTAAAAGACTTTGCTATCCTTTCGACTGGTGAAGTATTTGGAAATCCTAAGTGGTTTCGTACATTGGAAAAGAAGTTGGCTGATACACAGCGGATTCTTTCCCAACGTGTAAAAGGCTCTTCAAATTGGAATAAACAGCGTGTCAAAGTCGCTCGCATTCACGAACGAATCACCAACGCAAGAACAGACTACTTGCAAAAAATCTCTACCGAAATTGTCAAAAACCACGACATCATTGGTATTGAAGATTTGCAAGTGGCAAGTATGCTAAAAAATCATAAATTAGCGAAAGCAATAAGTGAAGTATCTTGGTCACAATTTAGAACCATGCTCGAATACAAAGCCAAATGGTATGGCAAACAAGTCATTGCTGTGTCAAAAACATTCGCTTCCAGTCAGCTTTGTTCTTGTTGTGGTTACCAAAACAAGGACGTTAAGAATCTAAATCTTCGTGAATGGGATTGCCCTTCTTGTGGCACGCATCATGACAGAGATATTAACGCAGGACAAAACCTTAAAAACGAAGCCGTAAGACTTCTAACCGTAGGAACTACGGGGTTAGCCTACTAAGATAATCAAAGGATACTTTGATGTTCGTAGGAATCCCCCACTTCAAACAGTCCGCAAGGACGTTAAGTGGCGGGTAGTTCAACCAAATGATTGAATAATAGAGAAAAAACTTCATCATGTATCCAAAAATCTTTAAAAATCCCTCCAGCAGATTTGGAGGGATTTTTTGTTTACAAAAGTGGGATTATCGGATTATTAGTTGTTATTTATTTTTTTTGAAAAAGATTTTTGTTCCTTCTTTTGTTTCAAGAAAACCTTCCTTAATCTGTGAATTTTCTATGGCTTCTTGCTGTTCTCTTGTTACAACTAAATAGCGATCTCCATTGATGTTTTCAGAAGGCGTTTGTTTTATCTCAAACTGTTCATTAGCAGCAAATACCTTTGCATTTTCAAAATTGATTGATAGGGTAAGAGCTCCTGTAAACCAAGGGGTTAAAGCTAATTTAGATATTTTTTTCATGATAAAAACCTCCTAATCCTCTAATATAGTACAAATATCCAAAATTATACAATTCTGTTTGCCTAATAAAATCTCCTTCAGTTCCAGAATAAAGCGTTTTTTATTTAACAGAAACTTCTACATAAAAGAAGAGGACAATCTTAATTTTTTTGAATTTCCTATATGTATACGATAGACATACACTATAAAATTAGATTTAAACCGTATTATTAAAGTAATTAATTTTTGATTGGAGTACTTTATATGGTTGGCATTAAAAGAATTAGGTATCTTTAAAATAAAAAGTAATAAGATTGTTGTGAGTGACCCTTGTTATCCAATAGAATTTGCAATTACTGAAGATGAATTATTTAATAACAAGAAGGCTTGTCCGTAATCATGTTAACAATGTCATGTGGAGGATTGCAAAGAAAAGAAGTATAAATTGCATCTTTTTTTGTCATTGGGGGATAATTTGCTTTTTTACTTTCGATAGTGATAAGTTATGTAAATCTCACATGTATGGAATATATAACAGGGAATTTATCTTTTGAATGAGAATGTAATAACTTATAAAAAGGAATTATAAGAATACCTTGTCAATATTTATCCATTTTAAGTATAAAGGAGAGTAAATAATGAGCGAAGGTAATGTTCCACTTAAAGAGCAAAACCAGGAAGATTTGAAAGGAGATCAACAATATATAGAAAAAGTACCTTGGAGATTAGGGAAAAATCTAAACGACAATCATGTAGAAAAATTAAATAGGCTAATAATAAATCATCATCAACGTATGTTTCATTTACTAAATAACAAGTAGCTTTTACAAACATGATGAAAATATATGATCTAGGGTATATTCATAAACCAGTATTTATATGCATTTTATTATGTGAAAATGTAAGATAATTAAAATGTAGTTTTCAATAATCACATAGTCAGAAAAGACAAGATAACATATAATGAGAAAGGATTAAAAAAAAAGGTGAGGTGGAACTATTTTATGAGTAATCCGAGCATAGGAGAGTCGGATATAAGATCGACATCAGAGGCAGTCATACAACTGAATATTCGAAGCGGATTACTTCGTAAAGATAGTTACCGCTTCATGTGAATTTCGGAAAGATGACTTCCTCTATAAGTGAGGAGGTTTGTACAATGGTACAAAAAATCTGGAATCAAATTACAGGGCAAAAAAAAGAAGCTACGAAAATTCAAGGTTTTGATATTGACTTAAATCAAGAAAGCTTAACACGTATTGACCGACTTGTAGATCGCTACGAATCAGAAATCCTTCACCAACTTGATAGTGCATATACACAGCGAACAAAGTGGGCAGATCGACTAGCTGATAAAATTGCACAGTTTGGAGGTAGCTGGCGATTCATTATCTGGTTTGCATGTTTTCTTGGTGTCTGGATTATTTGGAATAGCCTGTCTATCACAAAAGGAGCACACTTTGATGCTCCGCCGTTCATTTTATTGAACTTATGTTTATCTTTTATAGCAGCATTTCAAGCTCCTGTTATTATGATGAGCCAAAACCGTCAAGCTGCGCGTGATAAACATGAATCTGTTATTGACTTTGCGATTAATTATAAAGCAGAGCAGGAGATTGATGATATGCAAAGTCATCTTCACCGTATAGAAGGTGAATTAAATGAAATTAAAGATTTATTGAAACAATTAAAGACAAAATAAATATATTGCTTTTATAAATCAAAAGCTAATCATCTATTTACAGAATATAAATAGATGATTAGCTTTTTTTATATTATTTGTTTGTATCAATAAAAAAGGCTATGTTTTAAAACAATGTTGAAAATTGATATATCTTTACAGATAAGCTCCAATTAATCCTATATACATGATTGGAGGTCGCATTATGGGCAAATGTAAAGCCTTTAATTCCAGATATTCAAAAATTATCATTATATCGACAAAAACAATTGCTTTCTTATTTAGAAGAAATGCTTGTATTAGGTTTACAAGCAGGAATTACATACTTACCAAATAAGTCTAAGGATGAAAGCACTTTATGATGTTCTAAGCCACCAAAGTTCATTACTGCCATAAAGTTTGTAACACCTATTTCACGGTAAGACTGAATTTGTTTAATAACTTCATCGGGACTTCCGATTACTGGATTAAAATTCTCTTTAAGGACCTCATATGAGATATTTTTCCCATGCGGAGTGTTCATAAATAATTGATAAGGACCTTTTGCATTTGATTCAGCTTCTGCAGATGTTTCACCAACATGAACATGGAAGGCAACGGGGATTTCTAATTGATCTGGATTACCGTGTCCTGATTTTTGATACACATTTTTGTATGTATCGATCAGCTTTGCTAATTCATCTCGTGATTTGCTAAATCCAAGCCCCATGAAATTGCTTCCCATACTGGCAACATGAGTAGCACCTTTTTCACTAGAGGTTGCAATCCAGTGAGGGGGAAACGGAGTTTGAATTGGCTGGACACTAAGCTTGATTTCTTTATATTGAAAAAAGTCCCCTTGATGAGAAAAAGACTTACCTGACCATGCTTTCTGTAACACTTCTAGAGATTCGTTAAATCGCTCCGCTTTATCCTCTAATGAAATATTATAACCATCAAATTCCTTCTGATCATATCCACTACCTAATCCCAAATCTAATCTCCCGTTTGATAAAAGATCGACAACCGCATAATCCTCAGCAATTCGTAAAGGATTATGTAATGGAAGTACTGAAACACCTACACCAAGGCGGATTCTATTCGTTCTTTGAGATACCGCAGCGAGTATAACTGCTGGAGAGGGGTTGATGCCAAAATCTGAGAAATGATGCTCTGTAAACCATACCCCATCAAAATTCATTTCCTCAGCTCGAATGGCTTGGTCCAATACCTCGTTGTAGAATTGTCTGGGTGTTCGGGATGATTGATTTGGGTAATGGTCAAATATCGTTAATGTACTAAATTTCATTTCATTTCACTCCAGGAAATTTTATTTAACTTCTTTACTTCACGGATAGATTACAAAAACTTAAGATGATACTGTACTTAAAAATAATCATTTTAGTTTTCCGAATCATTCCACTGACGACTCATTTCTAAACCATAATCCATGTCGTAAACTTCTTTTATAGCTTTAACCTTTTCAAGACTCTCTTGGCTAAACATGGGTTTGTTTTCAAAAGCATGAAGAACAATTCTTTCAAGAAGAACGCCTAGTGAAACATCGTGATACTCTGCCATTGCTTTTGAAACTTTTACCATTCTTTTTTCCATTCTCATGCCAGTTTGTACACGTTCAACTTTAATTTTTTGATCTTTTCCACTTGCTTGTTCGTTATGTTGTTTCATAATTACACATCCTTTTTGCTCAAAATCACCATTATGTTATTTTTATACCGATGTACCATTATAACGGTGTTGGGCATATTGTCAATTATGTTATTTTATTAGAGCTTTAAAAGAAAAAACAGCAAATGTCCTGGTTAAACAGGATATTTACTGTTTTTAGTTGGAAAAGTGTTTTTTCTTTTCTTCAAGTTTTCCAGTTAATTCGTTAAAATTTTGAACTACATCTGGCATCGATAATTGCTTTGCTAATGAACACCCTTTTTGAATGGATTTAGAGGCTTCTTCCAATAAATTTGCTTTTATTTGAGCATCCGCAAGACAATACCAATAAAACCAGGCATTCATTTCTGAAATTTTATCGTTATAGAATTTTTCAATGGCAGGGTAGTATTGGGAATATAATTCAGCATCAAAAGCGAGTTTTTTACCGTTCCATTTTAATACATCTACAAGGTAGCTATCAGCAAGGTACCACTGCCAAACTGCTAAACCTATCTTTTGATTTCCATACAAAATATCCATCTTATGATAAGGAACATCTGCAATCTTTTTGAATAAGTTATTATTCCATTGGAAAACTTCAAGTTTATTTCCTGCTGCTGCACCAATCGTAACACCAAATAAATATTCTTTTATACCATCACCGGTAATATCAGCTAAACCTGAAAGTTCCAAATCAACACCTTGAGTTTTTGTCTCCCAAATTTTTTGCCAATTATTATGTTCTCTCTTTAAAACTATTACTTCAAACTGAGAGGGAGAGGGTTGTTCTTTTGCTTTAATTTGAAAAGTAGCGATTATTTCTTTCTGTCCATCCTGGTTGAAGTCGTAGAGTTGAATTGGCTTTGTAGAAAAAGGATTTTCAGGGCTTACAAGTAGCGAATTTGACGGTTTAAACTCCTTAACAATTTTCATTAGATTTTCTTGCTGATTCTCTTTAGCGAAAATAAGCATTGAAGAAGAGTTTAAAATCCTTAATGAGAGTAAGATAATGAGCATTATTTTCATTTCAATATATCCCCTTCAGGGTGGTATCAAAGGTTATAATTCCCTGACATTACTTTGTATATTATGGATATATAAATTTATCTTAGTATTGGGATAACGCTGTGGGATCTTATTCCTTTAGTATTAATAAAATCCTTGGGAATTGAACAATTTATCTTTTTCTTATTCTACTTATTTAATTTCCTGTACATTTGTACCTATAGGAATAGAATCACTAGTTAATCTCTGACCGAATACCAATTTCCATTGATTTGATTCCTTAAACATAGGAATCGTTTCTGAAATCTTATAATTACCAAAGTCTTGTTCTAGTTTAACTAAAGCCAAACTCGTTCCAACAACTGTTAACTGCTTAAGCTCTGTTTTTAACTAATCTCTAAGCTAGTTTGAAGAAAGGGATATAACTTTATGTATCATGCAGGAATTTACACATAGCTATTTGCAATCATTGTTATTGATATGCAAAGTTAAAACCCTTTGCTTTATAAAACGTGAATTTACACACACACATATATATATGTAAGAATAGTTACTTGTCCCGTTGGGCCGATTTTGCAAATGGTTGCATATAAAACCTTTTCAATTGAAACGTTTAACCCAGCTTCATCATCATTATCCCGTTACGTAATTAATGCCTTTTTTAAATTTGTTGATAATATTTAAATGCTCCTGTAAAATTATACTAGTTCCTATTTGTGCAAACGCTTTCGTGATAAAAATGAGAGGGGAATGTTAGCTTATAATCTTTCCAATGAATGTTAATAAATCTTTATTTTATAAGAGGCAGGTGTAATAGGATGAAGGAATTTATTTGATTGCTATAATACTTTAGCTGTATAACGGCTAATATTTGTAAAAGGGGAAGTAGGGGATTTATAAATGATTGAAGTAAAGAATGTTACGAAAAGCTATAAGATTTTAGAGCGAAAGCCAGGTTTAATGGGTGCAATAAAAGCTTTAATAAAACGTAAATATTATGATAAGCAAGCGGTAAAACCAATTTCTTTTTCTGTTGAAAAAGGAGAAATGGTCGGATATATCGGATTCAACGGTGCTGGAAAGTCAACCACTATTAAGATGTTGTGTGGAATCTTAACTCCAGATACTGGCGAAATTAGGGTGAATGGAATTATTCCATACAAAAACCGACAGGAAAATGCTAAAAATATTGGAGCTGTTTTTGGCCAACGTACACAACTTGCTTGGGATATACCAGTGCGGGAATCTTTTGAACTATTAAAACATGTTTATGAGATACCAGAAACAAAATATCAGGAAATGTTGCATTTATTTGAGGATGTATTGGATTTAGGGACTTTAATGCCATTACCTGTTCGACAGTTGTCACTGGGACAAAAAATGCGTTGTGAGTTGGCTGCTGCCTTTCTTCATCAACCTTCTGTTGTGTTCCTAGATGAACCTACAATTGGTCTAGATATTGATGTAAAGGTGAAAATACGTAGTTTTATTAAGGAAATGAATAAGAAACTGGGCGCAACAGTTGTATTAACTACACATGATATGCAGGATATAGAAGAGCTTTGCCAGCGGATTATTATTATTGATAAGGGGTCTATTATGTATGATGGGGACTTACAGGATCTTAAAGATCGTTTTTCTTATAACCGCATCCTATCTTTAGAATTAGAAGAGCACACAATGTTTGAAATTCCTGTATCATTACAAAATGACATCGTGATACATAAGAGTGAGGCAGAAAATATATCTCACGTAGAGCTGAGTTTTCACACAAAGACTGTTTCATCTGAATTTGTACTTTCAGAACTCGCAAGGCACAATAAAATATCAGATTTGACTATTTCAAATCCTAAATTAGAGACGATTATTAAAGATCTTTATCAGCATGGAGGTGAGGAATCCCTTGAGGAAATATTGGGAAATGCTTAAAGTGCAGATAAAGCTAGATACTTCTTATGCAGCATGGTATTGGGCAGGTACATTTGCAATTATTGTTAAATTATGCACGTTATATTATTTTTGGACTGCTGTTTACGAGAATAAAGAGACTGTTGGAGCACTTTCACTAACTAATATGCTAACTTATATGGTGATTGCTTTATTATTGGAACAATATGTATCAGGCGTTGGGGACAATTTAGCTAGAATGATTAAACAAGGTGACATAGCACTGGAACTTATGAAGCCGTACCATTTGTTAGACAAACTGGTAGCTATGGATGTAGGACAAAAAGTTTCTAATTCTATTCGGACAACGTTTCCTATGTTACTGTTTTCCATTTGGTTTATAGGGATAGAACTCCCACAATCATTAGAGTCTTTTGGATTATTTATCATCAGTGTAATATTAGGTGTTTTAATCGGGACACAATTAGACCTTATTATTGGTATATTAGCATTCTGGACCGTTAACGTATGGGGGCTGCGCCTTCTGCGAGACTCTATTATTCAGTTCTGTTCTGGTGCACTCGTCCCATTATCGCTTTATCCACATTGGTTTCAAGAGATTAGTATATTCTTACCATTTCAGTCTATGGTCTATATACCTGTTTCTATTTATACAGGTGCTATTTCAGGTTCTGCGGCTTACATAGCCATTGCGACACAATTTATATGGTTCATTCTCATTGCAGTTCTTGCCCGATTCTTATGGGCTCTCGCAATTCGGAAAATCACAATATTTGGGGGGTGAGTGACGTGTTACACACTCTTAAACGGTACGCATTCTTGTACACTGTCTATTTTAAACAGCATTTAAAAGTTATGATGGAGTATAAAGTAGACTTTTTTATAGGGATTTCGTCTGTTTTCATTCAACAATTTGCATCTATTTTTTTTATAAAAGTGGTATTTGATCATATTGAAACTTTAAAGGGGTGGAATTTTTATCAAATCCTTTTAATCTATGGAATTGCCTTTGCAGGAAGGGCAATTCATCATATTTTCTTTGATAACTTGTGGACGATTGGATGGCAATACATTCGGACAGGAAATTTAGACCGTTTGCTTATCCGTCCTATTAACCCACTGTTCCAAATTGTAGCAGAGCGCGTTCAACAGGATGGATTTGGCCAACTTATAATAGGGGGAGTTGTTCTTTATTATTCCATTAGTAATCTAGATATTGCTATGACAGTAGGAAATGTATTAATGCTGCTTGTCATGATTATTTCCAGTGGGTTTATTTTTGTTGCATTAAATCTGTTTTTTATTACGTTTTCCTTTTGGATGACAGATAGTATTCCTGTTGTATCAGCGGTATTTAGTTTAAGCGATTTTTCACGTTATCCAATTACTATCTATAATAAAGTTATAGCATTTATTTTAACATTTATTATTCCTTACAGTTTTACATCTTTTTATCCAGCTGCCTTTTTCTTTGATAAGGGGTACAAATGGATTTCTTTGTGCACACCATTCGTTGCTATAATACTATGTTTCATCGCTTATCGTTTCTGGAAATATGGATTAAGTGTATTTACTAGTACAGGAAGTTAATTTTAAGAAACCACCTGAAGTAACTACAAATTTATTATCAAATTTAAAGAATGACCCTGATGAATATGCAAGAAAGTCGATTGGAAATGCAATTCTTGATATTTCTAAAAAACATCAAGAATTAATGCAAAAGGAGTTAAATAATTGGAACTCTAAAGAGGCATTTGTATTATTTACTTATCAAATTGCAAATCGTTATTTGATTTATTAGCTTAATGGGCAAAGTGTTATATTACAAATTTGATGTGTAGCGATTGCAAAAAAAGAAGTGAAAATTGATGTGCACCCTAATAGTTAGACCAAAAATCTAACGATTGGGGTGTTTATTTTGGTTAAATATGATTTTGAATTAAAATTGCGTAGTGTGAAGAATATCTTGAATGAGTTAGACAATGGATTAACCTGTATAAAAAGTTTGGTGCTGAGGGATTAAAAAGAAAAACTCCTCTTACTCTATTCGCTTTATTCTGAATGTTATAAACTGGAATAAAAAATGATATAGGAGAAAGATGATGACAATGAAATTAGTAAAACCAACACACCACCATAGGGAACAAATCATGGCTTATCGGCAGGCATTCCTAAATTCAAGAGAACAACCGTATGGTAGTTGTTCCTTACAACATTTTGATTCCATTGACGAATGGCTTGAAAAAGTTAAAATTCAAGAAAAAGGAGAAAACTTACCGCCAAATCGAGTTCCATCCACTCAGTTTTTGAGTATTGAAAATGGGGAATTAGTCGGTTTAATCAATATCCGCCATCGATTAACGCCAGAATTACTGATGGAGAGCGGACATATCGGTTATAGCGTGCACCCTGAAGAGCGTCGAAAGGGTTACGCCACTGAGCAACTTCAGCTTTCCTTAATTGAAGTGAAAAAATTAGGGTTAGAGAAAGTGTTGATAACTTGTGACAAAGCAAATATTGGTTCTGCCAAAACCATTCAAAAGGTTGGTGGTATCTTAGAAAATGAAGTAATTTCCCCTAATACTGGCGAAATTGTTCAGCGTTATTGGATAGAACTATGATTTAGCAGATTTTCAAAAATCATACTTGAAATCATATCGAAACTGGATGATAACTAAAAGAAAAATTGGAGTAAGGAATCACTTTGAAAAAGTCTAACTTTTGGAGTTCAGTACAAATTGCACCTCTTTTTGTCATTGGATGGATAAGAAATGATTCGCTTTTTTACTTTCAATAACATGCGTTATATCAACTTTGTATATATGATATTCATACCTAAATAGATGATAAAAAGCTCTCTATAAAACAGGAGAGCTTTTTATCATTTACTTTTGATCGAACACAAATATTTCTTTATATTTTCTCGCTTTTATCGTTTTACTATCAGAGAATGTCTTAGGTAGCTCTTCCTCCCATGTAATGATAACAGTAATACTCTTTGCTTTTACTGACACAGGAAAGTTAGAAAAATGGCATTCATTATTTGGAACTGTTCTTTCAGTTTCCGGTGCGTCCATGTTTGCCCGCAAAGTTTTGGAATCGTTAAAGTTACTGTATATATCTACATCTAAATTATAAGCATTTTCCCCCATGTTTTTCACATCTAGACTATATGTATTAACTAGGCCCAGTTTTGGTTTTGAAAGCCTGGGTTCATTGTCAGATTTATTAATTTTTAAATACCAACGTTCAGAGGACTTTGATATAGGAAGGTTACTAAACGAAGAAGCTTTCGCTAATATATTACTATTGAATATAAAACACATCATACAAAAAAGAACAATTGTTATTTTTCGCATACTATAACCTCCAAAGTACAAGATTTCATCGTATTTATCATTTTCTTAAATACAAGGTAATATGTACCGAGGAATTAGTAACAAAATATGGGGGAATTGATGGCAGCTTTCGATAACACCGATTATTTGAAAGGTGAGTAATCCGTAATGTTTTCTTTTATTTAATAGGGAGGAACTGAATTATTTAATAACAAGAGGGCTTGTCCGTAATCATATTAACAATGTAATGTGTAGGGATTACAAAGAAAAGAAGTGCGCTTCGCACTTCTTTTTGAAGTCCCGCCGACGGCGGGTTGTAATAAATGGAGGTCTAATTCACATTTATCATAAAGTTATATTATGTATTTTTATAATTAATGTGACTATTGAAAATAATTTGGTTCACTACTACATAAATTCCTATATTTCATACTTATCCTTCCTCACATTTAACATCGCTCAGAATAATATGTATCTAGAGGGTGTGACAATATTGGAAAAAAACATTGAAATTACAAAAAATATACAAGTCATACGGTCTATCCAACGCGATCTCAATATTGTGACAGTCGCACTATTGTTAACTGGACAAATCACCATTATAGGAGTTTTTGTGACATCAGGAGGGTTTCGCGTTGCATTAGGAGGACCATTAACAGGGGAACCTCGAATCGAAGGTAAATTTGAAAAACAAACTACGAATGTGATTATTGATGTAATAGACGTTATCCTCGCCGTTTTAATACTCAATGATGAAATTGGTGTTACGGGTAGCTTTATTGGACCTGGCAGATTTACCATTAATGTTAGTGGACCCATTTTTGGTGTTCCTAAACTCGAACCTACTCTTCCTCACTTGAAAAGAGATTATACTTTCTTTCAAAAGGTTGTGTCCAAACATTTTGATGTTAATCCTAATTTATTAAAAATACTTACAAAGGAATGATGACATGGCTTTAACGGATATTCCTACTATTCAACCATCTAAAAATGGAGTTTTTCTTCTAGCTATTTCTTTAATTACTTTTATCTTCTTTTTTACCCAACCTAAAGAAGAGATCATACAATAACCCCCAACAGTCCATATTGGGATTCCGCCCCATCGCCATCAAGCTAACAAATAAAAATACCCCAAAACGAAAAAAGTGAACTTAATTATCATAAATGAATGTAGCGAGAAAAAATTTCGTTTTGGGTGCACTTCAAAATCTTAAGTTGATGGGTATGTGGTGCTACCCCAATAATAAACCGAAATCTCTTGATTAAATAAAAGAGATTTCGGTTTTCTTATTGTATGTTACAAGCTAAGCTTTCGAAGTACTCCAAAAACAAAAATGAACTAAATTCTCACTATAGTTGTCTATGAGAATCTAGTTCATTTTTGTCGTTTTGGAGAACGATTAATTTTTTAACTTGATGGCGATGTGGCGGGACCCCATCTTTATGTTTGCACGTATATTTTCGTTAAAATGTGAATGGGAACCCTAGATACATTATTTTAATTTTGCTAAACGACCTGTTAACGGTTCACGCCAATCTTCTGCTAGTTCTGGAACAGCTACAATTTTCTCCATTGCCTCTATATCTTTCCGTCTATGAAAATATACTTCGTTAGAAAATAGAATAGAAACTGAGTCCGGATGACGTTCCAGCAGTTTTATTTGTGAATCTTTACGAACGATACCTTCTTCAAGAACGCGACATAAATAACCAGTATAACCGGTCGCTACAATGCGAGGTAAAATCCCAGGAATGCCAAGTCTTTTTGAAATGGAACTGCATGGGATTCGGCTTTGTGTAACTTGAATAATGGCCTCGCCTAATTGATATGTATCCCCGATGAATACATCACGTTCTAACATATTTGTTACAGTAATGTTTTCACCAAATGTAGACGGAGGGAGCGTCGTTTGAAATTCTTGTTCCCACTGTGCGTAATGTTCATATGGATAGACGCAAACGGCTCGATCAGGTCCACTGGAACCTTAGGTCAGCTACAACGTCTCCCAGAAATCCATCTTTTGATAGGAAAACCTCTTCCGCAAGTTCTTTACAGATACCTGTTGTCATTTCTTTATTTACTCCATATTTCATTGGTTTCGGTTTACCAATGCTAAAATGAACAAGTTCGATTCCCATATATGTTCTCCTTTATGATTGTTTTCAATATTGTTGTAGCTTTGAAATAAAGTTTGATCAAACACACCTTACAAAAAATAAAAAGAATCCATTTAAAAATAGATTGATCAAAATGGATTCTTTTCAAGTAGATTTACATCTTGTTTTTATAAAAAATTTTGTTCACTTCTGTGGCCCTTATGCCATTAAACTACCCCTTTGTTGAAGTGCAATGCCTAAAACCCCATAAGATCCTTTACATGTTTAGCGTTCTTTTTAGATGTTAGTTTTTCAAGTAATAAAAATGCAACATCAAACGCTGTACCTGGATTTGATGATGTAATAATATTCCCATCCTGAACAATTAAATCATTTTGTACTATTGCACCGAAATTCTTTAACTGCTCTTTTCGTTTACTCGTTGGATGACTGTATGTGGTGGCTTTTTTATCTGTAAGAATTCCGCTTTTACCAAGCGCTAATGATGCAACACAGATACTGGCAATAGGCTTCTGCTTGGCATAAAAATGTTGAATAACATTTAAGAATTCTCTACTGTATGCATCCCGATAAAAACCAGCTTCTTCAAACCCTCCTGGAATAGCCAGTGCATCAAACTCATCTAATTGAATATCATCAACCGTTTTTTCGGGTATGACAGTAAAATTCCAAGTACAGGTTAATTTATTCCGAAGACCAACTGTTACGACCTCAGTTGATCCATCGCCCTCCCATTTATTCCAACCTAGTACATCTGTAAATACACTAGCTTCTACTGCTTCAAATCCGTCAGCTAATAATAATAAAATCTTTTTCATATCGCAAATCGCCTCCTGATATCCTTATTTTATACAAATATAGAAGGCTGATAAATAAGTTAAATAAGGATATTCGATTGTTTGGCTTTATTATATAAAGAATTTAGGTTATTCTATTTTATAAAAAAAGGTTGGATAATTTATGGATCAAATTGATAAAAAAATCGTGGGATTATTACAGTCAAATGCAAAAATTTCAATGAAGGATTTAGCAGAGGCCGTTCACTTATCTTCTCCGTCAGTAACTGAGCGAGTACGGAAGTTAGAGGAGCAACAAATTATTGAAGGTTACCATGCACATGTTTCTCTAAAAAAAATAAACCGTCCAATTTCTGCACTTATATTGTTTAAATCAAAGGATTGTAAATCATTAGCTAACTTTTGCTATAATCATCCAGATGTACTTGAGTGTTACAGAGTAGCAGGGGAAATTAGCTATATTGTCAAATTAGCAACGTACTCTGTAGAAAGTTTAGAACAATTTATTGATGATTCAATGCAATATGGTACGCCATCAACGAATATCGTGTTATCTTCTTATGAAAAAAAAATAATTGCTCCCTTTATTAGTGAAGAATAAAAATACTAGCATAATCAATTAACTATTGCTTACTCAATAATCCTTTAAAAATAGCCCTGATTTTTCTGCCTTGTATAAAAGAATCAGGGTCTCTAATCGTTTTTATCGTTTTGAGGTAACCCATTTTTATTAGCTTGATGGCGATGTGGCGGTACGCCTATTAGTTTAAAAACAAGAAGCTGTTAAAATGACATATCAGTTCGCTTTAACATTTATTGTTACTTTTTTATTTATAGGAGTTATAGGAACATTGGGATTTCTACGATACAAACGAAAAGATAAAAATTGGCATTACTATCTTTCATTTGCTTTTGTGTGTTCAATGCTGATTCATACGTGGCTCTAAATTGAACTACCCCCACGTAGACGCAAACGCGTCTTGAGGTGGATTTCTAATATGGAAGTCATTTTTTAAAACAAAAATGAAACAAAACAGTGGTTGGTTTGTATTGAATAAGCAATCATAAAACATTGTTTCTTGTTTCGCTAATGGGGCGTTAGTTGAATAAGAGATTCGTTTCTTTTTTACTTGCTAGATTATCAACATTATTCTTTAACAGAGCCAATAGCAAAAAGGTTTGTCCGTAATCATATTAACAATGTAATGTGTAGTATTTGCAAAGAAAAGGGGATTTAATATAAAAAAGAAGGTTAACACTATTGAAAGGGTCCTGTCGGAATTTTGTACGCTAAGCGATTTTTTACATAGAGAAAGCCAATTTCCTGTACACTAAGGAAGGATTGGCTTTTTTCGTTTATTGAGCTATTGATTCTTGTTAGTCATTCATGTCGCGCCTCGCCGCATGGATGGCTAACAGGAGATTTTGAGGGTTTATTTTTTATCCATTCTTAAACTCTTCAGAAAAATATGAGTAATTCCTGCATTCTATTTTTTTATATGACAAGGTGGTGTAGATGTATCTTTAGTTTCCTGCGTTTTATTGCTGTAGTCTATAAACAAGTACACACCAATTGCTACTAAAACACTAGCTGCTATATAGGATAAGATTTTCTTTTTCATATAGTCTCCTTTACTCTATAAGTACTCTAAAATAGTACGCTGCAATTTATTATCCTACCCATTTTTTCACAGACGGTATTCTCTTTATTACCAACCAATCCAGTGCAAGAGCAGCAAGTAATGAAGCACCCACTAACGGGAACACAATACCTAGTACAATAATAAGAACTACTGTACCTTTCATTAATTTGAAGTTTTTGGGTAAAGAAGGAGCACCCAACGTACCAGAGGGCTTGCGTTTCCACCACATCATAACACCTGTCAAAGAAATACCAATTAAGCCAAGACAGATAATGAGATCTAACAATTGGTTTGCTAGGCCAAAGTAATGCCCTTCATGTAATGCCACTCCGATAGAAATTGCTTTGGCCAGAATTCCATAATCCTTAAAACGTAAATCTGCCAGCACTTTCCCGCTATATTGGTCAATATGCAAAGTTGCTTGTCCTTCTGGCTTATCAGGAGAAACAGTTACTGTGTATACACCTTTTTCTCCTTTTGGAAAGGTAATAGAGTATCCTTTCCCTACTTTATTTTCATCTGCTATTTTCATGATTTGTTCCACAGAAAGAGGGGCTACACTTACTTTAGACTCTGGAACTGGCAAATTTTCTGCAGCCCAAGGAACTTTCGCTACATCTTTAGATGGAACTGTTGACGTTGGTAAATTACCGTCCCATAATCCTGTTGGATATCCTGTGTGTGTAGTTGTTGCAATTCGGTTAATGAAATCTCCCCATAATCCAGACCAAGGAAGACCTGTTAGTATAAAAATAGAGACAAATAAAGAAAACCAGAAAGCAGGAACGGAATGTAAATCCCTTAACATAATACGCTTTCCTTTAGAAAATCTCGGGATGAGCGTGCCAAAGATGGATTTTCTATTGCGTGGCCACCATAAATATAATCCAGTAATAAGTAAAATCATTGCCCAACAAGCAGCCATTTCTACGATTCGATCTCCTGTTGTCCCCATCATGAGTTCACCGTGCAGGCGTTCCACTTCATTCATGAATTTCTCGTCATTCTTTAAGTCTCCTAAGATTTTTCCATTGTAGGGATTCACAAATACTGTCATTGCTATGTCTTTATCAGTGATGCCGACTTCTGCTGGACGGTCTGCTGCAAAAGAAGGTTTATATCGTGTGATAGAAGCATCAGGGTAAGCTTTTTTAACAGCTTCTATCTGCTTTTCGGTTGTCATCCTTTCTTGCCCTTCTTGTACATAGTAATAATCTTTGTACATTACATTCTCAATTTGCGGTTTAAATAAATAAATGATACCTGTAATTGCCAATAAAATAACAAATGGAGCAAAAATAATACCAGCATAAAAATGCCAACGCCACACAGCTCGATATAAGGATTGCGCTTTTGAAAGCTCTGACTTATCTGCATTTTTTGTGGCAGTGTGATCTACTTTTTGTTGTTCTGCAAACATACTTTGTTCTCCCCCTATCTCTTTCATGTCTTATTTCTCTTTATACATGTCAGCAAGGATTATAAATCCGATTTTTAATATATATAATAGGTGTGAGGGATTTGTGAAATCTTCTTGAATTCATTTAAAATTCTTCTACATGGCTAAAAGAAATAATGTAACATACACTAAGTAAGAGTTTTGAGAAACAAGTTTGTATTTAAATTTAAAATGTTCTGTTTGAAAAAAACCTGTAATAGTTGATGTTTCAATTAAAAAGTATAATGGTTTAGTTAGGTGTATACAGCTGATTGAGGGGATAAATTTATGTTACGAATTTTAAGAGTGATTCACCGAATCGCTGGAATAATTGGGGCTTTGTTAGTTTTAATAATGGCGATAACGGGAATATTGCTTAATCATCGTTCTCTTATTGGATATAATTCAGATACAGCAATGAAAATGCAAATGTTCCTTTTTTCTCTTCATTCTGGGACTTTGGGTAATATATCAATAAAGTGGTTAACTGACTTGGGTGCAATTTGTATGGTTATTTTGAGTATCACAGGTATATGGATGTGGTTTAAAACAAAACATCATACAAAACTGTAGTAGTTAAACAAATGAAAAGGAGATATAAATAATGAGAGTAAAAGGTTTTTTAACAGTTTCACTCATTCTATTATTGGGTTTAGGCCAAGCTGGATGTAGCACTGCACAAAAACATACACATGATCAATCGGATCAATCGAAATCCGTACCTGGTAAAACCGAAATAGCAAAAGCAATACAAGATGAATTAAATGGACTAGCAACCATCGAGTCGGACGTTAACAAGGACGATTTTAAAGGTGCTGGTGATACCTTTGAAGGAATGCATGAGGAATATCACTCTAATATTCTTGGTCCTCTGAAAGACAAAAAGGGAGATACATATGCGAATGATATGCACAGTAAATTTGATGCATTGGAAGATGCATTAAACAATAAAGATAAAAACAAGGCTTTAGATCTTATTAAAGTTAACCGCGATAACCTAAATACAGCTGCTAAAGATTTAGACGTATCTATAAAATAACATTAACTCATAATGTACTTTTGATAAAAAGCACAGAAAGAAGCTGCCCGTTTTGATTATTGGGCAGCTTTTTAGTTATAAAATTAGATGAATTTTTTCGCCACATAATAATTCCAGTGTATGAATTCTTGTGATAATGAAAATGGAGCATTGTAGTAATATATATATAATTTTTTTAATCATCCAAAATGAAATGGAGTTAGTTTTAATCTTTGATACAGGTCAACCGGAATGGGGAAAGCATATTGGTGTCCACCGCTTCACAAATGTGATGTGTAGGTGACGAAATACACTTTTTTTCTTTAGGTACAAGCACAAAAAGTGCGTTTTACATGATTGTAAAACGCACTACTGTTGCTATTGCATAACAGATTGTTTTAGTGCATCCAAGTTCTTTTTCATATAGCTAATATAGTCAATTCCCTTGTCTTGTTCTTCTTTTGTAATTCCTTCAATGGGACTTAATACAACTGTTTTTGCTCCCGTTTCATCCGCTAGGGTTTTTGCTATTTTTGGAGAAGCGATTTCCTCAAAATAAATGACCTTAATATTGTTGTCCTTTACATACTTTTGAAGTTCCGCTAATTTGGCTGGACTTGGTTCTTGATCAGGAGCAAGACCAGCAATTGGAATTTGAGTAAGGCCATATTCTTTTGCTAAGTACCCAAATGCTGCATGTTGCGTCACGAATTCTTTACGTTTTGCATTACCGAGAGTTGTTCTAAACTCGTTATCTAAATCTTTTAGTTTTGCAGTAAATTGATCTGCATTTTTTTCATAGTCTTGTTTATGAGTTGGATCTGCTTCTATAACTACTTGCTTAATATTTTCTACTTCTTTTTGGGCTAACACTGGATCTAACCATACATGGGGATCCATCGGATGTTCTTGCGCCTTATCAGCATGCTTATCTTCTTCCTCAGCGGTTCCTTCCATAAGTGAAATATCCTTACTTGCATCCACCACTTTTATTTTTTTATTATCAAGGCTTTTTAATACTTTAGGTACCCATGTTTCCATGGAGTCACTGTTGTATACAAACACATCGGCACCTTCAATTTTAGCAATATCTTTTGGAGAGGGTTCGAAATCGTGTGGTTCTGTCCCAGCAGGAATTAACACATCTACTTTTCCATTGGATCCAACCACATTTTTTGTAAAGTCGTACATAGGATAAAAGGTTGTTACGACCTTAAGAGACTTGTCTTGTTTTGTAGTACCCTTTGCCTCATCTTGTTTAGAGCAGCCCGCAATAGCAGTCGAAAGGGCCAAAGCGGTTATTAATGCACCATATTTCCATTTTTTCATGATGTACTCATTCTCCTTTTGAAATTTAATATAAATAATAATTATCCATACTCATATGATTCTTTCCAATCAAAGGGTAGGGGAGCCACTTTTTTCATTTTATATCAATCTCAAAATTCACTTATTGTAAAGAAAATTGAGACGTATAGGTGTTTTGAACGTGAGTAATATCTACATCTCATCCAATTAAAACTATGCAAGGTTCCATAGTTTGCTCTTGAGGGAATTTACTAATGTACAATTGGTTGGAACTATATTGAAATGGATAAACACCTTCTCTTTCTTTTAATGCTATATATCCTTTGCCTCTCACTATGCCTGCTGGTAAAGAAGTAAACCATTTTTTAAATTGTGCCCTAGATATTGGAGGTACATCCTGGATTGTAATAGTTTTAATTCCATTGTGATGTTCATGATGATGTGTATGATCATGATTACAAGAGTGATGATCTTGCTCAGGATGATTGTGACTACATGTAGAATGATGAGATGAATATACAATAGTATTTGCTCGCTTTTGTAATAATTCTTCTACATCTACACTTCCATAAGAAGCTTCCATCACCTGTGTGTTTGCATCTATAACCTTCGCAAGTTTCATTTGAACTTTCTGTAATTGCTTTTTATTTACTAAGTCTACTTTATTTAGCACGACCACAGTGGCGCCTGTAATCTGATTCTTAAGTAACTCACGAACAGATTTAAATGAAAAAATACTTTGCTCATCTAAATAACTACTTGCATTCACAACACTAATAATAGATTGAATATCAAACAAATGAACAAGAGGTGGGCTAGCTATAGCTTCTACAATTTCTAATGGATTAGCAACACCTGTTCCCTCAATGAATAGAACATCAATAGGGCTTTTAACATGTGAATCTAAAAGAGAAGTTAATGTTGTCTTTAAGTCTTCCTGAATCGTACAACAAATACATCCATTTAACAGCTCAAATACGTGACTATCTCCAAATAAATGTGCCTCAACGTTAACTTTCCCTAGTTCGTTTAGTACAATGGCAGGTTTCATGTTCTTGGTTTTACAGTACTCTAGAATATGAGTTAATAGCGTTGTTTTTCCGCTTCCCAAAAAACCTGAGATGATATAAACGGGTATATTTTTCATATTTCTCCTCCTAATATGGGGAATTTAAAACGTAATGATTACGATTTAAAGTATAACAAATATATAGTCATAAATACATACTATATACTGACAATATTTTATGAAAACATTGTACTACTTGTAAGAAAGAATTCTCTTATTATAGGGAATAGCTTATCTAGTAAGAAAAGTGAGTGTCTTTGAAATATATAAGTGTTCATAAAGTGGTTTCCTAGGTATAGGAATAAGAAATCCCTTCAGCTCTCATGTCTGAAGGGATTTTTTCTATTCCAAATTGTTAACTTGATAGCGATGTGGTGTGACCACAACATCAAAAGGAATTTATCTACAAACGGTTCGAGTTAGATTTTTACTCTTCGAATGCGAAAGAAATGAATGGCCCTGTGTTTCTAGTAAATATTTTGCACTAGAGCCTTATTTTCAATCTTGATAACACTGCTTAACTTAAAACTTTTGATACACATATTGTGTTTTCGGAGGAGTAATTTTTTTTATTGCAGTAATTTTTATAAGGGGTGATGAAGTATCCTTCTCAGTTGTTTGATCTAAAACACCTGTGGCCGTAACCCATTCTCCGTTCTTTAGAGAGGCTGCTTCTTTACCTGTTGCTAACATCCCCCATACTGTGGCATCTGCCACACAGCAGGTAATTTCATATCTTGCAATAAAAACTTCATTTTTACTATAATCTTTTCCTTTGTAAATAAATCCAGTAAGCGTAATGTTCTTTCCTTTAAATCCTTTGACATTACCCAAAATTAGTTGCATTGCAGGCAGATAATTATCATCATCTATCTGAATTGTATTCATACTCATCAACTTTTTTTGTAATGTATCATAATACTCTCCTGGAGATTGCTCTCCTCCGTCCGTGGACGATTGAGTTGTAGTGGAACCACTTGAATCCTGCCCTAATTGATCTCCTGTATTTTGTCCTGATTGTCCACTTGAACTTTGCCCTGATTGATCTCCTGTATTTTGTTCTGGTTGTCCATTTGAATCCTGTTTTGGTTGTCTCTGTGCTAAACTCACTCCGCGTTTCGCAACGATGCTTGCATCAATTGTATGATCTGAAAACAGGAACGCTGTAATAATTGGAGTAAGAAAGAGAGAATAGAACAACAGGGCTCCTTTTTTAGTGCGAGGAAGAGAATGATCATGATCACAGCATCCACACCCAGATTTCTCTTTTTCACCACTTCTCCAGATTTGGACAATACCTAACAATGTCACAACAGAGAATGTAAAATAAATAAATTTCACCATTTTAGGAGCAATAAAGTTCTCAATGTGTCCCGTTATAAGTAACTTAAGCAGCAGCATTCCAAAACCAATTAAAATAATTCCACGAACGTACATATGAAACGATTGTGTTTCTCTGTGGCCCATACTTTTCTCTC
This sequence comes from Bacillus sp. CGMCC 1.60114, assembly GCF_042676365.1. Taxonomy (NCBI): domain Bacteria; kingdom Bacillati; phylum Bacillota; class Bacilli; order Caryophanales; family Bacillaceae; genus Bacillus; species Bacillus sp. CGMCC 1.60114. The sequence goes on from NZ_JBHTHG010000118.1 coordinate 21,674, forward strand.
CTCTCTCACCGTATTCCTATGAAAAGAATAGGAACAGCTAAAACGGCAATATATACAACTGCTGCAACAATACATATAAATTCTATAACAAACCCTTTTTTAAAATAAGCAAATAACATAAGGGTGTTTTTGAAATCAATCATTGGTCCAAACACTAAAAATGCCAGCAAAGAAGAGGCAGAAAATGTATGACTTAAAGAGGCGGCTATGAAAGCATCAGCCTCTGAACAAACAGAAAGAACGAATCCAAACCCCATCATGACAAGGGGGGACAGATGTATATTTGAAGCAAGTCCCATCAGAAAACTACGATCAAAAAACGTTTGAAAGAGACTAGCGGCAAAAGCGCCTATAAGAAGAAACTTTCCTGTATCAAAAAATTCATCGCTGGCATGATACAATGTTTCTTGCCAACGGCTTCTATGAACATGATGAGTTCCATGATGATGTGTTTCTGGTTTCTTGCTTTCGCGTAATACATCGCTGTTTCCGTATAGAAAATAAACGATAAGTCCAATAATTACAGATACAAAACCTGCAAGTCCCAAGCGATAATAAGCCATGTTGGGAAATGTTGAGAATGCATAGTACGTTGAGGCAAATACAATAGGATTAATAATAGGTGTACTTACTAAAACAACCATTCCAACATGAAGAGGCATTCCCTTTTTAATAAGTCTTCTTACAATAGGTACAATGGCGCACTCGCAGACGGGAAAAATAAGTCCTACGAGTGCTGCAGGAATAATGGCAAGAAGATAATTCTTAGGAAGCACTTTTTTTAATGTATCCTCTGAAATAAATGTTTGGATAAAAGCCGAAATAAATACACCAATTAACACAAACGGAATGGCTTCAAAAAAAATACTTAAAAAAATCGTATTTACATTTAACCAACTTGTCGGAATGACGCTTTTTAAATAAGTAAGATTTGTATAATCAATAAAGAAAAAAAGAAATATAAAAAGTGTTATCAATAAAATTCCAATTATCATCTTATAATTTTTTGATAAAGGCAATGTAATTTCTCCTTGTTGTACTATCCATCTGTAAACGAAAACACGTTTAATACTCTTAGCTTTAAAAGGGAAGTTAATGTTGTTCTTACATCTTCTTGGATTGTACAACCAATACACCCATTTAATAGTTAGAAAACGTAATCATTTCGATTTGGATTATAACAAGTATATAGTCATAGGTACATACTATATACTGACGCTGCATTGTGAAAATATTGTACGAATTGTAAGAAAGAATGCTCGTATTATAGAAAACAGCCTATTTGATGAGACAAGTAGAGTTAACTGACTAATGGATAAATGAAATATTTTTTGTGTCAGTTTTTATAGTTTATTAGACACATTGAATTTTAATAATGAGATGTATAGAATATACAGTTTATCCCGTATTAACGGGCAGTAAGCCCCCTACCTCAAGATTGAGAGAAAAGCGAAGAAGATAGGTGGGAGATAACTGCTGGCATGCGCCCGATTGGTTCAAATAACCATCAGTGGGGGATGAAGAAAACCCCACTGATGGAAGTTTCACTTTATGTAAAGGGGAGAGGTAGGTGAGTATAAATATGCTTACTTCTGCGATGAAACATATGTACTTGTTAATAGAAAACACAGGAAGCCTGAGAGGATTTTACTTGGTATATGCTATTAATGTTATTTTAAGTTGTATCTCAGTTGAATTCCAAAAGTGTATTTCTAAATAAGGTATGAGTTTTTTTATCCCTAGACGAACCTAAAACCGAAGGAATGGACAAGGAGGGGACTTATCCCATGGGATTTCTGGCTTCTTGTCTTTTGCTAGGAGAATCAAATATGTAAGTGAAAATTAATTTCGGTTTTTAGAGAGGGACAATTCAAGACAAGTTTAAGGTCTTCGGCTTTTAGTGTATAGATATTGAGATGCACTTTCAAAGTTTGATAGGGATTTTTGTAATTTGTATAGTTCGTATGTTGGAGAAGGGGTACTGATGGTAAAACGTGGATTTTATACGCTAAGGATATGCAGGATTTCATGCAGGCTACGAGAACGGTTTGAACTGTCAAATGCTGTTGTGACAGGGAGGTATGAAATCCTGCATACAGCGGAAAGAACGGAAGGCTGACAAACTCTTGGTATGAATGGCTTTCTAGGATTTGGTTACTGCTGATAATGATGTGTTATGTAAACTTCACATGAATACGGTATGCATTGTTTCTTGTTCAACTAACGGGGCAGAATAGTTGAACAACTTCGCCGTTTATTGTGGATTTAAAATAAAGTCACGATGTTTATAAAAAAGATACGATGTTTTGAATAAAGTCGCGATGTTTGCAAAAAAGTTACGATGCTTTACCCCTTTGTATATAGTTATCTAAGGGGTTTTTATAGTGAAAGGAAAAGTACGTCTGAATTAAAATGTCATTATGCATAATAGAGAACTATGTAAAGATCCTAATTGTAAATTTTGTGCTTCTAATAACCAATAAATAGAAAAGTTTAAAAAAACACATTAATTATTTAGTTTTTGATCCACTTACATATTAATCAAAAATATAATAATGGGTAAGGAGGAGAAAGATATGGCTACTATTCGTAAAGAAATCGTAATTGAAGCAAATGCTGATCAAGTATGGGACGCAGTGAGTGATATTGGTGCTGTACATCAACGGTTTGTACCAGGGTATACTTTGGATACCCAGTTAGACGGTAATGATAGAATTCTATATTTTCCACATGGAGGAGTAGTACGTGAACGGATTGTTTCGATTGATGCCAAAACATATCGGCTCTCTTATGCAGTTGTCGAAGGAAGTAATCCACCCTTAATTCATCATCATGCTTCTTTTCAAGTTTTTGCAAAGGATGAGAACGAAAGTATTCTCGTCTGGATCACTGATTTTCTACCAAATCATACAGAACCTGAAATGAGAATCCGCATTGATCGAGCATCTCAAGTAATAAAGCAGACCATTGAGAAGGAAGTAAAATAGTAAACTTAGAAAAATAATATTGAGCCATCATCGCTCAATCAATCTAGATTGTGAAATATTGTATTTAAAGTAACGGGTAGCGTTAGTTGAAGAAGAATTAAGTGATTTTAGGATTGAGATCATATTTTAGTTATTCCATTAAAGGGCGCGATTGTGGAGCAACATAGATAGGAAATGATCAAACTTTTTTATAAAAAGAAGGAGCCGATTAAAAATATTAAGAGCGTTTATCAAGGTTATTAGTATCAATTTGATCAAACTTTATTTTAAAGCAACATTTATTAAAAGGAACTGCACTACATTAAACAATTACCATATAAAAGAGGTTTATAGCCCAACAAGGATAGATCTGTCTCATTACCTCATACGCACTAATATTGCTCAACTAAAGGAATTTGTTGTGGAATGATGCCATTGGTCCTTTCTTACGTGTTTATAGGAAGTGTGAAGAAATTCAATTAGAAGGAAAGAGATATGTATTAGTAGAAATAGCATTTATCAATGTAAATAATTGGAGGGGTAAATATGCCATATATTAATCTTCAAATAACGAAGGGTGCAACTCGTGAACAAAAAGCTCAAATAGTAAAAGAATTTACAACTACTCTTGTTAACGTACTCGGTAAAAAGCCAGAACATACTCATATCGTTATCCAAGAAATTGAGGATGAAAACTGGGGGTTTTCTGGAATATTGACTGATGATTTTCGAAAGATGTCGTAAATATTTTGCTATAGGGTCTCGAATGTTCAATAAAGGGTAGCATCAGGATTTTGACAATTTACAACGCTAAGACAGAAAACTTTGTATCAATAGGGTTTAATCTATTGGGACCTAACCAATTTTGTGTTAAATAAAGCTTGCTAGTGTCTCATATGATTTGTCTCAAAAGTCTTATCGTTGTTAAATCCTTCATTTTTAACGTTGCAAACAGCTTAACGTTGTAAATCCGCATTTTCGGGACGCTACCCCATTATAGAAATGTTCATCTACTGTTAAGTATAATTAGACGTATTAATGTTCCAGAAAATCAAACAAAAATCAAAGGATTAATTATTGTACAACAAACTTATTTACCGAAATGGAGGACCATTATGAAAATAAATACCGTTAAACAAAATAATATTGAAATTGCTGTTATAAGCAGTAGCGAGATACTAATAAAAGATGTTCAGTCGGCATTGGATTTTATGGCGACAGTAGCGTATGAAACTGGCTGTAACCGTATAATTTTGAATAAATCGGCAATATGTGAGGACTTTTTTCATTTAAGTACGAAACTTGCAGGGGAAATATTACAAAAGTTTATCAATTATCATGTGAAAATAGCTGTTATAGGGAACTTTTCTGTATATTCAAGTAAGAGTTTGAAGGACTTTATCTATGAGAGCAATAAAGGGAAGGATATATTTTTCTTTCCAGATGAAAAGCAGGCAATTGAAAAATTAAGTTTAGTGTAATCATTACTAAAGAACATAATTCTTTTTATATATCAAGGATTGTGAAAGGTTGTACTTAAGGTAGCGGAGTCTGTTAGTTAAACAACAATGGAGGAAGCTCCTTAAAATAGGGTTTCCTTTAATTTTCTCCAATTTTCAACATTAAAATTTAACAGAGCCAAAATAATAACTACCGATAACACTGATTATGTGAAAAGAGAGTAGTCCGTAATCATGTTAATAATGTAATATGATAACTAACAGACGAGAGATGCATGTCCAAAAGTTTCTCCGCATGAAAAATATGAACAGTGGGAAGAAGTATTAAAAACTAACTAATAAAAACAAGACCCCTAACTCATTTATAGTTAGGGGGTCTTGTTTTTGTACAAGGATAGAAAAATTTAATAGTTTACTAGCTATTTCTTAAATCGGAACGGAACAGTTGAAACGATAACATTCTTTTTATATAAAAGGTATACCCTTAATAAAACACTTGATTGGTTGTGTAAGATGTTATGCCAACTTTTTTTGGTTATAAATTGTGGAATGAGTACAGTAACTGACTGATGATTTTCCTGTGCTTTATCTTGAATCATAGCTACTAATTTTGTAAGAGGTCTCATTAAGCTTCTGTAAGAAGAAACGACTGTAATAAGACGAACATCTGGTTTCCATTCTTTCCATTTTTGTTGCATTTTTATTTCACTTTCTTTGTCGAAGGCTACATATACGGCGATGACAGTATCACCAATAGCCTCGGCATAATTAATGGATTGTTCGACTACTTTTGTGATTCCTGCAACGGGTACGATGACAATGTTTCCTTCAAATTTGTGAGAAACTGCATTTGGATTGATACGTAGTTGTTCTCCAACGGAATCGTAATGTTTATAAATACGATGACAGGTGTACACAATAATTGGCAGGAATATAACGACATACCATACTTGTGTAAACTTTGTGATAAAGAAAATCAGTAATACAGATAGTGAAATAAGCGCCCCTACTAAATTTGTTAGTAATTTAGGTAACCATCCTTTTGGCTTTTCGCGTAACCATTTTACAATCATTCCTGTTTGCGACAAGGTGAAAGGAAGGAATACACCAACTGCGTATAGCGGGATTAGTTGCTCTGTTTTTCCTTGAAACGCAATTATTAAAATAATAGAAGCGATTCCTAGTGTCAAAATTCCATTTGAATATCCTAAGCGATCACCGCGCATTAAAAACATGCGAGGCATGTATTTATCTGATGCTAGGTTGAAAGCTAATAATGGGAATGCAGAGAATCCTGTATTAGCAGCTAATACTAAAATAAGTGCTGTTGTTCCTTGTATAAAGTAGTAAACATAATTTCTTCCGAATACATCTGATGCAATTTGAGATACAACAGTTTCAGTAGGCTTCGGAGCAATACCGTACCAAAATGCCAAAACCGTGATTCCAGTAAATAAGACTCCTAGAATTGTTCCCATCATAACTAATGTTTTAGCCGCATTTTTAGCAGCTGGTTCTTTAAAATTTGGAATAGCATTTGAAATAGCCTCTACCCCTGTTAATGCAGAACATCCAGATGAGAATGCCTTTAATAAAAAGAATAATGTAACGCCAGGTACTGCAGTACCAATAGGTGTATGTAAAGTTGTCGGCGCTTGTCCAGTTACAATTTTAAACACTCCAACAGTAATTAATAAAATGAGTGCTAATACGAAGAGATAGACAGGATAAGCTAGAATAGAAGCAGATTCTGTTACTCCTCTAAGATTCAAGATTGTAATGAAAATAACAAGTATGACCGCGATTGGAACGGTATACTGATGTAAAGCCGGAAACGCAGACGTAATCGCATCTGTTCCCGCTGATACACTTACAGCTACGGTAAGGATATAATCTACCAGTAAGGAGCCGCCAGCAACGAGTCCGGCATTTATACCTAAATTTGTCTTAGAAACAACGTAAGCTCCTCCTCCATGCGGATAGGCAAAAATAATCTGTCTGTACGATAAAATAAGTGCGGTTAATAAAATAAGAACCCCAATTGCAATTGGAATAGAGTACCAAAAGGCAATCGATCCAAGTGCTGCAAGAATAATTAAAATCTGCTCCGTTCCATAAGCAACGGAAGAAAGAGCATCGGATGAAAGAATAGCCAATGCCTTTAGCTTATTTAATTTTTGTTCGCCTAAGGCGTTTGATTTAAGGGGTCTACCAATTAAAAACCTTTTGAACGATGAAAACATGGATGCACCACCAATATATAAATTTTCCAATGAACAGAATATCACAATTGGTAGCAAGTGAATAGATATTTTTATTATGAAATTTGTATCCTTTTATAATAAATTGACGAAACAGTGACAGAATCACTTTTTTACTACATAAAAAGAATGGATATAGCCGAGATAGAAAGAAAGGGATTAAGTCACTTTTCATTGTATTGGGAAGCTGATGAATGATTGTATATATAGTAATTTGAAATAAAATTCAACAAAACTCTTTTTCTATCATTTCGTATTATTCATTCTTGCATTGTATAATAAATAAGCAAAGTATCAAGGATATATTACCTAAAGTAAATGGTGTAGCTTGTGATACGTATTGGTATTCTTTAATGAGATATGTATACAAAAAATACTGAAAATTATGTTAAAATAATGTTAATCGTTTGAAAAGGGGGATTCTATTATGAAAAAAGATCGTCTTGCAAAAGTAGATTTAACCAAAAAAATTGAATCGAAACAAAAATATAATAAGAAGCTTGAAAAGTATCAAATGCGTTTACTAGCGTTGCAGCAGATTTTACGAGAAGAAAAAATAGCCGTTATTTTGGCTATGGAAGGATGGGATGCTGCTGGAAAGGGGGGAGCAATTAAACGAATTACCGAGCATCTTGATCCGCGTGGCTTGCAAGTAAATCCAATTGGTGCGCCTGCTCCTCATGAAAAACGTTATCATTATCTGCAACGATTTTGGCGGAAAATCCCGCAATATGGCCAAATCACTATTTTCGATCGCTCTTGGTACGGTCGTGTATTGGTTGAACGTGTAGAGGATTTTGCTACAAAAGAAGAGTGGACTAGAGCATACGATGAAATCAATGATTTTGAAAAACTATTAACAGATGATCATTACATAGTAGCGAAATTTTTCTATCACATTAGCAAAGATGAACAGTTAGCGCGATTTAAAGAGCGAGAGCAAAATCCTCTTAAGAAATGGAAAATTACAGATGAAGATTGGCGAAATCGCGAAAAGTGGGATGAATATGTCGAGGCAATGGAAGATATGTTTGAAAAAACAGATAAACCGAATGCAAGGTGGAATATTATACCTGGCAATGATAAATTGTATGCGCGTGTAAAAACATTGAAAGTGATAATTTCATTAATTGAGGACTATTTCTCAGAACATGGTATAGAACTGCCATCATACTATCATGAAATGAAAGAAGCAAAGCAAGAGGAAACTGAACCAGTACAAGATATAAGTCGTTAAATTTGTACGGAATGAATCTTGTTAACTGATTATGGTATTACTTTTATGTATTAATATATATAAAGTGGGACTAAGTACTCACCGCATCCAAGTCGTTCTCTTTCGTTTGTTGTAGGAGTATTCATAATAAGACGCATGGGCAAAAAATGATGAATAAAATAGAAAAATAACGATTTTTTTGTGGAAGTAAATGGAGTTTTCATTCTTGTGTCAGCTATATAAATGTGTTAAAATTTATGTAACTTTTAATGAACGGAGGGGTCTCCTTTGATCTTAATCAGATTACGTCTCAATACTTTGTGCCGATAATTGAATAGCGCTCAAAGGCTCTGTCTGTGTGCAGAGTGAACGGGATTGGTCTGTCTCTTTAAAGGAACCCTATTAAACTTATATGTGAAAAGAGGGAGGGACGAATACGCCCTCTTTTTGTTTTGCCTTTAAAAACAGAATGATACGATGCATGTATACAAACGATTTTTAGGATTGGTGTATTATGCTGGGTTTGACGACCATTGAACAAGCTAGAGGCGATGTTTTTATGCTTATTTGTCGTGCTCTCATCCGTTTATGAAAAACACAGGCAGTAGCTTGTGTTTTTTATTTTGCGCGTAATCGAAATGGAGGAATAAATATATGGAAGAATTAGTACAAAAAGCAATATTAGTCGGAGTGAATTTAAATAGTCAAAGTGATTTCGAATATTCAATGGAGGAGTTAGCGAATTTAGCGGAAGCGTGCGATGTGGAAGTGATAGGGCAAGTTACACAAAATTTACATCGTGTGAATCCATCCCATTATATTGGAACGGGTAAAATTGAAGAAGTGTCAGCGTTTGTGAAAGAAGCAGATGCAAATTTGGTAATTTTCAACGATGAGTTATCTCCTTCACAAATCCGAAATTTGGAAGCAGATATAGATTGTAAAGTGATTGATCGTACGATTTTAATTTTAGATATTTTTGCGCAGCGTGCAAAGACAAAAGAAGCGCAATTACAGGTTGAAGTTGCGCATTTACAATATATGATGCCTCGTTTAATTGGCCTGCGAGAATCGCTTGGAAGACAAAGCGGCGGTGTTGGTACGAGAAATAAAGGTGTCGGGGAAAAGAAATTAGAGCTTGATCGCCGTAAGATTGAAGAGCAAATTGCAGCGTTAAATAAAGAATTAGAAGCACTTACTTTGCATCGTCAAACGCAGCGTAAACAACGTAAGAAAAATGAAGTACCTGTGGTTTCCTTAGTAGGATATACAAACGCTGGTAAATCAACAACGATGAATGCGATGCTTGAAATGTTTAATGGATCTGCAGAGAAACAAGTATTTGAGAAAGATATGTTATTTGCGACGCTTGAAACAGCTGTGCGATATATTCAATTGCCAGATAACAAATCATTTTTATTAACAGATACAGTTGGGTTCGTAAGTAAATTACCGCATCATCTTGTGAAAGCGTTCCGTTCGACGTTAGAAGAAGTAGCGGAGGCTGATTTGCTCATTCATGTTGTGGATTATGCGAATCCAAACTATGAGCATCTCATTGATATTACAAATCAAACGTTAAAACAAATCGGTGTTGAAAATATCCCAACGATTTATGCTTATAATAAAGCGGATATGATGGATATTGCAATTCCGAAGGTACAAGATAATCGTGTGTATTTGTCTGCTAAACAAAAAGTAGGTATAGATGAGCTTGTACAAATGATTCGCACGCAAATTTATCAAGATTATACACAATGTGAAATGTTAATTCCGTATGATCAAGGGCAGCTAATTTCTTATTTTAACGAACATGCTAATGTCTTATCGACGGACTACGAAAATGAAGGTACGAAAATTACCGTGGAATGTAAAACGAGTGATTTTGAAAAATATAAAAAGTATGTAATACGCTAAAGAGTTCGTTTGAAATATGAAGAGAAGAGTTGCTGTATAGCAACTCTTCTTTTTCGTTATTTTTTCTTTGCATATACACATGTATCTCGTAATTCAGTACCATCTACAGATACACTGTTATTCTCTAAAATGCCCTCCAATTTAAAGCCTAGTTTTTCGGGTATAGCACGGCTTTTTACATTTTTTGAGTCACACCGAATTTCTACTCGATTAGCACTTAATTCGTTAAAGGCAAAATCTACAATTCCTGTAACGGCTTCTGTCATGTATCCTTGCCCGCTAAAACGGGAATGAATCCAATAACCAATCTCAAATTTCGGAATATCCCAGTTAATACGATGTAATCCTGAAGAGGCAACAAATTCACCTGTTTCTTTCAGGAAAACGAGTAAACGTAAATCTTCGCGTGCCAAGAATTTTACGTGAGAATCTCTAATGTTTGCTTCTACTTCTTGTTCCGTTTGTTCTTTTTGAGCAAAAGGCATCCAAGGTTTTAATTCTTCAATAGACTCATTGATCGCTTCAAATACTTCTTTTCCATCTTCAGGTCTTGGCATTCGTATGAGAAGCCTCTCTGTATAAAATTCAGAAGGGAAGTTTAATAATAATGGATTCATATTAAATGCTCCTTACTTGTTCTTTTATATTATGATACTTGAATGGGTGTATATGGTAAAAGGTTTTCTGAATTTTAAAAACTAATAAAAAGGGTATTTACTAGATTTCAACTTTTACGTGTTTTTCATACGACAGTAAGCAGAGAAGTGGAAAAAGGTGAAAAAGAGGTATAAAATAGGTTTTGTTTAAAAAGTCAGAAAAATAAGCGGTGTATGAAATATATGCACAGGCTATTTTCAGCACAGAAGGAGAGGAGCGTGTAACATGCAGATAGCACAAAAGCCGAATGCGATGACTACACCAACGATTTACCGTATTTTATTTGCGATTAGCTTCGGTCATTTTCTTAATGACTCGATGCAGGCAGTTGTGCCAGCGCTATTTCCAATTTTGGAAAAGTCGATGAATTTATCTTATATGCAAGTTGGTTGGATTGCCTTTGCTTTGAATATGACATCATCCATTATGCAGCCAATGTTTGGAATGTATTCAGATAAGAAGCCTTCCCCGTATTTACTGCCACTTGGAATGCTCTCAAGCATGCTTGGGATGATTGGACTTGCGTTTGCACCGAACTTTTTTATTGTTATTTTATCCGTTTTATTTATTGGGCTTGGCTCAGCTGTGTTTCATCCAGAAGGTGCACGAGTTGCTTATATGGCAGCAGGAGCAAAGCGTGGTTTAGCACAATCAATATATCAAGTAGGGGGAAATACAGGGAATTCACTTGCGCCAATTTTTACGGCACTCGTATTTGTTCCACTTGGCCAAATCGGTACGGTTTGGTTTACGGGCTTTGCGGTAGTTGGCATTGTTTTATTATACTTTGTTTCTACATGGTATAAAGGGGAGTTAGCAAGCGGGGCTGTAAGAAGGAAGAAACGAGCTGCACTAGAAGCTGAGAATCTAGTGATAAGCAGCCGTGTTAAGTTTGTTATTATTTTACTTGTATTTTTAACGTTTGTTCGTTCGTGGTATGGAGCTGGGATTGGGAATTTTTATCAATTTTATTTAATTGAGCATTACGGACTATCTATTAAAAATGCACAGTTTTATGTGTTTGCTTTCATGATTGCCGGTGTACTTGGAACGTTCTTTGGAGGACCGTTAGCTGATCGGTTTGGAAAACGAAATATTATTGTCTTTTCCATGCTTGGCTCAGCGCCTCTAGCATTATTATTGCCACACGTTTCGCTTGTGTGGGTTGTCCCGTTATTTCTTTGTATTGGATTTATTAGTTCTAGTAGTTTTAGTGTTATTGTTGTGTATGCACAGGAGCTTGTTCCTGGAAAAGTTGGTATGGTATCTGGTTTAATCGTCGGACTCGCATTTGGACTTGGAGCATTAGGAGCGGTTGTACTTGGTAAATTAGCAGATATATATAGTCTTAACTTTATTATGCTGCTATGTAGTATGTTGCCGTTAATTGGTTTATCATCATGGTTACTGCCAAATGATCGTAAAACGACGTAGAAATGGATGGAAGAGGAGCTCTGAATATGAAAGTGTATCATAACGTTACAGAATTAATTGGGAATACACCTGTCATACGTTTATCTCGGGCTGTGCGAAAAGATGCCGCCGATGTATATGTAAAATTAGAGATGTTTAACCCGTCACGTAGCGTGAAGGACCGTGCAGCTTATAATTTAATTCATATGGCAGAAGAAAATGGATTCATACGACCTGGAGATACAATTATTGAACCGACAAGTGGTAATACTGGAATAGGATTGGCGATGAATGCAGCAGCGAAAGGGTATAAAGCAATTCTTATTATGCCTGATAATATGTCCAAAGAGCGCATTAACTTGCTGAAGGCATATGGAGCTGAAGTAGTACTTACACCAGCTGCTGAACGGATGCCAGGGGCAATTGCAAAAGCATTGGAATTGCAGCAACAAATTCCAGGCAGCTTTATTCCGCAGCAGTTTGAGAATAAAGCAAATCCTGATATTCATCGCACTACAACAGCAGTTGAAATTTATAAACAAATGAACGGTGAATTAGATGCATTTGTCGCAACTGCTGGAACAGGTGGAACCATTACAGGGACAGGAGAAACATTGCGAGAAAAGCTTCCTGATTTGTATATCGCAGTTGTGGAACCGAAAGGATCTCCCGTTTTATCGGGTGGTACTCCGGGCCCGCATAAATTAGTGGGAACAAGTCCAGGGTTTATTCCAAAAAACTTGAATACAGAGATTTATAATGAAATTATTCAAATTGCTGATGAAGATGCAATTGAGACGATGAGGAAGCTTGCGAAAGAAGAGGGGATTTTAGTAGGACCATCATCAGGAGCTTCTGTGTTTGCTGCGATTACACTAGCGAAAAGACTAGGTGTTGGGAAAAAAGTATTATGTATTGCACCAGATACAGGAGAGCGGTATTTGAGTATGGGGCTATTTGAATGATTGCTATGAAAGAGGATGTATATGAAACATACATCCTCTTTTTCTGCTTGTCATAGTTTCAGTATGCAACATCATTTTTATGAGTTTTCTTAAAGTGAAGCACTCGTTAGTTTGGAGGTATTGACCTTTTAGGTAATTCCCTCTTAGCTAGAATGGAATATTTTCCTGGATTTCTTATATAGAAGTGAGGTACTTCACATAAATATGGAATTGTACAAAAATAAAAATACATATTCATTACATCCTATCATCTCTCGATAGAATTTTTTATTTTTTAGAAGGGAATTTTAAATTATTACTGAATGTAATAGATTGGATAGAAAAAATATTAAAAATGATATAGTGATTAAGCAACTGAAACTCTACTGTTGTTGGAAGCGAGTAACCTAGACTCTTTAGTTCAATTTGAGATTTAATATCTGGTGATGTAATCTTGACATGCTACATTGGGCATTGAGCTTTAACAGAAACTTGGGGATGAGAAGCCTTGGCGATGGAAAGGATTAGGAATCTCGGATTTGGTATTTACTTATATAAGGGAGTGGAAAAGTCTATGATTAGTAAAGTCGGTCAAATTATGTTGTATGTAAATAACCAAGATGAGGCAGTAGATTTTTGGACAGAAAAAGTAGGATTTAGTGTAATTTATGAAGAAAATAACGGTCAAGGAATGAGATGGATTGAAATTGCTCCAACAAAGGGTGCAGGAACAAGCATCATTCTGCACAATAAGGAATTCGTTGCTAAAATGTCACCTGAATTAAATCTTGGTACACCTTCTTTAATGTTTTTTTCGGAAAATCTCGATGAATTACGTAGCAACTTATCAAATAAAAATATCAAAGTCGGAGAAATTGTAAATATGCCTTCTGGCAGAGTATTTAACTTTGCAGATAATGAAGAAAATTACTTTGCTGTAATGGAAAAAAAGTAATTTTATAATATATGGAATAATGGTCAACCATTGCTTATGTACCTTTTATGGAACTGAGAATGGAACCAATATCCATTTTAGACGGCTGACAGGAATAGCCGGTCGCCTTTTCCGTTACAAGGAGACGTTTCTTCAATAAGCCTTTATAAATAATTCATTTCTCTAGGTCTATTAAATTGCCAAGATCCCTGCTTTTTGAACAAAAGCAGGGATCTTTTCTATGTTTAATATCGTACTTATTTGTTAAACACTACACTACATTTAAGAAATTTATATTTTTAATTTGTTTTTTTACTCAAAACAGACCAGTGTGTTGGACGAGAAAGCAAATGAGGCAATTTTGTGTGTGCATCGCCCTTCGCCGAGTTAATTTGAACTTGGGTGAGAAAAATACTCTCTGTGAGATTTGCTCCTCTAAGGTCGGCGTCTCGTAAATCAGCACCGATCAGGTCAGCTGCTCTCAAATCGGCGCCTCGGAGGTCGGCTGCAATAAGGAATGCTCCTCTTAAATTTGCTCCTCTGAGATCTGCTCCTTTAAGCTTTGCACCCATGAGATCTGCTCCCCGATGGTTAATCCTCTTGCTTTTTTTTGAATTCTTATGTTGGCGACGTGCCTCCGTCCATACTAGTTCGCTTGTCTTTAAAAGCAGAGCGTTGATATTTGCTCGGTGTAATGGAACGTCTAGCTCCATGAGTGAATCGGGACTCAGTTGAGAAAGTCGTTCCGTCTCATCAAGCGCGAGGCTAAGCTCTCGGTGAATCGGACGAGTTGCTTTCAGCGTTAAGGCTTCAGTTAAATACCAGAGCATTTCATGGAGTTGTTGCATAATTGGAAACACATTGTACATTTTCTGCGCCTTTTTTGGATCTTTAAGCCAGTCTACTCCTTCGAAAGTGACTTGGGAAACCTTTTGTCCTGCGCCGAAGCATTCAAAAACGGTGCATCCTTTAAACCCTTGCTGTCTGAGGTCTTTATGAATACTGCAGCGAAAGTCCGCTTGCAGATTAGGGCAGGGTTTGCCACCATCTTTATCAATTGCAAAATCTGCCGAAGCTGCGAAGGGGAGTGCAACACAACATAAGGCGAAACAGTTTTCACAGTCAGCGCGCAAATTGTTACGACTCAAGTCGCGTTTTGGATAATCATGGTTCTCAATCAATATGTGGACCTCCTTAGTTTCCGTATTAATTTTATAAATTAATATATGAGATTAATAGTTTGGTTGTTGCTTCATTTATGTTAAAAAGCGCCTTCCAATTTAAATACTATTACTGAATAATTTCCCAGTCAATTATTGGTTATATTTAGGGGGAGTTTTAGAAAAGATGTCTTTTAGATAAGTATTTACTATAACTAACTACTACGTTAGTGTAATGTGAGAAAATAAGCTGTTCAACTGTAGTTCAAATAAATATCGTACATAGTATATCACCTTCTAAAATGGTAGTTACTTTATTTTGATAAAAAAAGGTGTAACTTACAAATGTAAGTTACACCTTTTCAATGCTTATCGTTTTAATTTTTTCAACAATGGCAGGCGATTGATACGATCACCAAGAATGTCAGAAGCAAGTCCACTTGTAAATACAAAAGCAAAGTAAACAAGTCCGCCAAGGGCACCGCATACGACTACAATTATTAAAGACTCTATATATGTTTGTCCTGGGATTAACCATTTTAATAACGTTTTTGCCCCAACTACTACAGCAGACATTGCTGCAGAGTAAATTGTAATAAGTAATACGGTTTTACCTGTCTCTATAATGTTAAACTTTGTATATTTCACAATGCAATATAACATGATTACATCAGAAACGAGGTAACCAAGTATAGTTCCTAATACAGCACCGTGTCCACCTAGCGCATATAGAAGTGGTGTATTGACAAGAACTTTTACAATGATACCTGCAGTAAAAGCAATCATCGTTTTACGCTGATAATCAATACCCTGTAAGATAGCTGCTGATACGGTGAAAATAGCGCTCATTACAGCAGATGGTGCAAATGAGATCAAATATTGTGATCCGTCTAATGCTGTATTGTGATCAAAATAAACCATACGGAATGCATCATAAGCGATGCTAGCAAGTCCAAATGATGCTGGAATTGTGAAAAATAATAATATTGTAAATATCTTTTCAATTTGATTTTGCAACTCATCTAATTTCCCACCCGTAAATGACTGTGTAATTGCCGGGATGATTGAGAGCGAAAATCCTGTTGCCAGTGATGCTGGTATCATAATAAGTTTTTGAGCATAGTTCGTAATGTAAGCAAAAACAGCATTTGCTTTATTTAGTGGTGTGCCTATTGCTTGCAGTGCATCGGCAACCGTATATTGATCCACTAATGTATAAAGTGGAATGGCAATACCGACAAAAACAATTGGAATCGCATAGCGAAGCAGTTCCATATACATCTTTGTTAAGGGAACCGAAGAAGAGCGCACCTTTCGTTCACCTTCTGGCGCGCGTAGTCCATTATACTTTTTCCAATACATAACGAGCATGGAAACACTGGCAATTGCTCCAATAACAGCGCCAAATGTTGCGACTGCTACAGAAGATGCAACCGATCCGCCTAATATTTTAGAAACAACAAAGCTTCCAACTAAAATAAAAATAACGCGAGCAATTTGCTCTACAACTTGTGAAACAGCACTTGGTTTCATATGCTGAAAACCTTGGAAATAACCACGTGTCACGCTCATCGCTGGCACGATAATAAGTGCAAAACTTAGCGCACGCATTGTTAGTGTTACATCCTCAACGAATCCAGGCTCTGGTGTTTTAGAGCGAATAATTAATTCGGATACATAAGGTGCCCCGAAAAATAAAATTAAGAAACCAAGGAATCCCATAACCATCATTACTTTTAAGCTTGAATTATATAATTTTTTACTTGTGTTGTAATCTCCTAAAGCGTTATATTTGGCAACAAATTTTGAAACGGCGATAGGGATACCTGCTGTTGAAAAGCTTAATAAAATTCCATACCAGGAGTATGCATAAGAATATAAAGCAACTCCATCACTCCCAACTAAAGCTTGAAATGGGAAGAAATAAATAAAACCTAAAATACGTGAAATCATTGTGGCGCCGCTTAGTAAGGCAGTGCCTTTTAATACTTTTGAAGTAGACAAAATACTTCCTCCTACTCATGTTGCTTAAGAATCATCTTTTTCTACTATAAACTTGTCTCGGTATTTTATAAAGTAAAATACTAAAATAATTATTACAGTATTTTTACAAAGTGTGTTTGTTTGAGGGATTTTAGTAGGAAGTTCCAATTTTATAAAAAGTAGGATAAGTTTGTTTTTTTAGGATTAGCCTTTTCAATTGTAGCTTAAATGCTTCTTAATAATACAATTGTTAAAAAGGCATGAAGATGCAATTAGGAAAAATTTATCATATAATAAGTATGATTCCAAAGGGATATTGGGAGGTGTTGATATGGCAATTATAATGAAATTGCTAGATACTGCAGCGTCTCATGCAAAGCCAAGTATGGAAAAGGCGATACTTTGCATGAGGTAGACAAAGGATTTAACATACAATCGCCTAAATGGACTTGTATCATTTCTCTTATATTTGGCTTTGCACCTTATTTAGATGAAACATAAAAAATAAGGGGCGAGCGGAAATGAAATATGTAAAAGCAGCGACTGTTTTACCTGAAAATTTGATTATAGAAATTCAAAAGTATGTGCAAGGAGAAACAATTTATATTCCAAAACCAGAAAATGCTTATCATAAGTGGGGCACGCGTTCTGGAGGGCGAAAGCAACTTGATGATCGAAATAAAGCAATTAAACATGCTTTTAAAGATGGAGTATCCATTCATCAATTAGCAGAAGAATATTTTCTTGCCGTTGAAACGATAAAAAAAATAGTGTATTCAAAATAGAAATTGTAAGCACTAATTATTGCATAAACAATAATTAGTGCTTTTTCATGTAAAGTTTGTTTCTAAATTATCCTCTGCATATTATAAAGACCGTGGATTGTATAAAATAAAAAATAGATAAACAATTTTGTATGGAGTGATAAAGATGGAAGCTTTTATTAGAAGTGATCAATATAATTTTATAAAATCACAAGCTTATATTCTAGTGAATGGACATGCAACAGCAAACGATAGAGGTGTTATTGCCGCTCTAAAGTCTCTTGCGATAGAAAAGGTGTTACATGCTTTTGAAAATCTTACTGATGAACAAAAAGAATTAATTGATATGATTTTGACGGTTGAAAATAAAGAGGGTGCAGAATCATTTTTGTTTAAGTTAACCCCATATGTAATACCGTTTCAAGAGGTGACCCAGCAAACATTAAAAAAATTATTTCCTAAGGCTAAAAAGCTTAAACTACCCGCAATGGAAGAAATCAATATGAAAGAGACATCTTACTTGAGTTGGATTGATAAAGGAACAAACAGAAAGTTCATTATAACTCGGAATAATAATAAGCTTGTAGGTATACAAGGTACATTTCAAAGTATAAACAAAAAAGGAATTTGTGCATTGTGTCACAGGCATGAAGAACTGGGAATGTTTCTTGTTGAAATAAAAGGGGATGTACAAGGTACTTTTGTTAAAAAAGGAAACTATATTTGCCAAGATAGCATAGTGTGTAATCAGAATATGACTTCACTAGATAAGTTATATGATTTTATTGAGAGATTGAGAAAATAACTTATAGTAAAAAAATAAGTACAGAAAAGGGTGATCTTTTATCATCCTTTTTATCTCGCTTTAACGGGCAGTAATACTCCCACCTCAAAATTCGGCGAAAGCATTGTCCAGCTCCAGTGGCTAGAATGTTCGGTGGCTTCGCTTCTTCCTACGAGGTAAAAACACCTCTACGTCAGAAGCTCCATCCCCCTCACATTCTGAACGAACCACTTCCGCATTTCTTCGTTGTCCAGCTCTAGTGGCTAGAATCGCAGGTCGTTTCGCCCCCTCGGACGAGACAAAAAGCGCCTCTCTGCCTTAGGCGAGGGCGTCCTGCGATTCTGAGCAAGCCGCTTCCGCTTTTCTAAAGAAGTAAGATGGGAGATAAACTGCCCGTAAAAGCCCAATTGGTGAGAGCTGATAATCAGTGAGGGATGAAGAAAAAAACCACTGATTAAAGTTTCACTTTATGCTGTATGGCATGGTTTATTCAATTTTGCATAGATGAAAAAAGATGAACAGTAGGGAAAGGATCCCTTTTTGCATGGCATGATTTTTGCATTTTAATAAAAAAGATTCAGGAAAGCTTTTTGAATGTGAAAATTATGTTGATAAAGGGGAAATGACGTATGAAATATCCACTAACGCCAGATGTAAAACCAGAGTTTTGTACGACAGGTTCATTTATGAGATTACCATCAAGTAATGAACAAGCAAAGATTGCAATTCTAGGAATGCCGTTTGATACGGCTGCTTCTTTTCGCGTTGGTGCGCGTTTTGCTCCGCAAGCAATTCGTCAAGCGTCTATGACTTTGTTCCCATATCATCCGATTCACCATGTTTACCCGTTTGATGATACAAATGCAATTGATATTGGTGATGTGTCTGTAATCCCGCACAATATTCATCGTAGCTATGATGTAATTGAAGAAACTGTTCTTGGATTAATGCAACAAGGAATTATCCCGATAGGTCTTGGAGGGGATCATTCAGTTACATTAGCAAGTCTTCGTGCAGCAGCGAAAGTTCATGGACCTGTCGCAATGATTCACTTCGACTCCCACACAGACACATGGGATACATATTATGAAGAGAAATATTGGCACGGTTCCCCATTTATTCGTGCACATGAAGAAGGGTTACTACAACCTGAAAAAGTATTCCAAATTGGTATCCGTGGTACATTAAATCATCCTGGTGATATAGAAGCTAGTAATGATTTAGGATATAACGTCATTACAACGGCTGAATTATGTGATCGTGGTTTTGAAAGCGTTCTTGAGCAAATGCGAGTAACGATTGGTGATACACCATGTTTCTTAACATTTGATATTGATTTTGTAGATCCATCTTGTGCACCTGGTACAGGTACGTTAGAAGTGGGGGGATTTAACAGTCGCGAGACATTAAACATGGTGCGTTCATTAAGTGGATTTAATTATATCGGTTTCGACTTAGTTGAAGTATTGCCGCCATATGATCAAGCTCAAATTACTTCTCTTTTAGCAGCGACACTTGTGCATGATTTTGCTAGCTTAATTGCTTTACAGCTGAAAAATGAAGATAAGTAAGAGGGCAATTATTATATTGAAATATAAAAAGACTGATGAAACAACTTTTCATCAGTCTTAAAAAATGTCCATTAATTATTTTTTCTGCCAATTTTCCTTGATAAAGTCTTCACGACCAGACTCTTTTCGTTCCTGGGCATATTTCTCTGGATTCTTTTTATAAAAATGTTGATGGTATTCTTCTGCTTCGTAAAATGGAGCAGCTGGGCGAATTTCTGTTACAATTGGATCTTTAAACATACCGCTTTCTGTTAATGCTTGTTTTGATTTTTCAGCAAGCTCTTTTTGTGTGTCGTTGTGATAAAAAATTGCTGTACGATAAGATGGACCACGGTCAAAAAACTGTCCGCCATCATCAGTTGGATCAATTTGCGGCCAATATAAATCTAATAACTTTTGATAAGGAAATATAGTAGGATCAAATGTAATTTGAACAACTTCTAAATGTCCAGATTCGCCAGATTTTACATCTTCATATGTTGGATTTTCAACATGTCCTCCTGCATAACCTGAAATAACTTTATGTATACCGGGCAGTTCATCAAATGGCTTTACCATACACCAAAAGCAACCACCAGCAAAAGTTGCAAGTTCATATTGTTTTTCTTCCATCGCGTATAATCCCCCTAAATTGATATGTTTTATATAGTATCGTATATGTTGTTTATCATAGCAAGAGAAAAGTCTGGAAGAAAAGCAAAAAATTCATTGACTTTTATATTATGTTCCTATTATCATTTCTTAAATAGGAATGATTACGATTTATAGTAGAGAGGAGAAAAACTTCTTGTTAGATTGGATTATTATTGGTGGCGGTATACAAGGTTGTACAGTAGCCACTTTCTTATTGAAAAGCAATAAGACAACAAAAAAACAGATATGTATTATTGATCCGCATTTTAAACCACTCCATAATTGGAGTTGTATGACAAATAGAATTGGAATGGAATTTCTTCGTTCACCATCTGTACATCATATTGATCCTGAACCGTTTCATTTACAAAAATTTGTCGGAAGTCGTGGGGAGTATAATCATTTTTATGGATCATATAAACGACCTTCTTTACAATTATTTAACGCGCATTGTCAAAGTATATTCAATGAAATTGAATTGAATGATTGTTGGAATCAAGGAAGAGTAAATCATATTATGAAAACAAGTAATGGATGGACTGTAACAACAGAAGATGGGACTGCTAGAACTGCAAAGCATGTAGTCATTGCAATTGGTGTCAATGAACAGCCATTTCTGCCAGAATGGGCAAAGCATATTCAAGATGTTTATCCAAATCATGTAGCTCATATTTATGATAAAAATTCACAAGAGTTGGATTTATTCGAACCACCATTTCTTATCATCGGTGGAGGAATAACTGCTGCTCATTTATCAATTACATTAAGTAGGCGTTTTCCTGGGAAGGTAATCTTATTAAAGAGGCATCCTTTTCGTATCTATGATTTCGATAGTGATCCTGGTTGGTTAGGACCTAAAAATATAAACGCTTTTCATAAGATGGAAGATTTTAATAAACGCAGGAAAGAAATTCAGCAAGCTCGTCATAAAGGATCTATACCAAACAATCTGTATCAGACGTTACGACAGCTTCAAAAAAAGGAAAAGCTCTGCATTATGGATGGTGAGGTAGATTCATTTTCCATAAATTTAAATGAAAATCACATATGTTTAGATTTAAAACACTCAGACGACAAATTGAATGTAAAAAGTATACTACTTGCAACTGGATTTCAAAATACTTTACCAGGTCAAGAGTGGCTATCTTCTTTAATTGAGCAAGAAGATTTAAGTTGTGCTGCATGTGGATATCCAATTATCACGAAATCTTTAGAATGGGCACCAGGCCTATATGTTGCAGGAGCTTTAGCAGAATTAGAAGTTGGGCCTGTGTCGAGAAATATTGCCGGTGCTAGAAAAGCTGCAGAAAAAATTATTAGTAGTATAAAAAAATAAATCGTAATGATTACTATTATCAAAGAGGTGCTTATATGAACAAAAAGATACCAGTAACTGTACTTAGTGGCTATTTAGGAGCAGGTAAAACAACGATTTTAAATCATATATTGCAAAATAAAGAAGGTTTAAGAGTTGCTGTCATAGTAAATGACATGAGTGAGATTAATATTGATGCAGAGTTAGTACAACAAAGCGGCGGATTATCAAGGGTAGAAGAAAAGCTCGTTGAAATGTCTAATGGATGTATATGCTGTACGCTACGTGAAGATTTATTATGGGAAGTAGAAAGAATTTCAAAGGAAGGGAATATTGATTATATTGTGATTGAATCTACTGGTATTAGTGAACCAATTCCAGTAGCACAAACATTTTCTTATATAGATGAAGAATTAGGGATAGATTTAACACGTTTTTGTCAATTGGATACGATGGTAACGGTTGTTGATGCAAATCGATTTTGGCAGGATTTTCATTCAGGAGAAAGCTTATTAGATCGGAAAGAAGCAGTAAGTGACCTAGATACAAGAGAGATAGCAGATTTATTAATTGATCAAATTGAATTTTGTGATGTGTTAATACTAAATAAGTGTGATTTAGTAGCAGAAGAAGAGTTAGACAAGTTAGAAAGGGTTCTTAAAAAACTACAACCAGATGCAAAATTGATTCGCACAATAAAAGGGAATTTTAATCCTAAGGAAGTGTTACATACAAATTTATTTGATTTTGAAAAGGCACAAGCTTCAGCAGGATGGATTAAAGAACTCACATCCGGACACCAGCATCATACACCTGAAACAGAAGAATATAATATTTCTTCTTTCGTATATAAAAGAAAGTTGCCATTTCATTCAGAACGCTTCTATCGATGGATACATGCAATGCCAAACCATATTGTACGAGCAAAAGGAATTGCATGGTGTGCAACAAGAAATAATATGGCCTTGCTTATGTCACAAGCTGGACCGTCTGTTTCAATTGAACCCGTATCATACTGGGTAGCCTCTTTACCTGAAATACAGAGGAAACAAATTTTAATAGAAAACCCGCACTTATTAGATGAGTGGGATGTTGAATATGGAGACCGGATTACAAAACTTGTTTTTATTGGAACAGATTTAAACCCACAGCAAATTACAGCGGAATTAGATAAATGTTTATTAACAATAGAAGAATTTGAATCTGATTGGAGTACCTTAACAGATCCATTTCAATGGGAGATGTAAATTGAAAAAATGGTAATGGAATAAGCGTATGAAAATCTTCGTTTTGTTGAAGGTATGGTACGATTTGTTGCAGCTGATTTCTCCCGGGCGGTATGACTCCCACCTCAAGATTCAGAGGAAAGCGAAGAAGATAGGTGGGGGATAAAGAAAACCCCCACTGATTATCAAGTAATCTTTTTATAAATGTTTATATGCAAAATAAAGAGGAAGCCTTAAAAGGTTTCCTCTTTATTTTGTAGCATGTTATTCTGCCCTATTATTGTGTCCGTTTATTAATAATGTTTCCATCTTTATCGATTTGTACATTATTGGAAATAGACTGTAAATATTGCAGCATGTTTTGTTTTTCGGTATCTTGAAGCGGTGTAATTTGGTTATTACGAATCATATAAGGATTAAATGACATTTGTACGTTTTTTCCTTTAAACTTAATTGTTAGTACACCAGTTTCTGCACTATGTCCTGTTACATAATCAGGGAAGAGGAAGTTTCCAAGTGAGTACGCAACGGGAACTTTGTTGTAATATTCGAAGCCTTGTAACCAGTGAGGATGACTTCCGACAATTGCATTTGCTCCTGCTTCTACCATTTTTTGTACATATTCTTTTTGATAGTCAGCTGGACGATTTGTTTTTTCGACACCCCAATGCATATACACAATCATATAATCGGCATCTTTCTTTTGTTCTTTAATCGTTTTCGTAACTAAGTTTAAATCGTAGCCATTTGCAATTCCGGGTTTATCATTTGTAGCTACCCATGCAGAATCAGGCATAAAACGAACAAATGAGATAAACTTAAATTTTTTACCTTTAATTGTAACTTCTCTCGCTGTATACGCATCTGATGCATTTTTGCCTGCACCGATATAGGGAAGGCCTATTTTTTCTACATGGGAGATTGTATCCATTAAGCCATCTTGAAAGTAATCGAGTGTATGGTTATTTCCGATATTAACAATATCATAGCCAGTATTTTTAATAGCTTGTAATGTGGAGGGATCGCTTTTAATCCAAAATAGTTGACCAGGATATTTTTTCTCGCGAGTTGTAAACGCAGATTCTAGATTTACAAATGAATAGTCCGCTTTTTCTATTTCCGGTTTTACATGCTGAAATGGATAATCAGCACCTTTACTTTGAATAACAGGGTGTAATTGCCAATCAAACATTGTATCACCGGAGAATGTAAGGGTAATTTCAGGATCTTCTTTCGGTTTTTTTGTTGGTTCTTTTCCTTTTGCCTTTTCTGTTTGTTTATTTTTTACTCCTGTGTTTTGTTTATTTTTCGTTTCTGAATTTAGCGCATAGTTAATCAATAAGATTATAGGGGCAAAAAGTATGGCTAACAGTATAGTGCGTTTTAGTAATGTTCTTTTTCGAATTTTCATAAATAGTCCTTTCCTTATAAGTTAATAAATACATTAAATGTTAATTTTATATATATTTTTATAATGATTTCCAATAACAAGGTAACATGAGAGCTGGATTATGGCAACATGCGGATTGAAAATATTAAATTTTTAAAAAATAGTCTATAATTCTACTTATAATTTTATATATAGAAAGAATAGGTGGGAGAGAATGGTTTTACTTGGGGCTTTAGTAAATGGACTATGTATTATTGTAGGGACATTATTAGGTAGAATTTTTAGTGGCATTTCGGAAAATGTGAAATCGACTGTTATGCATGCAATTGGTTTAGCAGTAACGGTGCTTGGTTTACAAATGGGATTAAAAAGTGAAAATTTTTTAATTGTTATTTTAAGTCTTGTCATTGGAGCGGTAATCGGGGAATTGCTTATGTTAGAAGAAAAATTAAAAAGTTTAGGAGATTGGCTAGAGAAAAAGGTAGGTTCAGGTGGAAAAGGGAGTATATCGCTCGGGTTTGTAACTGCAACGTTAATATTTGTAATGGGAGCAATGGGGATTATTGGTGCTTTAGATAGTGGTATTCGTGGAAATCATAATGTTTTATATACGAAAGCGATTATAGACGGTTTTATTTCACTTATTTTGACGACTACGTTAGGAATGGGGGTATTATTTTCAGCTGTCCCCGTTATTTTATATGAAGGATTGATTGCTATTTTTGCTATGCAAATTGATCGTTTTGTACCAGAAACATTAATGAATAATTTTATTGTTGAAATGACAGCGACTGGCGGGATTATGATTTTTGCCATTGGATTAAACTTACTTGAAATTATCAAAATTAAGGTAGCCAATTTATTGCCTGGTATACTTGTAACTGCAGTTCTTGTTTCTATTATATATGGGTATACACATTATTTTTAATAAACAGCAGGAAGATGACTTAGTGTGATAATAGTTATTTAGGGAAGGGAGTTGGGATGAGATGTATGAAATAAAATCGTTAAGCACATTATCGTTCGAAGAAGCTACAAATTTGTGGAATGCTGGGTTCGAAGGGTATTTTATCGAAATTAAAATGACAATGGATGCTTTTTTAGCAAGAATGGCACAGGAGGAATTGTCACCATCTTTTTCACTTGTAGCGTATTATAACGGTGAGCCAGTTGGCATTATCTTAAATGGAATTAGAATGATGCATGGTAAAAAAATTGCGTGGAATGGTGGAACAGGCGTTGTTTCTCAATTTCGTAATCGCGGAGTAGGCAGAGAATTAGTAAGAGCTTCCCTAGAGCTATATAAAAAAGAAGGAGTAGATATCGCGACGCTTGAGGCAATTAGTAAAAATGATGCGGCTATTCATCTTTATAAAAAGATGGGGTATGAAGTAGTTGATCAACTCTTGATGTTACAGCATACAGAGATATTAGAAGAGGATGCTTTTCAGTTGCAACAGAGTAATACATACCAAGTGAAAAGAGTTACAGCGCAGGATATACATACTATTCAAGTATCAAATAAAGAAATAAAACCTTGGCAGACGGAATGGATGAGTGTAAGAAAAGATGGAGAATTATTAACTGTGTATGATGATACCAATGAGGAATTAGCGTATTTTCTCTATAAAAAAGTACTTGATCAGACAGGAAAACAACAAGCAACTGTGTTGTATCAAAGTTATGTAGATGCAAACCGTATAGATCAGGAAGATATTGTTCGATTTGGATTACGCGAAATTTTCTCTCCTTTACAAGGGAAGTTGAACAAGATGACTATGAATCTGCCAGCTTCGAATGAAGTGACGGTTCGTATTTTACAAGAAGCAGGATTTGTAGTTGCGAATGAACAAGTGTTTATGGTTCAACATTTATCACGTCTTAACGAGCGATAAGATGTTAAAATAGCTTCAATGAAAGTATAGAGTAAGTTTGTTTTGATAAAGAGGAATAAAAGAGAAGTCCAGTATTGAATTACTGGACTTTCTCCACATTAATATCTCTATAATATCGAGAATTAAAATTGTAAACAAAGATAGCTTAAGGTTCCATATTCATAGCTGCGATGAATTATTTTTGGTTCTGCAGTGCCGCTTCCCATTGCGATGAATAGAGGCACAAAGTGTTCTGCTCTTGGAACAGCTAAACGTGCATGAGGAGCTTCAGTTTCCCAGTTGAATAGGGCGTCTGTATTGTTGTTCTGAATTTGATCAATGAGCCATTCGTCAAATTCAACAGCCCATGGTTCAGGCGTAGTTTGTTCCCATTTCAACATCCGTAAATTGTGCACCGTAACACCGCTGCCGATGACTAAGATATCTTCTTTTCCAAGTCCTTGAATGGCTTTTCCGATTTCATATTGCTCTTTTGCAGGAAGGAACGGATTTACTGAAATTTGAACGACAGGTACATCCGCTTGCGGATACATACGATATAGAAGTGTCCAAGATCCATGATCTAATCCGCGTGTTGTATCTTTTTGAACGGCAATACCTCGGTTTTTAAATTTTTCTTCTAGCATTGCTGCAAGGGCGGATGACCCTTTTGCAGCGTATTTTATTTCGTATAATTCAGGAGGAAAGCCACCAAAATCATAAATCGTTTCATATGCATTGTCTGAAGAAGAAATAGTTAAAACTTCACTTTCCCAATGAGCTGTAAAAATGACAATTGCTTTTGGTTTATATGTTTTACCAAGAGTTTGTAAAAATTGTGTATAGCCGGTATTTTCAATGGCTAACATAGGAGAACCATGTGCTAAAAATAATGATGGCATCATAATCATTTTACCTCCAATAATTTGATTACTTTATGTAAGTAACTATATAACTTTATTTTAGTTTCGTCAAGAATGAAATAGAAGAAATTACAATATCATGATTTGTAATAAGTAAAGCTTTTACATATAATTTAGAGTAAGAAAAATGAATGTTGATTCATTTTATAGGGGGATAGATTCATATTGTTGTTAAATAGATTTTAGGATTGGGGGAGTCAAATATGAATATACAAGAAGGCTTCGTTATGACGTTGGATGGAACGGAAATTCATTTACGTCAATGGTTGCCAGAAAATGAACCTCGTGGGATTGTTCAAATTGCACATGGTATGGCAGAACATGCTGGTGCATATACAGAATGTATTGAAGCATTATTGAAAGCTGGGTATGGGGTATATGCTCATGATCATCGCGGGCATGGAAAAACAGTGAAGCAGGAAGAAGATTATGGTCATTTTGAGCCGAATATAGGATGGAATCAAGCCATTTCTGATGTAATCTTCGTTTCGGAACTTATTCGTAAGGAATACACTTGTCCACTTTTCTTATTAGGACATAGTATGGGGTCTTTCTTATCAAGACGTGCTGTGCAGCTTCGCGGTGAGTTATATAATGGATTCCTTATTTCAGGAACAGGTGGGAATCCAGGGTTTTTAGGAGTCGTTGGTCATAAAATGGCAACAATTGAAATGAAACTTCGCGGCGCAAAAAAGAAAAGTCCAATGCTGAACTTCTTGTCATTTGGTAATTTTAACTCACACTTTAAGCCATACCGGACGAAATTTGATTGGTTGTCTTCGGATGCGACTCAAGTTGATAGATACATAGAAGACTCATTATGTGGATTTATTTGTACAACGAGCTTTTACCGTGAATTATTTAACGGTGTGCTGCTGGTGAATAAACTTGAAGAATATAAGAAAACACCAAAAGATCTTCCTATTCATATTTTTTCAGGAGATCGTGATCCAGTTGGGAATATGGGAAAAGGTGTACAAGAAGTATATGATATGTATAAAAAATGCGGTGTTAAAGATGTAACGCTACGTTTATATGAGAATGGAAGACATGAAATGTTCCACGAAGTGAACAGACAAGAAGTATTTCAAGATGTGATTTCTTGGTTAAATGAGCATATTGTGTAAGATGAAAGCCTCTCCTTTTTCTATAGGTGGGGTTTATTTTTTAGTATATAGCATAATTAATATTCAGAAATAAAAGAATTTTTAATGTGATAAATTACACGTACATTTCTTCGTTGTATGCATAAAAGAAAAAAGGGAGAGAAATCAATGATTGTTAGAGAAGCATTATTAGAAGAAGCAAACGAGCTAAGTAACCTCGCATTAACCTCAAAAGCAACTTGGAATTATAGTGAAGAATTCATATTAGCATGTAAGGAAGTTTTAACAATTACGGAACGATATATCAAGAATAATTATGTGTATATTTTAGAAGAAAAACAAGAAATAATCGGCTTTTTTTCTTTCCAAAGAAAAGAAGTAGACAGTCTTGATTTTCTATACTTACACCCAAATTACAAAGGGAAAGGCTATGGCAGAATTCTTTGGGAAAGTGTTGTTCAAAAAGCAATGGAATTAAACATTAAGAGTTTTACGATTGATAGTGATCCGCATGCGAAAGGGTATTACATAAAAATGGGGGCGAGACTAATAGGGGAAACGCCTTCTACTGTTTTTAAAGATCGTCTACTTCCGCTATTGCAGTATGATATGTAAACTTATTCATTTTAATTGGATATTTTGAATTTAATTAGGAGATGCTTAATATGAAGTTTAGGGAAATAGAGAAGATGAGTGATGTTTTATTACAATCTTGGTCAATAGAAACCAGTTCAAAATGGACACCAGATCATCCAGCTGGAGGACAATGTGGTGTAACAGCATTAGTAATCAATGATCTCTTTGGAGGAGAGATCATGAAGACGAAAGTTCCTGAAGGCTGGCATTTTTATAACAGGATCAATGGTAAAAGATATGATTTTACAGCTTCGCAATTTTTAGAAGAGATAACATATATGGACATTCCTTCTAATAGAAAAGAAGCATTTGCAGATACAAATGAAACACAATACAATGCTTTAAAAGAAAAAGTTTTTATCCATATAAAGGAAATTATTTCGTAATAATTATCTTTTGACTCCTTTTAGCCAATAAGTTACTATAGTGGTAGTAACTTATTAAAAAGGAATGTTTATATCTAAAAGAGTCGAGAGGGGAAATATTCTTGAAAACAGCTTATGTAAGCGCTACAATCGTGACTTTAAATGAAAAGAATGAAGTATTGAAAAATGGATATATCATTGTAGAAGATGGTCAAATTATAGAAGTACAATCAGGAGAATTACCTAAGGAGAAACAAGTGGATCAAGTTATTGATCTTCATGGAAAGTGGGTCCTACCTGGTCTGGTGAATACGCATACGCATGTCTTGATGAGTATTTTACGTGGAATAGGTGACGACATGCTCCTGAAGCCATGGCTTGAAACGAGAATTTGGCCACTTGAAAGCCAATTTACACCAGAGCTTGCTGTTGCTAGCACAGAGCTTGGTTTGTTAGAAATGGTGAAAAGCGGTACAACAGCATTTTCTGATATGTTTAATCCAATTGGAGTAGATCAGGATTCTATTATGGAAGCTGTTCGTAAAAGTGGAATGCGCGCTGCTGTATCTCGAACATTATTTAGCTTTGGAACGAAAGAAGATGAAAAGAAAGCAATTCATGAAGCGGAGAAGTATGTGAAACGTTATTGGAATGAAGATGGTATGTTAACGACGATGGTCGCTCCTCATAGTCCATATGCATGTACTACGGAAATGCTAGAAGAGTGTGCACGAATTGCAGTGGAAAATAAGGCGATGGTTCATATTCATCTTTCCGAAACAGAGCGTGAAGTTCAGGATATTGAAGCACAATACGGAAAACGTCCAGTAGAGTATGTAGCAGATTGCGGTTTGTTCCAGAGACCAACAGTAATTGCACATGGTGTCGTGCTAAATGAAAATGAGCGCACTTTCTTAGCACAAAACGATGTTCGCGTTGCACATAATCCGATTAGTAATTTAAAATTAGGATCAGGTATAGCAGATATTCGAGCAATGTTAGAGAGTGGAATGAAGGTTGGAATTGCAACAGATAGTGTTGCTTCTAATAACAATTTAGACATGTTTGAAGAAATGCGTATTGCGACTTTATTGCAAAAGGGTATTCATAAAGATGCAACAACATTACCAGTGGAAACAGTTCTCTCATTAGCAACAAAAGGGGCAGCAGACGTAATTGGGATGAAACAAATAGGTTCACTTGAGGTAGGAAAGTGTGCTGACTTTATTACAATTGATCCGTCTAAAAAGCCACATTTACAACCTGCGGAAGAAGTGTTGTCGCATCTTGTATATGCGGCAAGTGGAAAGGATGTTTCAGATGTTGTTATTAATGGGAAACATATTGTTTGGAACGGTGAATGTAAAACATTAGATGAAGAGCGTATTATTTTTGAGGCGAGCCGTTATAAACGAGGACTAGTTATGTAATAGGAAGTAACATCTCTACATTAATTAAATGTCGAAGAACCTTTGCCTTTAACGCAAAGGTTCTTTGTTTTATCTTATATTTTACAAAATAAAAAGAGAATGTCTTACAAATCCAATGCATTCAGATTTGTAGAAGACATCCTCTTTTCCATCAACCAATAAATGTTTGATATAACAAGAATATATTTAAAGCGATAATTAATACGGCAATCAACCATGCAATAGCTGTTGTAAGCCGGTGATTCACTAAACCACCCATAATGCTCTTTTTACTTGTGAAAACAATAAGCGGAATTAATGCAAATGCAATTCCAAATGATAATACGACTTGACTCATTACGAGGGCGTGAGTTGGATTCACACCTAATGAAATAATAACAAGCGGTGGAATCATTGTAATAAATCGTCGCAAATATAAAGGGATGTGCATACGGATGAATCCTTGCATAATAATATCACCGGACATCGTACCCACGGAAGAACTAGATAAGCCGGCAGTTAGTAAACCAATCCCGAAAAGAGTTGCTGATATAGGTCCGACTAAGTGTTCAAATCCGTGAAAAGCGACATCTAAATCTTCGACATGTAGTCCGTTTTTGAAGAACAGAGCAGCTGCTACAATTAACATACTTGCATTAATTGCTCCAGCAATGACCATTGCAATTACAATATCGATAAATTCAAAGCGGAAAATCTTTTTTCGTTGTTCATCTGTCGTTCCTACTACACGGCGCTGTGTTAAAGCAGAATGTAAATAAATTGCGTGTGGCATAACCGTTGCCCCTAAAATTCCTGCGGCAAGTAAAATACTATTTACACCTTGAAATTTAGGAACGAAAAGTCCTGATAGAAGAGGGCTTAGTTCTGGCTTTGCATAAAATACTTGTACACCAAAAGCAATAACGACTATAAAGACCATACCAGTAATAACTGCTTCTAATGGGCGAAAACCCCTGCGTTGAAACTCAAGAATAATAAATGATCCAACCGCTGTAATTAATGCAGCCGGTAACAATGGAATACCAAATAGTAAATATAACCCTAAGGCAGCACCGATAAATTCAGCGAGATCAGTCGCCATAATTACTAATTCACCTTGTATCCATAAGCCAATAGAAACAGGTTTTGGAAAATGCTCACGAGCAACTTCGGGAAGGTTTTTTCCGGTTGCAATTCCTAATTTAGCTGATAGAGATTGGATCAGCACTGCCATTAGATTCGAAACAAGGATAACCCAAAGTAGCAAATAGCCGTACTGAGATCCGGCTGCAATATTCGTAGCGAAATTACCTGGATCAATATAAGCTACAGATGCAATAAAAGCAGGGCCTAAAAATGGTAATAATCGTTTTAGCCCCTTTGTTTCACCACTTAAAGCTAATTGCGCTGATTGCATCGTCTTATTTTCTGGTGGAAGGTGTTCTCGTTCTTTTATGTTTTCTGTCATGTTTTGTTTCCCCTTTTGTTTGTTTTCTTGGTGCAATTTGTTTTATTTATGTTAGTTATTTTTTATTAAATCACATTTCTTTTATTTGAACATAAATTTTTCCTTTGTGCAAATTATATTACATTAGGAAAAAATAGTGCTAGTTTATTGATGCATTTTAATGAATTTTAAGTTAAGTATTTATCCCGCATTAACGAGCAGTAAGACCCAACTCAAGGTTGAGAGAGAAGCGAGGAAGATAGGTGGGGGATAACTGCTGGCATGCGCCCGAGTGGTGAGAGCTTTCCATCAGTGGGGGATGAAAAAACCCCACTGATGGAAGTTTCACTTTATGAAACATTAAATAAATGGGGTGTTCTGAAATGAGTATTTGTGTATAGTAAAAATGACAACTTTGAAAAGAAGAGTTAGATAGAAGATCAAGTGTATATTTTGAAAATGTAAAATACTTCACATTTCTAATGTGATTTTAATCTTGTTTTCATCTATTATTTAGTTTTCATTGTTAGAATGTCCAAAGGCAGTAATTTTTTGGAGGTTTTGATAATGCACGCAGCAATTCATGCAATTTCTTTGTTTTTGGCTAAGCTCGGTTATGGCGGTGTCATGCTAGCACTTATGATTGAGGTGATTCCGAGTGAAGTTGTTCTATCGTACGCAGGATTTCTTGTATCACAAGGACAGATGACATTTTGGGGGGCTGTTCTTGCGGGAACGATTGGAGGAACAATTGCTCAATTATTCCTATACTGGTTAGGATATTATGCTGGCCGGCCTTTTTTATTAAAATACGGAAAATATTTGTTAATTCGCCCTAAACATTTAGAAATGGCTGAACGATGGTTCCACAAATATGGACCAGGTGTAATTTTTTCCGCAAGATTTGTTCCAGTAGTAAGACATGCTATTTCTATTCCAGCAGGAATCGCAAAAATGTCTGCAACAAAGTTCACGATTTACACAGTGGTTGCAATTGTTCCGTGGAGTATGCTTTTTATTTACTTAGGTAATGTATTAGGAAGCCGATGGGAACAAGCTAATCAAGTGTCTGGTCCGTATGTGAAGTATATTATGATCGGCGCGCTTGTCATACTAGCCGTCTATATAATTAGAAAAATTACAAAGAAAAACGTGTCAAAAGCATAATCGTACTTTTATGATATAAAGGGGCTGTCCCGTAAGTTAGTTACACTGACTTATGTGACAGCCCTTTTTAATAGGTACACAAAAAAATCGATCCCACTATAGTTGTAAGTAACCATACAAACTATTGATTTAAAATACAGATGAATCATTTGTAGTAAAGTTGAACCATTTATACAAAAGATAAACGGAATTATCTAAAATTCAGTTCTCTTATTGAAACTAAAGCACCCGTTACTCTATTGAGGTAGATACGTTATTTATTAGAAAGATTGTCAATCACTTGAATAGCTAGTTTCAACGCTTTTATTCTTCTTTCTAAAAGCGTTCTTTGGGGACTACCAGCCTTTGACTTAACATAAATGTTCTCAATTGATGGAAGCAAACCAATAAGAACATTGCGAGCTTCTGTTAAATCTTCCTGGATGTAATGATGTGATCTTTGGTTCCAAACGTTTTCTAGCATTGCTAAGCCGATGCAAACAGCTTTGAGTCGTTTCTTTACTAAGGTAGTATTTGCGCCTTTCTGAGTCATCTGTGACAAGGCATTTTCGAGTTTACTGATTGTCGATTGTAAAGATTTTATTGATTCCAATTTATCTACATTTGATATGTTTTCCATGTTAGTGCTGTCCCTTCTACGTTTCTGAATTATTTTGCTTGATACTTGATAAAATCGTTAAGAATCTGATTTCACTCGCAATATTTGAACATAAATAACTAACTCTCTTTGAGAGGGATACTCAACAATCTGGCTCAATTGTTGAACACAAGTTAACTAACACTCTTCAACTAACCTACCTGTTAGTCCAATAAGAATTAAACAACTTTATTATTTTTTAAGCGACTTTATTGTAAATTAAACAACTTTATTGTCACTTAACACGATCTTAGAATTAGTTATGGTAATCTAATAGTAACTTTGTTAAAAAAGGGGAAATTATCCAGTGAAAAAATTATATTTAATTTTAGGGCTAATTGGTACTGTTTTTCCGTATTATTTTTTTATTCAGTTCCTCAGGAATAATGGACTTGATTTAGGTTTATTAATAGAATTATTATTTACTAACACGATATCGGCCTTTTTTGCAGTTGATTTTTTAATCTCAAGTGTTGTTTTCTTGATATTTATGTTCAATGAATCACGAAAGTATAACATTAAAGAAAAATGGATCTGTCTCTTATCTCTGTTTACAGTTGGATTATCTTTAGCTCTACCTTTATTTTTGTTTTTTAGACATTCTTATATTAATAGTAAAGATGAAGTATAAATTAGAAAATAAGCATGTTCCAGCTAAAATAAGTAAAATGCTTATTCAAGTATTGGGCGCGATTGTGAAACAGCATAGGTAGAAAGGATCAAACTTTTTTATAAAAACCAAACTTAAATCTGCTAGAGAAGAATCCATTTTGATCAATCTTTTTTCAAAATGGATTCTTTTTATTTATCGTAAAACTTGGGATTGCGAGGTATTTTTGATCAAATTTTATTTCAAAGCTACAAATTGAGTAAGCGAAAAATCCCGCTTTCAAGCGAATCTTTGTGTCAATTGATGGTCTATTATGTTGTGATTTGTGTTGTCAAAAGTTGTGTGATTTCTAATTTTGTACTCCAAAAGAGAACCCGTTATGTAAAACATCGGTTTTTTATTTGACTAAAAATCAACAATGAAATTTAACAGAGCTGAAAACAAAAAGAGCCACTTTCTGTTAGAGAGTGGCTTTGTATGAATACGATCACTACATGTTACAGGGCTAGTATGTAAGTAATTACTTAAATGCATATTGCCTTATTTACTGGAGGAAGAACCCCTGTTCTATCATTTTCTAATCAGTCTCGTTAAAGCCATCCCAAGAAACCCAACACCCATTCCTATCAGCCATCCAATTTGGGAACTTCCTAACAAAGATCCCACTCCTCCACCAAGAAACATGCAGCCAACGAATACTAATCCTCCAACGCCCCATTTCTGCTGATCCATAATTCAATCACACCCTTTCAATAAAACATATGCTAGTAGCTAACTAACCTTTCTTGAATATGATATGTTAATTATTTTGCTAGAGGTGGTATAGTTGTTTGGCTTAGGATTAGCAATGGTCAGGGAATTCAAAAGATGGAGATTGACGGCTTTGATGGGATTGTAGGAGGTGAATTTAACTTTTAAGTATCATAACTTAAGAGTTGTGGAACAAATTCTTCTTCAACTAACCAGCTAATAGAAGCTTGGTGATTTTCCACAATCGGGCGCCATTCTCCTTTAGTAGATGACATACAGAGGGTAGTGTTAGATATAGATGACTTTTTACTAAATTAATACACTTTTTAGAAAACGTCAGTATTCCTATGTGAATGAAATGAGCTTTCTAAATGAAGCTAACAAAGATCTGTGAACAAATTTGAGAAAAGGAGATTTTTGTGGAATAAGGATCAGAAACGATTTTTTATGAGTAACAATTCAACTACTTTCATTTGTTTATAAGAAATTTTACATATAAAAAAGCCCATTTCATAAGGGCTTTTTTATATTACATAATAGTTAATTGGAAATGAAACTATTTATTTTCTTTTAATTTTGCTAATGCTTGTTGTACTTCTTCTTGTAGATTTTGGTCTAAAATTTGTGCTTGATTAGGAGCGTTTAACTGATAAAAATAGTTACTAGCAGCTGCTTCAGCTTCTAGTTTCTGCACGTAAGTTTCGACACGTGCAAAGCCTTTCACTGCATTTTCTGTATGGAAAGAAGCAAGTGCAGCGTTACTATTTTTTATGGCTTGCGCCGCATTTAATCGGGAAACAAGTACAAGTTCTTTATATTGTAATTCTTGATATTTCTCTTGTAGTTTGTCAATTTGCTCATATAATGCAGCTGTTTGTTGCTTTGTTATTTCGTACTGTTCACGATATAATGCAGCTTTCTTTTCATTTGTGATTTTATCTTGTAAAGCTAGCTGTGCCATGTTATCTTCCTCGCGAGATACTGCAAGTTCAGCTTGACGAGTTCTTTTTGCGATAAGAGCATCAGCTTCCAAAATTAATGCTTCATATTTCTTTTCTAAATATAATTGGTGAGCTAGAGCTTTTTGCGCTTTTGTAATTTGTTCTTCTGTCTCTCTCAAGTATTGCTTCAGCATGCTAATAGGGCTTTCTAGCTTATCCAACGTTTGGTGTACATCTGCCATTACAATATTTTTAATGCGTTTTAGGATACCCATTGTTTAGTTCTCCCCCTTACGAATATTACGTTCCCATTGATCTAAAATGTCTATTTGTTTTTGCATTGTTGAAAAATTATATGTGTGAATATCGATATGCTCATTTGCCATCGTTCTTTTTTGTTTGAACTTTCTATACACCCAAGTAATAGCTGCGGCAAGCGCAAGTATTGGAATGAACGGGAATAAACCGATAACAATGAGTAGCACTCCTGTCCACTTCTTAGCCATATTTCCTTCAGATTTGCGAAGAATTAACCAACCGAAAAGAACAAAGCCAAGTTCTAATAGGAATGGTGCAAAGAATACGCCATCAAACTCTTTTTCATGATGTTTTTCATGATGAGTATGTCTTTCAGAGTTAGCAAAGCGCTCTTTCTCCGTAAAGAAAGCTTGTCCCTTTTCATGGGAGGCAACGGCATATTCAGCTTTTCTATGCTTCTCATGATTCCATCTTTCTGACTTCATACTATGTAGTCCGAAGAATAGTAAAGTAAGAAGCAGGGGAAGGATTAAAATCCATTTTAGCCAGCGCAGCTTTTTGCATTTGTTCTTTTTCTTTTTCATGTGTTCACCTCCATCTATGATTCATAATGTTTCAAGAAAAAATGAATCTAGAACTACTTTTGATAGAGTCAAAATCTGAATGTTTGCGTCTGAATATATCACCTCGCTATATCTTTAGTGAGTCCTAGTGTAAACCCTAGATGTGAGAAGGGAATGAAAGGGGAATGATGAAAATATGAGAAATATATAAGAAAATTCTCATTATAATTAAAAACTCGCCAAATAGTTGACGAGTTAATTTTTAAGGAACATAGTTCATTTTTTTAGATAGATAGTAAAAATAGTCCCATAACCTAATTCACTCTCTACAGAAATATTGCCTCCATGTAATTCGATAATTTCTTTTACAATTGCAAGACCTAAACCGCTTCCGCCTGTTGCGCGAGTTCGAGATTTATCGACTCTATAAAACCGCTCGAAAATATGAGATAGATCTTGTTCAGGGATACCTTCTCCTTCATCTTTTACTCTAATCTTAACGATTTCCTTGTTCTCTGTAACTGTAACAAATACTTTAGAATTTATGTCAGAGTGAGAATACGCATTGTTTAACAGATTGAGTATAACTTGTTCAAAACGTTGTTCGTCGAGTAGAAGAACAACGTCTTCTGGACACGAGGAAATAATACGAATATTTTTATCGGTATAAGCTGGTTGGATCTTTGTTAATATGTTTTTTAATAAATCATATAGATTCGTCTGCTTTGTATGAATAACAAAATTATGCTTTTCCATTTTAGCTAATTCAAATAAATCTTGAACAAGCTGTGTTACATGATCAGCTTCTTCTTTAATAATAGATAAATAATGATGTTGGTCTTGTGCAGGAATCTGATTTTTAATAAGAATATCAGCGTATCCTCTAATATATGTTAACGGTGTTCGAAGTTCGTGTGCAACGCTAGCTAGAAATTCGTCTCGTTCTTTTTTCATATAATGTAAATCATCCGCAAGTTTTTGAATAGAATGTGCTAGTTCTCCAACTTCATCGTTTCCATTAATATTTAAAGACACGGATAAATCCCCTTTGCTCATTTTTTCTGTTGCTTTTTTCATTTTAATTAAAGGATTAGTGAGAAGTTTTGATAATAAGAACATGGTTATAACAGTAAGGATAAAGGTAATGGCTCCAACAACTATAAATTGGTATGTTAAGCGCTGAATCATTTGCTTAATAGAGTCAGTACCTAAAAACATGTATACATATCCTTTCGTATCACTGCCAACTTGAATGGGACTAATTGTACAAATATAATTAGATGTTTTCCAATGATCTTCCACAACTGTGCCATTTTTACTAACAGGGGGCATTTTTGTATGTAAATGTTTTTCCATGGAATGATCTACATTACTTGATTTTGCAAGAATTTCGCCATTTTTCGAAGTAATAACAACCTTAGTTTCTGCTTCTGATTCCATTAGTGCTACATGAGAGATGGTTTGATTATCAAAATATTTCTCCAATACATCACGATGATTATTTCCTCTAGTAAGGAGAGATTTTACTTCCTCTTGAACTCTCGTATTGACTAAACTGTAATACAATAAAAGAAACAATATACTTTCAATTAGAAAGGTACAAATAAAAAAGTAAAATCCAAATTTTACTGAGATACGCTTCATAAGAACCCACTATCCTTGTTGTTTAGTAATATCATATATCTTTCTCTTCATTTGCCCAGCGATATCCAATTCCATATATCGTCTTAAGGTGATCATGAATTGGAAAAGAAGCCTTTCGTAATTTTTCACGTAAGTTACGAATATGAGAATCTACAGTTCGATCCTCTGTTTCTGATGTATGTCCCCAAATACGTTCAATAAGTTGTTCACGACTAAATACGTAATTTACATTATTTAAAAATAAACCGAGTAGCGAAAATTCAATTGGGGTTAATAACAGTTCATTTCCATGCACAGAAGCAGCATGTTTTGCCTCATCCCACACCAATCCTTTATATTCTATTTTATGATGCTGCTTTGTTCTGCGTAGCACGGCTTCTATGCGAGCTAATAATTCTTCTTCATGAAACGGTTTCGTGATATAATCGTCAGCTCCTTTTTTTAATCCTTGTACAACATCTTGTGTATCATCACGAGCAGTTAGCATGATGATAGGTACGCTATTGAACTCACGGATTCTCGCGCAAGTTTCCCAACCATCCATTTCGGGCATCATAATGTCTAGTAAAATTAATCGAAATTCTTTTTCTTCTAATAAAGAAATCGCTTCTTTGCCAGAAGTTGCTTTTGTACAGTAATACCCCCTAGGGGCTAAATATAATGAAAGTAAATCTAGCATACGCGGTTCATCATCTACTAATAGAATGTTAATCATATAGGCCCTCCTTAATTACATGATACCTAAATATAAGATATTTTACTAAAAGATATTGAAGAAATTATGCAGGCTGCTATGTGTTTTTTCATTTTTGTCTCTCCATAATTTCTTGATAATTGTTCTATATAATAATTACGAATAAACTGGGGAGGGATTTTTTATGAAGAGAACGGTATTAACGGGGATTTCAATCGTAGCAATTTCTTTAATTGCTGGATGCTCTGCAACTACAAATACAGCAAGTGATCATAAAAATATGAACGATAAAAAGACCACACAGACTGAAACAGCAACAAAACCATTACAAGTGATAAAAGGACCTGAAGTTACGCTAGTGGCGAAAGAAGAGAAGCAAAAGCTAAGTAACGGTGTTGTTGTTCCAGTATGGACATTTAATGGTTCTTCTCCTGGACCAGAAATTCGTGTAAAAAAAGGTGAAAAGGTTAAGGTCACATTAAAAAATGAACTATCTGTACCGGTATCGATCCACTGGCACGGATATCCTGTTCCAAACAATATGGATGGAATTCCAGGAGTTACGCAAGACGCGATTGAACCAGGGAAAAGTTTTACGTATGAATTTGAAGCAAACGTACCAGGAACGTATTGGTATCATTCGCATCAAGACTCCGTTAATCAACTAGATCGAGGACTGTATGGTGCTCTTGTTGTAGAAGATACAAATGAAAAATATGATAAAGATTACACATTAATGTTAGACGAATGGGTAACTGATAAAAAAGAAATTGATAAACAAATTAAGGAAATGACAAAAGGGAAAACAGAAAAATCAGATGATAATAAGTCTAGTATGGATCATGGAAATATGGAAAAGCATGATGATATGAACGGTATGGATCATTCTGGTATGGACATGGGAGGCGACAAAAAAGACTCCGGTAATATGAAAGGCATGGATCATGGAAATATGAAGATGGAAGGTCATAATATGAGTATGTATGATCTATTCACAATCAATGGTAAAAGCGGGGATTTAGTAGAGCCGTTGAAAGTGAAAAAAGGAGATAAAGTTCGACTACGATTCATCAATGCTGGTTACTTATCACACAACATCCATGTTCATGGTCATGATATAAAAGTAATTGCAACTGATGGCCAGCCAATCAATGATCCAAAGGTTGTAAAAGATGAAGTCATTTCGATTGCACCAGGTGAACGTTATGATGTTGAGTTTACAGCGAATAATCCTGGAAAATGGTATGTTGAGGACCATGGGGAAGGAAAAGGTGTAAAAGGAATGAAAGCTGTTATTGAGTATGATGGCAGCAAAGATATGAAAGATAAAGCGAATGAAAAAGAAAAACTTCCAACATTAGATATGACGAAATATGGTTCTAAGAAATTAGGAAGCCTCACATTAGATCAACAATATAATGCCACATATACAATGGATTTGAACACAGAAATGAATGGCAATGGAATGGTTTATACAATTAACGGAAAAACATTCCCTAATATTGATCCAATTCAAGTAAAAAAAGGCGATCTAGTAAAAGTAAAATTAGTTAATCGTTCTAAAATGGATGATCATCCTATGCATTTGCACGGACATTTTTTCCAAGTATTAAGTAAAAATGGAAAACCAATAGACGGTTCTCCGATTGTGAAGGATACATTAAACTTGAAACCAGGAGAAGAATATGAAGTAGCCTTTGTAGCAAACAATCCAGGTGAATGGATGTTCCACTGCCATGATTTGCATCATGCATCTGCAGGGATGGTAACAGAAGTGAAATATAAAGATTATAAATCTGATTATGTTCCAAATCCTAATATTCCTAATATGCCAGAGTGATGTAAAATTTGTGTAATTTATTATAGATAATATAAAGCAGCTTTCCAATTGGAGAGCTGCTTTATTAATATGTTGTATGAAGCGTTTAATCGATCCAGCATAAACAGGCAGTAAGTCCCCCACTGATGGAAGTTTCACTTTATACTGTTTTTTGAAATCTTGATTCAGTTAATGTATATGTTGATTGTGTTGAGAAGAAGGTGAATTATGATCTGGAAATGTTATAAAAACGGTGAGAAGAATTATAATGCTAACTGAAAGCAAAAATAGAAACCAGCGGTGAATGTAAGAAGAGAAAATTTTTGACAAGAATTGAATGATACATGACGTAGTAATGGCAATTGTGAGCAAAATACTAATAAGAAGTATACTGTGTGCTTGCTGAGCATTCAACATTTCCGTCACCATAGCTCCCATCATACCTGCCATCAATCCAGAAAACATACCTTCTAAAGCAGAGTACAGATGAAAAGATAGCCCAACTAAAAGTCCAACTATGCCACTAATCAACATAGAAAGTAAAGTAGAATACAACAAGTCTCCTTTTAACATAATACCAAGATAGAATCCTATGCTTAATCCGGTGCTCATACTAAAAGACATAATGAATACCATATACTCCATTAGGGTACCTTTAGATTTAGTGATAAATGATGTAACAATAACTAAGATAAAACAAAGCGTTAGGGTAGTTAACGTATAGCTGGACACAGTGATACCTCCCTGTCCTTTTGTTCATTTCATCATATGTGCAAATGTAGAGTACTTATGCCTATATATATCTGCAAAATATCTGCATAATTTAAGGGAGAGAATGAAAATAGTTGTTCTGATAAAAATACATATAAGTGTGCTTGTATGTATTTTATTTGAAAACATTTCAAAAAATAGACTTATGAACAGTTGCTTTTTATACCCCCTACCCGTATAATGTATATAAAGATTGGTAATTACAATACATGAGGTGATATAAATGGATCATTGTGAAGGAAATCATAGAGATCAAAAAATGGTTCCTCGAACAGAAGAGGAAATTCAAAGTGTTATAAAACGTTTAAAACGTATTGAAGGGCAAGTACGCGGTGTTCAAAAAATGGTGGAAGATAATCGATATTGTGTTGATATTTTAATTCAAATTTCAGCGATTAATGCAGCTTTAAATAAAGTAGGTTTTTCTTTATTGGAGCGTCATACAAAGCATTGTGTAGCAAAGGCGATTCATGAGGGGAATGGGGACGAATCGATTCAAGAATTGATGAGTGTAATTAAGCAATTTTCAAAATAGGAGGAGTATAAGATGGAGAAACAAAAACATGTTACGCTTGGAGTTACAGGAATGACATGTGCAGCTTGCGCCAACCGGATTGAAAAAGTGCTAAATAAAATGGATGGGGTAGAAGCTAACGTAAATTTAGCAATGGAAAAAGCAAGTATCAAATATGATTCGTCTCAGCAAGAAATTTCGAATATAAAAGAGAAAATTGAGAAGTTAGGGTATGGCGTATCAGCAGAAAAAGTTACTTTTGATATTGAGGGAATGACATGTGCAGCTTGTGCGAATCGAATTGAAAAAGTACTAAATAAAATGGAAGGCGTTTCTCATGCAACTGTTAATTTAGCTACAAATAGCGCTGTTGTAGAGTACAATGAAGGTTTAGTTTCTACAGAAAATATTTTAGAAAAGATAAAGAAAATTGGATATAAGGGACAAATCCGTAACGAAAACGCAGAGCGTTCCGAAAAAAAAGAAGAAATTATTAAGGAGAAAAAGCGTCAACTTATTATTTCTATTATTTTGTCCTTACCTTTACTTTATACAATGCTTGGACATATGCCATTTGATACAGGAGTACCAGTGCCGCATATTCTTATGAATCCGTGGTTACAACTTTTATTGGCAACACCAGTTCAGTTTTATATTGGAGGACACTTCTATGTAGGTGCTTATCGGGCTCTTCGAAATAAAAGTGCGAATATGGACGTTTTAGTTGTCTTAGGAACATCAGCAGCTTATTTTTATAGTTTATATGAAACTTTGAAAACGTTAGGAAATCCTGCATACACTCCTGATTTATATTTTGAAACAAGTGCGGTTTTAATTACGTTAATTTTGGTCGGAAAGTACTTTGAAACAATGGCAAAAGGACGTACAACAGAAGCAATTTCAAAATTGTTAAGTTTACAGGCGAAAGATGCGCTTGTTGTTCG
This sequence comes from Bacillus sp. CGMCC 1.60114, assembly GCF_042676365.1. Classification (NCBI taxonomy): domain Bacteria; kingdom Bacillati; phylum Bacillota; class Bacilli; order Caryophanales; family Bacillaceae; genus Bacillus; species Bacillus sp. CGMCC 1.60114. The sequence goes on from NZ_JBHTHG010000118.1 coordinate 65,340, forward strand.
TAATGGTCAAGAGGTGCGAGTGCCGTTAGAAGAAGTTGTGATTGGAGATATCATGATTGTAAAACCCGGTGAAAAAATACCGGTGGATGGTATCGTGATTTCAGGGACATCTTCTGTTGATGCATCTATGATTACTGGAGAATCTATTCCGGTGGATAAAAAAGAAGGAGATTCTGTTATTGGTGCGACAATTAATGCAAATGGGATGCTGACTATTCAAACTGAAAAAGTTGGAAAAGACACAGCGTTAGCGGGCATTATTAAAATTGTTGAAGAAGCGCAAGGATCTAAAGCACCTATTCAGAGATTAGCAGATATCATTTCGGGTATTTTTGTTCCTATTGTTGTAGCGATTGCTTTAGTTGCCTTTATTGTATGGTATTTCTTTATAACACCAGGAGATTTACCAAAAGCATTAGAAGTAGGAATTGCGATTCTTGTCATTGCATGTCCGTGTGCACTAGGTTTGGCTACACCAACTTCGATTATGGTTGGTACGGGAAAAGGAGCAGAGAAGGGTATTCTCTTTAAAGGAGGTGAATACCTAGAAGGGACGCATAAAATCAATGCAGTGTTGCTGGATAAAACAGGAACCGTAACAAAAGGGAAACCAGAAGTTACCGATGTATTAGAATTTCAAGAAGGTATGCTGGATTATGCGATTTCAGCTGAAAGTGCTTCTGAACATCCGTTAGCCCATGCGATTGTTGAATATGGAAAACAACATGAGATAAAAGTGAAAGAGTTACAGCACTTTGCAGCAATTCCAGGTCATGGTCTTGAAGTGGATATTGAAAACAAAAAGGTTCTTGTTGGAACACGTAAATTGATGAATGAACAATCTGTAGAAATTTCACAGCATGAAGAGGTCATGAAAGAACTAGAGTATCAAGGTAAAACAGCGATGCTTGTTGCAATTGATGGAAAAATGGCTGGAATAATCGCTGTTGCTGATACTGTAAAGGAAAGTTCAAAGGATGCAATTCAAACACTCAAGCAAATGGGAATTGAAGTATATATGGTAACAGGTGATAATAAACGTACAGCTGAAGCGATTGCAAAGCAAGTTCATATTGATCATGTATTTGCAGAAGTATTGCCAGAGGATAAGGCTAAGATTGTAGAGGATTTACAAAAACAAGGAAAGAGAGTAGCAATGGTAGGTGATGGTATTAATGATGCACCGGCTCTTGCGAAATCTGATATCGGTATGGCAATTGGAACAGGGGCAGATGTAGCAATTGAAACTGCAGATGTTACGTTAGTTGGCGGTGATTTATCACATATACCAAAAGCAATCGAGTTAAGTCGTAAGACGATGAAAAATATTCGTCAAAACTTGTTTTGGGCTTTATTCTATAATGCAATCGGTATTCCTGTGGCGGCATTTGGATTATTAGAGCCTTGGGTAGCCGGAGCAGCAATGGCATTTAGCTCTGTATCTGTTGTGACTAACGCACTTCGTTTGAAACGCGTTAAAATATAAATGAATTAAATTAATATGGAGGAATTTAATATGACTATCACATTAAACGTACAAGGAATGACATGTAATCATTGCAAAATGGCAGTAACAAATGCACTTACAGAGTTAGCAGGAGTACAAAATGTAGAAGTTAACCTGCAAGAGGGAACTGTAAATGTAAAATATGATGAAGCAAAAGTAGATGTAGAAAAAATGAAAGAAGCAATTGAAGATCAAGGATACGATGTGCAGTAAATAGGGAAATTCAACAATTCTTAGCAAAAGGCCGCTTTATTAAAAGTGGCCTATTATTTAATGATAAATAAGTTGTATCGTTACATATGATAGGCTTCGAATAGGTATAATCTGTTACCCTAATAATCGTATTTTGTTTACATATAAAATTTAATTTACTAGAATAATAGATATAAATCGTAATAATTACGCTTTGTGGCGGTGTTGTACAAGTAAGTATAGTCAGAAACAAAGAAATGGATGGTTGATAATATGAACAAAGTAGAAATTCATATTTTAGGTGGTTTTTTAGGGAGCGGAAAATCAACGCTGCTTCAAAATTTATTATTAGCGGAAAAGAAGAAAAATCGAAAAGTTGCAGTACTAATGAATGAAATAGGCGAATACTCCGTAGATACAGATATTGTAGGACGAGAAAATATTTTAAGAGAACTTTTAAAAGGCTGTATTTGCTGTACGATGAAAGATGAATTAGAAATTCAGCTACATTCCTTATATCAGGAGGAGAGACCTGATGTAGTTTATATAGAAACAACGGGAGTTGCGCATCCGATTGAAGTATTAGACGCTTGTCTCTCACCTATTTTAGCTCCTTATATTGAGGTGAAGTCCATTATTGTTGTATTAGATGCAATCAGATGGTTAAATCGGGAAACATTAAGTAAAAGCGTGCAACAACTTTTAAACGAACAAATGAAGTATGGAAGTCATATTCTTATCAATAAATCAGATTTGCTTAGAGACGAAGAAAAGAAACAGGTTGTTGAGGAAGTAGCGTTAATAAATAGACATGCAAAATTATACGAAACACAGTATTGTAATATATCTTTAGAGGATTTCGAAGAAGTAAAGCTAGCGAGTAATCAAAATCATGAAAAATTACATGTGAAACAGCATTTACATATTCAAACCATGACTTATCCATTTGAAAAATCAATTGATCAGGGCAATTTGTACGAGTGGCTTTCTAATTTACCTGAGGGAATTTATCGTGTAAAAGGGTTTGTGAAATTTCATGGTGATAAATACCCAACGTTGCTGCAATACTCATTTGGTGTGCCATCTTTATTGGAGCAGAATTTTGGTTTCCCTACAAACCTTGTAATTATTGGAGAGAATTTAGATAAAGCGAAACTGAAGAAGGAGCTAGAGAGTTTGGAACAAGTTGAGTTGTAAGGTTTGTATACGGTTGTTTTCAGATGAATATATTAATTTTATTAGAGAGGGAAGGACTAGTTTTTTAGTCATTCCCTTTTTTAGTTAAGAAACGAACATGCTATTAGTAAATATTTACAAATAAACTGGAAGGGATTTAGGGAAAGTTAGAGAAATTAGAGGTACTTCAAGAAATTTTATATCATAGTAGCGATTGATATTGAGAAATGTCATTATTACGGATAGTTCACCTCAGTGTATTCAATTCTCTAAGAAGGTAAATAATAGGGGAGGAATCATGATGTCAGTGAAAAAACGTAAGTGGCTAAGGATAGTGTGCACAAGTTGTATACTTGGTTCACTGTTCGTATCAGTTGGGTGCTCTGGAAAAAAAGCAAGTACAAGTAATGAGGAAACAGTTAAGGTAGGTGTTCTTGCTTCGTTAACTGGACCACTTGAATCGTATGGAAAACAAACAGTAAATGGATTTGAACTCGGTCTAGATTATGCAACAGGTGGAACAGGAAAAGTGGAAGGGAAAAAGATTAAGTTTGTTGTAGAAGATACGGAAACAAAAGCAGATGTAGCCGTTAAGAAGGCTACGAAACTATTAGAAGAAGATAAAGTAGACTTTTTAGTTGGTTCATCTAGTTCAAGTGATACGTTAGCGGTTTTACCATTGGCTGAAGAATATGAAAAAATAATGGTTGTTGAGCCGGCTGTAGCAGATAGTATTACGGGGAAGAACTGGAATAAATATATTTTTAGAACAGGACGGAATTCATCTCAAGATGCAATTGCTGGTGCAGCATCAATTGCTAAGAAAGATGTGAAGATTGCTACACTAGCTCAAGACAATGCATTTGGAAGAGAAGGGATTGCGGCATTTAAAGATGCAGCAAAGAAGTTAGGCGCAAACATTGTAAATGAGCAATATGCTGATGCGAATTCTACTGATTTTACGGCAAATATACAAAATATTATAAGCTCAAAACCAGATTATTTATTTATTGTCTGGGCAGGTGCAAATTCACCTTGGAAGCAATTAAAAGATATGAATGTGGAGCAGCAAGGTATTAAAATTTCAACGGGTGCACCTGATATTCCAGCGTTAAAAACGATGGATGCGTTAGTTGGCATGCAAGGATTTTCAGTGTATTATCATACGCTTCCAAAAAATAAAGTGAATGATTGGTTAGTAGAGGAACATAAAAAACGATTTAACGGTGCTGTCCCAGACTTGTTTACAGCTGGTGGGATGTCAGCTGCTATTTCAATCGTTGAAGCCTTAAAGAAAACGAAAGGCGATACTGATGCTGCTACACTTATTAAAAAGATGGAAGGAATGGAATTTGAAACACCAAAAGGAACAATGAAATTCCGTGCGGAAGATCATCAAGCTTTACAAACGCTTTATTCGATTACATTGAAAAAACAAGATGGAATTGATTATCCAGTTCCAGTTTTAGAGCGGGAATTAAAAATGACAGAAACAGAACCACCAATTCGTAATAAATAATCTGAATAATTAAAAAACAATTTTTATTATAACGAACAGTGAAAGTTTTCCATTCCTATCATAAAGGGATGGAAAACTTTTCACTTCATATGAACGGGCAGTAAAATCTGCGCCTCAAGATTCAGAGAAAACGAAGAAGATAGGTGGAGACTAGTGATCAGTAGGGAATTAAGGAATTCTTTGTGAGGAGGACGTAGTGTGGAGAATTTGTTAGAGACTCGCGAACTTTCTGTCTCATTTGGAGAACATCATGTGATTAAAGATGTAAATTTGATGATACCGAAAGGAAAACTTATTTCCATTATTGGACCGAACGGAGCAGGAAAAACCACCCTTTTTAATTTGTTAAGCGGGCAGCTTACTCCGACAAAAGGGGAGATTTATTTTAAGGAACGTGACATTACAAAGTTATCAATTCCAGATCGAACACGTCTTGGTATGGGACGTTCTTTTCAGCTTACGAACATTTTTTCAGAATTAACGGTTCTTGAAAATGTTCGGCTTGGTGTACAGTCATATGCGAAAGATTATTATAGTTTCTTCCCACGCCCGTCTCAGTATAAGCAGCAACAAGAAGAAGCACGCCATTTACTCGAAGTTGTGTTGCTGAATGAAAAGGAAGAAGTACTTGCAAAAGATTTAGCTCATGGAGAAAAGAGAAAATTGGAACTTGCAATGCTTTTAGCACTTAAAACAGATATGTTGTTGTTGGATGAACCGACAGCGGGTATTTCTATTGAAGAAGTTCCTGCTATTTTACAAGTGATTGAAAATATAAAAAATGATCGTGAAAATACGATTGTGTTAATTGAGCATAAAATGGATATGGTTCTTCATTTATCTGATCATCTCGTTGTGTTATTTCATGGGGAGTTATTAGCTGAAGGATTACCAGAAGAGATTATGAAGGATGAGCGTGTGCAAACTGCATATTTAGGAGGATTATACAGTGACACTATTAAAAGTGGATAATATAGAAACGTATTTAGATCAGTTTCATATTTTGCAAGGTGTTTCTTTTGGGGTGGAGGAAGGAACCATTACAGTCTTATTTGGAAGAAACGGAGCAGGGAAAACGACAACGCTGCGTTCTATTATGGGGTTTCATACCATTTCTAACGGAGCGGTTTATTTTGGCGACGAGAAAGTAAATGGGCTATCAGCACATATGATTTCTCGAAAAGGTATAGGATATGTGCCAGAAAACCAAGGAATATTTCACGACTTAACGGTTGAAGAAACGTTTGCACTTGCTCAAACGAAAAAGAATGAAGAAACAGATGGAAAAGTAGAGTGGATGCTGAATCTTTTTCCAGACTTAAAACAATTTTGGCATAAAAAGAGCGGATTGTTAAGTGGAGGTCAAAAGCAAATGCTCGCTATCTCAAGAGCTTATATTAACAGTGAAGGTCTACTGCTTATTGATGAGCCTAGTAAAGGCTTGTCACCAATCATGATTGAGAAGTTGATGGTCTCAATTTTAAAAATGAAGGAGAAAACAACGGTTTTACTTGTCGAACAAAACTTTATGATGGCCAGTCAAATTGGCGATTATTTTTACATTATGGATAATGGGAAAATTGTGCATAATGGTCCGATGAGTGAACTGAAGGAAGATAAGGAAACGTGTCATAAATATTTAGGGATCTCTTAACCTTGATATGGGTGAGGTGAAAACATGGATGTGTTAGTTAATTTATTTGTAAATGGTGTTTCGACAGGTGTGCTTATTTTCTTATTAGCATCTGGCTTAACGCTCATTTTCGGTTTAATGAGCGTTCTTAATTTTGCTCATGGCGGGCTATTTGCATGGGGTGCTTTTACTGGAGTGTGGTTATTTCATGTAACAGGCAGTTATGTGTTTGCATTATTTGGTGCTATTGTGATGGGGATGTTTCTTGGTTGGATATTAGAAAGATTCCTCATCCGTCCGGTTTATGGAAATCATGTTCGTCAACTTCTAGTTACCCTTGGTGGTATGCTCGTGCTTAGTGAATGTATAAAAGTATTTTGGGGACCGAATCCGATAGGAGCTAAGTTACCGAATTGGTTACAAGGAAGTTTTACATTTGATGGAATCATATTAATCAAGTATCGCTTATTTGTTATTTTGATCGGTTTATTCGTTTACATCGGATTTGTATTGTTACTCCGAAAAACGAAAATCGGGCTTATGATTCGTGCTGGTGTAATGGATAAAGAGATGGTACAAGCACTTGGAATTAATGTGAAAGCTATCTTTTCTTTTGTGTTTTTATTAGGAGCTGGAATGGCGGCGTTAGGTGGCTTTCTTCTTGCACCTTATTCGGGTATTATTTTTGCCGAAATGGGGATGCAGTATGCTATTTTAGCTTTTATCGTTGTAATTATTGGTGGATTAGGTAGTGTACAGGGCTCTGTAATTGCATCCTTAATTGTTGGCTTGGCAGGAGCTTTTACGGCATACTATATTCCGGATTTATCGCTTGCTATAAACATGTTGATGCTGTTATTCGTCTTATTAGTTAAGCCAACAGGACTCGTTGGTGAAAAGGGGTGAGATTGTTATGATCACATCATCTAATCGGGCTAGCTTATATTTTTGGGGGACAATTCTTTTCTGCTTCATGCTATTTCCTTTTATAAACGATTCAAGAAGCATGTTAATCTTGTTTACACAAATTTTCATTTTCGCAATATTTGCAATGAGTTTTGATATTCTATTAGGTTATACGGGAATTGTGTCGTTTGGACATTGTATGTTCTTTGGAATCGGTGCTTATTGTGTTGCACTCTTATTAGATCGACAAGAGGCAACAATATCGAATTTTTTCATTGGGATTATATTTGCAGTCACCTTATCAGCAATCATTAGCTATATAGTCGGTATGCTTTCCTTACGATTAAAAAGCCATTTTTATGCGATGCTAACGCTTGCTATTTCTCAATTATTCTTTGTGCTCGCTGAAAAATGGCGAACCGTCACGCATGGGGGGGATGGTTTTACGTTCCATGTACCTGATATATTCCGAGATCGTTTCACATTTTATTATATTACATTAATAAGTCTAGTAATCATTTTTTTATTACTACAACTGTTTACGAAATCTTCAATTGGAAACGTATTAAAGGCGATTTCGCAAAACGAACAACGTGTGGAAGCACTTGGTTATAAAATTCTTCATTATAAAGTAATTGCGAGTGTTGTAGCTGGAGTAGTAGCATCTGTGAGCGGCGGATTATTTGTTATCACACTGCGCTTTGTAAATACAACCGTTTTCTCAATTGACATGACGCTGAACGCTTTATTAATGACAACAATAGGCGGTATTGGGACATTAGTAGGAGGGATAATAGGGGCAGGAATGATTGAATCTTTGAAATACTATTTGTCAGAGCTTGCTGCGCAGTACCCAATTTTTGAACGATGGACAATTTTTCTTGGTTTATTGTATATCATCGTTTTATTAGGTCTTCCAACAGGTATGTTAGGAACAGCTAGGAAGTTGGTGAGCTGGAAACGACATAAGAAAAAAGGGAAGAGGGAGCAAATTGAGCGTAGTGTTTAATACACTAGAGAATGGCTTCTTAACTGAAGATAAATCTAATAGTTACTTATAGGTAACCTACGCACATTAAAGTGCAGTATTGTACTTTAAATGATATATAGATAAAATTCATGATATGAAAAAATTAGCAATTTAGAATGAATAAGGAGTGTTAGATTTGGCAGAGTTATTACAAGGAAAAAATGCATTAATTACAGGAGCTGGAAGAGGGATTGGTCGTGCTGTAGCAATTGCTTTAGCAAAAGAAGGCGTGAATGTAGGACTTTTAGCACGTTCAGAAGAAAATTTAAAAACTGTTGCAAAAGAAGTTGAGGGAGAAGGAGTGAAAGCTGTAATCGCTACTGCTGATGTATCTTCATATGAAGAAGTAAGTGAAGCAATTGAAACATTAAAAAATGGCTTAGGGTCTATTGATATTTTAATTAATAACGCTGGAATTTCTAAATTTGGTAAATTTTTAGAACTAGATGTTGCGGAATGGGAAAAAATCATTCAAGTGAACTTAATGGGCGTATATTATGTGACTCGTGCTGCGTTACCAGGAATGATTGAGCAGCAGTCTGGTGACATTATTAATATTTCATCAACAGCTGGACAAAAGGGAGCACCAGTAACAAGCGCGTACAGTGCTTCTAAATTTGGTGTTCTTGGTTTGACAGAATCGTTAGCGATGGAAGTACGTAAACATAATATTCGCGTGACAGCATTAACACCAAGTACAGTTGCAACAGATATGGCAGTAGAATTAGGGTTAACAGATGGTAATCCAGATAGAGTTATGCAGGCTGAAGATATTGCCGAATTTATTGTAGCGCAGCTGAAATTAAATAAACGTACATTTATTAAATCTGCTGGATTATGGTCTACAAATCCGTAAGAGAATGGATGCTTGAATTAGCAAAAAAGATAGCTGTTCTGAAAAAGAACAGCTATCTTTTTTTAGGCGTAACCTTAGCGCATAGTTTCTTAATTACGATAGAGATGTTCATCTTGTTGAATCTCATTCCAACATGTCACTTCATCAACAGACAAGCATAATGAGGTAACTAAGAAAAAATGTTTTTGCGAAATACGTTTATTTCCAATTCGTATAGTCGAATTTTCTAACATGAAATGTTATGATGCCATTAAGGTACAATAAGTTTGGAAGGGGTATAGAAATAACGAATATGGACAAAGAAAAACAACAATTAAGCGTTGAAGTTGCAAGGTTATACTACCAGTCTGATTATAGTCAACAAGAGATTGCAAATAAATTAAATATCTCAAGGCCGACAATCTCGAGATTGTTAAAATATGCAAAAGAAAAAGGATTTGTTCAAATTAAAATAGCTGATCCATTTGCTGATTTAGATAATGTAGGAAACCTACTTAAAGAAAAATATAACTTATTAGAGGCACATGTCGTCTTTTCTCCAGTACCAGAATATACAGCCATTACGGAGTATATTAGTAAGTATGCTGCTGAGTATATGGAAAAGACTGTTACAAATGGTGATGTTGTTGGTGTGAGTTGGGGAACGACGATGTATGAAGTCGCTAGAAAAATTGTCCCGCAGCATGTGAAAGGGGTAGAAGTTGTCCAATTAAAAGGAGGTATTAGTCATTCAAGTGTAAATACATATGCGAATGAAACAATCGCCTTGTTTGCAGATGCTTTTCAAACAACACCACGAAATCTACCGCTTCCAGTTATATTTGATAATGCAGTTACAAAAGAATTAGTAGAACAGGATAGGCATATTCATCATATTGTTGAGATGGGAAAACAAGCTAATATTGCCATTTTCACAGTTGGAACTGTTAGAGATGAGGCTTTATTATTTCGACTAGGTTATTTAAATGAACAAGAAATGAGCTTATTGAAAGAACAAGCTGTTGGAGACATTTGCTCACGTTTCTTCGATGGAAATGGTAATATTTGCAGTGAGGAAATTAACCAACGAACAATTGGTATTGATTTAGAAGAGTTGCGCTTAAAGAAGCGCTCTGTTCTTGTTGCAGGAGGCTCTAGAAAAGTAAAGGCAATTGATGGTGCATTAAGAGGCGGATATGCGAATGTCTTGATTATCGATCAGCATACCGCAAAAGAGTTATTACATTATCAAAAAGGTTAGAAAAAGAAGGTTTCTCAAAAATATAAATTTGAGAAACCTTCTTTTAGTATGTGGCTGTGCAACGCATGCGTTTTTCAATAAAAATTTTATGATGAAATAATGGCTTGCATAAGAAATTTGTGAAATAGAATTTTTTATGAATAAATAAATTTTGTGTTTTATGGGGGAGCTATTAATATGGCAGCGCCCTTTTTGTGTCAATTTTAAAAACTTATTTCACTATCTCAAAAAAATGTTGAACAAAATTTCAAAAGTGTATTTACATTTGTTCAAGGTGGAGTTAGAATGAAGTTGTTAAAAGATATGAGGAGTGAAAAAAATGAACATTGCAAAGTTAATTGATCATACAGTTTTGAAACCGAATACTACGAAAGAAGATGTTATGAAAGTCTTAGAAGAAGCAAAGAAATATAATTTCGCTTCTGTTTGTATTAATCCTACATGGGTAAAATTAGCTGCTGAAGAATTAGCAGGGCATGATGTGGATGTTTGTACAGTAATCGGATTCCCTTTAGGTGCAAATACAACTGAGACAAAAGTATTTGAAACAAAAGATGTAATTGCAAAAGGTGCAACTGAAGTAGACATGGTAATCAATGTTGGTGCTTTAAAAGATGGAGATAATGAATTCGTAGAAAACGATATTCGTGAAGTTGTACAAGCTGCAAAAGGAAAAGCACTTGTAAAAGTTATCATTGAAACTTGTTTATTAACAGATGAAGAAAAAGTTCGTGCTTGTGAATTATCTGTAAAAGCTGGTGCTGATTTTGTAAAAACTTCAACTGGATTCTCAACTGGCGGAGCAACTGCAGAAGATATCGCATTAATGCGCAAAACTGTTGGAGAAAACGTTGGTGTAAAAGCATCTGGTGGCGTTCGTACACGTGAAGATGCAGAAAAAATGATTGAAGCTGGCGCTTCTAGAATCGGTGCAAGTGCTAGTGTTGCAATTGTATTAAATGATACAAACGGCGTTTTAGATAACTATTAATTCATAAAAAGTTGTAAGCAATAGATACACGAATTGCTGAGAAGCATAGTGTATCTATTGCTTTAACAATCAAAAAATATGTAAGCGGATACGAAAAAGGAGGGGATTTTTATGAAATATGTAATCGGTATCATAGGCTTGATAATTGTGTTAGGTATCGCATGGCTTGCAAGTAATAATAGAAGAAAAGTGAAATATCGCCCTATTATAACGATGATTATACTTCAGTTTATTTTAGGTTTCTTGCTATTAAATACAAGTATCGGGAACGTACTAATTGCTGGAATTGCAGATGGTTTTGGACAATTGTTAAAGTATGCTGCTGATGGTGTTAACTTTGTATTTGGTGGTTTGTTAAATCAAAAAGAATTTTCATTCTTTTTAGGAGTATTAATGCCAATTGTGTTTATATCAGCTTTAATTGGTATTTTGCAGCACTTTAAGGTATTGCCGTTCATTGTGAAATATATTGGTTTAGCTTTAAGTAAAGTGAATGGAATGGGAAAACTTGAATCATATAATGCTGTAGCTTCAGCGATTTTAGGGCAGTCAGAGGTATTCATCTCTGTTAAGAAACAATTAGGTTTATTAAGTGAAAAAAGATTATATACACTGTGTGCTTCTGCAATGTCAACGGTGTCCATGTCTATAGTGGGATCCTATATGGTGTTATTAAAACCACAGTATGTTGTAACCGCTTTAGTGCTGAACTTGTTTGGTGGGTTTATCATTGCTTCTATTATTAATCCTTATGAGGTTACGGAAGAAGAAGATATTTTAGAAGTACAAGAGGAAGAGAAAAAGACCTTTTTTGAAGTATTAGGGGAATATATAGTAGATGGCTTTAAAGTTGCTATTACAGTAGCTGCAATGCTAATTGGATTTGTTGCTTTAATTGCTTTTATTAATGCCATTTTTAAAGGAGTAATTGGTATCTCATTCCAAGAGATTCTTGGTTATGTATTTGCACCATTTGCATTTATTATGGGGGTTCCTTGGCATGAAGCTGTTAATGCCGGTAATATTATGGCGACGAAACTTGTATCAAATGAGTTTGTAGCTATGACAAATTTAGCACAAGGAAACTTTAATTTTTCAGGAAGAACGACTGCTATCATATCGGTGTTCCTAGTTTCATTCGCAAATTTCTCTTCAATCGGAATTATCGCCGGAGCTGTTAAAAGTTTACATGAAAAACAAGGAAATGTGGTAGCAAGATTTGGTTTGAAACTGCTTTTCGGAGCAACTTTAGTAAGCTTTTTATCCGCAACAATAGTTGGATTAATATATTAAGAGTTTAATAAGTTTACCCTTTACAAAATAAAATAAAAAGGATCGGTGATTAAGATGAGAATGGTAGATATTATTGCAAAAAAACGTGATGGTAAAGAATTAACAACAGAGGAAATTCAATTCTTTATTAAAGGATATACAGATGGATCAATACCTGATTATCAAGTAAGTGCACTAGCAATGGCTATCTTTTTCCAAGACATGTCTGATCGTGAACGTGCTGATTTAACAATGGCTATGGTGAATTCTGGAGAGACAATTGATTTATCAGAGATTGAAGGGGTTAAAGTAGATAAACATTCAACTGGCGGTGTTGGTGATACAACAACATTAGTTTTAGGACCATTAGTAGCTGCTTTAGATGTACCAGTTGCAAAAATGTCTGGACGTGGTCTAGGGCATACAGGTGGTACGATTGATAAATTAGAAGCAGTTGAAGGATTCCATGTTGAGATTACGAAAGAGCAATTTATTGATTTAGTGAATCGTGATAAGGTTGCAGTTATTGGACAAACAGGTAATTTAACACCTGCCGATAAAAAGATATATGCGCTACGTGATGTTACCGGAACTGTGAATTCGATTCCATTAATCGCAAGTTCGATTATGAGTAAAAAAATTGCAGCTGGAGCTGATGCAATTGTTCTTGATGTTAAGACAGGAGCAGGAGCATTTATGAAAACAGAAGAGGATGCGAAAAAATTAGCACACGCAATGGTACGAATCGGAAATAATGTTGGTCGTCAAACGATGGCTGTTATTTCAGATATGTCACAACCACTTGGCTTTGCGATTGGTAATGCTCTTGAGGTGAAGGAAGCAATTGATACGCTAAAAGGAGAAGGTCCAGAAGACTTAACGGAATTAGTGCTTGTATTAGGAAGTCAAATGGTTGTACTTGGTAAAAAAGCAGATACATTAGAAGAAGCACGTGAAATGTTGAAAGAAGTTATGAAGAATGGAAAAGCGATTGAGAAATTTAAAGAGTTCTTACGTAATCAGGGCGGCGATAGCTCAATTGTAGATCATCCAGAGAAGTTACCACAAGCGAAATATGTAATTGATGTACCAGCTAAAGCTTCAGGTGTTGTGTCTAACATTGTCGCAGATGAAATTGGTATTGCTGCGATGCTTCTAGGAGCAGGTCGTGCAACAAAAGAGGATGAAATTGATTTGGCAGTTGGTTTAATGCTACGCAAAAAAGTTGGCGAAGCTGTAAAAGAAGGGGAAGCGCTTGTTACGATCTATGCAAATCGTGAAAATGTGGAAGATGTAAAAGCTAAAATTTATGAAAATATTTCTATATCAGAAAAGGCCGAAGCTCCTAAATTAATTCATACAATTATAACTGATTAACGATACGTAGAATTATATTTACTCTGAGGAGGAAATAGCATGGATAAAAAGAGATACATTGAAGAAGCAACAAAAATGTTGTCAAAAGCTTACATTCCATATTCAAAATTCCCTGTTGGCGCAGCACTCGTTACGAAAGAAGGTAAAATTTACACAGGTTGTAACATAGAAAATGCATCTTACGGTTTATGTAATTGTGCCGAAAGAACAGCAATATTTAAAGCGGTGTCAGAAGGAGAGCGCGATTTCAGTTATTTAGTAGTAACAGGTAATACAGATGGTCCTATTTCGCCATGCGGAGCGTGCCGACAAGTAATCGCAGAATTTTGTGATCCGCAAATGCCAGTATTATTGACAAATCAAAAAGGCGATGAAAAAGAAGTAACAGTTGAAAGTTTACTGCCAGGTGGATTTTCAAAGGATGATTTAATTTAATAAAAAATTTATTATGTAAATGATAAAACAAAGAAGCTATCTCGAAGGTAAAATAGAGGGATAGCTTCTTTTTTATAAAGTGAAATTTTCATCAGTGGGAGTTTTTTTCATCCCCACTAATGGAAAGCTCTCACCAATCGGGCACATGCCAGCAGTTATCCCCCACTTATCTTCCTCGTTTCTCTTTGAATCTTGAGGTGGGGGTCTTACCGCCCGTTAATGCTGGATAAATAACCGGCTCAAATTGAAAGAACAGATAACACTTATATGTTCGCAAATTCATATACTATATATTCTGCTAATTCTTTTTTTATGTATTATAATTAGAAGGATGTTTACTATTTCTTAATATTTAATTCAATAGTTTTCGAATCGACGCAGTACAAAATTCATAAATTGTTGGAAAGGGTATAATAAATTAACCGAAGTAGACACTAAAAGAGGTTGCTTTGTATTGATGTAGAAATACATAATTAAAATTTAATTCTTAGACTTTTTGTTTTATGTAAAAAAGATAAAAGAAGAAACGGTGATACAATGACAAATAAAAAAGAAAGAATAGAAGCAGGATGGAATTTTGATAACAGTTATGCCCGTCTACCGGAATCGTTTTTTAAAAGTCTCAGTCCAACTCCTGTTCGCTCACCGAATTTGGCTATTCTTAATAATTCGCTAGCAACATCTCTAGGATTGAACATCGAGGAACTAGAAAGTAACGATGGAGTAGCGGTGTTTGCTGGAAATCGGATTCCCGAAGGTGCTTTTCCTCTTGCTCAAGCTTACGCGGGACATCAATTCGGGCATTTTAACCGGTTAGGAGACGGCCGAGCTTTGCTACTTGGCGAGCAAATTACTCCATTAGGTGAGAGAGTTGATATTCATCTTAAAGGTTCTGGTAGAACACCATATTCCCGCCGGGGAGATGGTCGAGCGGCACTTGGACCGATGCTACGCGAATATATCATCAGCGAAGCAATGTATGCGCTTAGTATTCCTACTACTCGGAGCCTAGCGGTGGTAACGACCGGTGAATCAATCTTTCGTGAAACGGAGCAGCCTGGTGCAATTCTTACCCGTTTGGCTGCAAGTCATTTGCGCGTTGGCACTTTTCAGTACGTTTCCAAATGGGGCACTGTTGAAGATCTTCAAGTCCTAGCTGATTATACAATACAGCGACATTATCCAGACGTTGACGCTGCTGAAAATCGCTATCTTTCCCTGCTTGAGGAAGTCA
The DNA here is from genome assembly GCF_042676365.1 of Bacillus sp. CGMCC 1.60114. Lineage (NCBI taxonomy): Bacteria > Bacillati > Bacillota > Bacilli > Caryophanales > Bacillaceae > Bacillus > Bacillus sp. CGMCC 1.60114. Next base: position 80,708 of record NZ_JBHTHG010000118.1, read on the forward strand.
TTAAGCGTCAAGCTCTGTTGATTGCAAAATGGCAACTTGTTGGTTTTATTCACGGGGTGATGAACACAGACAATATGACCATTAGTGGAGAAACCATTGATTATGGTCCTTGTGCATTCATGGATACTTATGACCCGGAAACAGTATTCAGTTCCATTGATATTCAAGGTCGCTATGCTTATGGCAATCAGCCGTATATTGGTGGATGGAATCTTGCAAGATTTGCTGAAACTTTATTACCGCTGCTGCATAGTGATTATGCAAAATCTATGGAAATGGCTCAGGATGCAATTTTGAATTATGACGAGTTATATCATACTAACTGGCTCGCGGGAATGAGAGCTAAATTGGGGATATTTAATGAAGAAGTGCAGGATAAATCCCTTATTGAAGACCTCCTTACTATCATGGAGAAGAATCGTGCAGACTATACGAATACCTTCCGTGCGTTAACTTTTAATAAGCTGGAGGATATGGACTTGTTTAAAACTCCAGAATTTCACCAGTGGCATGAGCGGTGGCAGGAAAGACTAGGTAGGCAGGAAGAATCAAAAGATTCTTCACATCTATTGATGCGGAAAAACAATCCTGCGATAATCCCTCGGAATCACAGGGTAGAAGAAGCTCTAGAAGCTGCTGTGAAACATGGAGATTACAGCGTGATGGAGCGTCTTCTTAATGTCCTTTCAAACCCTTACGCGCACTCCCCTGAACAAGATGAGTACGCGACACTACCTGCGCCATCATCATGTCCTTACCGAACTTTTTGCGGTACATGATATAGAAGGAATCATTCTTTCTGCTTTTCTACAATCGTGTTGATGTTTATTATGTTTAAGGTTCGTATGATAATGCTACTTCTTTAATTGAGGTAGCATTATTTTAGTTTGTCCTTTCTTCTTTTTTTAGTTTTAACATACGAATCTGCTCTATTGTGAAGTTACTAAGATTAAGCGTATAATATGATAGGTCTAAAACATATAAAGAGAATTGTGACGGATAAATATTTTTTATCACTAAAAAAGTAGATACAATAAAAGTAACACTGGCATTTAGATAGGGAGTTATAAAATGAAATTAATTATTGCAGAGAAACCAGATCAAGGTTTAGCGCTCGTTTCTCAATTTAAATATCGACGAAAAGACGGTTATTTGGAAGTGGAAGCAAATGAATTGTTTCCGAATGGTGCTTATTGTACGTGGGCCATTGGTCATTTGACGCAATTGTGTAATCCAGAGCATTATCATGCAGAGTGGAAAAAATGGTCATTAGATACGTTGCCAATGATTCCAGAACGTTTTCAATTTGAAGTAACGAAATCAAAATATAAGCAATTTAATGTTGTGAAACAGTTGTTACATAACCCGCAAGTGACAGAAATTATTCATGCGGGAGATGCAGGGCGTGAAGGGGAATTAATTGTACGGAATATCATTAATCTTTGTAATGTACAAAAACCGATGAAGCGTCTGTGGATTTCTTCCTTAACGAAGCAAGCAATCTATCAAGGATTTAAAAACTTACTTGATGAAGCAGATACGATTAATACATATTACGAAGCATATACACGATCATGTGCGGACTGGGTTGTTGGGATGAATGCCTCCCGTGTTTTTAGTATTTTACTAAAGAAAAAAGGAATGAATGATGTTTTTTCGGCGGGACGTGTGCAAACACCAACACTTGCATTAATTGTGAAACGTGAGAAAGAAATTGAAAACTTTAAATCAGAGCCATTTTGGGAAGTGTTCGCAACCTTTAATATAGAAGGAAAGAAATATGAAGGTAAGTGGGAACAAGATAATGAATCTCGCTTAAAAGATCCGAATATGGCAAAAAAAATTGCTGCATTTTGTCAAAATAAGCCGGCTGAAGTGAAAGAAATGAAAACAGAGCGGAAAGAGTTTCAGCCACCATTTTTATTTAACTTATCATCTTTACAAGCAACGGCGAATAAAGCATTTAAATTTTCACCGAAAAAGACACTTGATATCACACAGGCGTTATATCAAAAAGGAATTGTGTCTTATCCGCGTTCGGATTCTAACTATGTAACAGAAGGAGAAGCGGCGACGTTCCCGGATATTTTACAAAAGCTAAGTCAATTTGATGATTATAGAGATTTATTACCAGCGCCGATTTCGTCCATTATGAATAATAAGCGCTATGTAAATGAGAAAAAGGTTACAGATCACTATGCCATCATTCCGACAGAGCAAGTTACAAATCCAAGTAAACTATCTGGCGATGAAAAGAAAATTTACGATATGATTGTGAGACGTTTAATTGCGGCGCATTACGAAGCTGCTATTTTTGATTATACAACGATTACAACGCTAGTTGATGGACGTGCTGAATTCATTTCAAAAGGAAAACAGCAAATTCAAGAAGGTTGGCGTAAAGTCATTTTCCAAGATGATAAAGATGAAGAAACAATTCTTCCTATTGTACAAGAGGGCGAACAAGGAAAAGTTGTAAAAGTGAAAGTTAAAGAAGGTAAGACACAGCCTCCGAAGCGTTATACAGAAGGTCAACTTATTACGTTAATGAAAACAGCTGGGAAGTATTTAGAGAACGAAGAACTGGAAAAAGTATTAAAAAAGACAGAAGGCTTAGGCACAGAAGCAACGCGGGCTGGTATTATTACGATGCTGAAAGACCGTAAGTACATTGATGTGAAGAAAAACCAAGTGTACGCGACTGATAAAGGAAAAGTGCTCATAACGGCAATTGGTGATAAAATTTTAGCTTCGCCAGAAATGACGGCAAAATGGGAGCAGCGCCTTGCAGAAATAGGAGAAGGTACAGCTTCACCAGCAACATTTATGGAACAAACGAAAAAGCTCTCAGCAAAAATTATTGAAGATGCAATTGAAATGTCTGAGAAATGGGATTTCACGGGGTTACATGTGGAATCTATTGAGCGATCCAATTCAAAATTTACAGTAGGTAAAAAAGTAGGACAATGTAAAAAGTGTGATGGAGATGTGATTGATAAATCCACTTTTTATGGATGCTCGAACTATAATACAACGAAATGTGATTTCACAATCTCTAAAAAGATATTAGGAAAAACGATTTCGCAAAAGAATATGAAGAAGCTACTAAACGGTGAACAAACGGAACTAATGAAAGGTTTCAAGAAGAACGATAAAACGTTTGATGCGAAATTAGAATGGAAAGATAATAAGATTAATTTTGTGTTTGAGAAGTGATGATGTCAAAAAATAAAAAAATTCTGTAACAAGGTAGGGTTGAAAAAGTATTAATTTTAAAATTTTGTAAAAAAGCATGACAATGAAATGTCATGTTTTTTTGCGTTAGGCAACAAATGAGGATAAAGGAAACAAAGTAAGTCATGTTCTAAATCTATACTGCCAGGAAAAAATGTTTGTATAGACCCACCCATTTATTATTTGGTAATGTATGAAAGTACTTTAAATGCTGAAAAATACAATGTGCTTTTCTTTAGAATGTCCTGATAAGTAGAGAGGGTAAGTAAGGCACTATGAAATCAAATCAATGAACAAAAGTGAAAGTGAAGTGGGGATAAATATGAATGGAAACCGTAAATCATCTTTATTGGCAGCATGGATCAGTGTAATTAGCAATATATTTCTAACTTTTATCAAAATTATAGTCGGTTTACTTTTCAAAAGTCAGGTATTATTAGCTGATGGGATTCATAATGCTGCTGATGTTGTAGCATCTGTAGCATCATTGGGGTCAATGAAAATTTCAAACCAACCTGCTGATGAGGATCATCCGTATGGTCATGGAAAAGCAGAAGTCATTTCCTCAGGAATTGTAGCTATTATTTTAACTCTAGCAGCTTTATTTATGGCCTGCGAATCAATAAAAGCATTATTTCGACCAGCGCCTGAGCCTCATATGATTGCTTTTATAGCGGCTGTTGTTTCGTTAGTTTGGAAGCAAATTTTATATGTATATACAATACGAATTGGTCGAAAAGCAAATAGTAAAGGCCTTATCGCAACTGCTTATGACCATCTTGCTGATGTTTATGCTTCAATTGCTGCTGTAATTGGAATTGGGGTTGCTTTGTTAAACAATATATATTCAATCCCATATGCAGCTTATGGTGATCCATTAGCTGGTATTATCGTTTCCTTTTTTGTCTTAAAGTTGGCAATCAGTATGGGGAAAGAAGCTATATATATATTAATGGAAGGTGGTCTTCCTACTGAGAAATGTAGTAAATATAAGAAGATAATTCAGGCACACCCTTTTGTGAAAAGAATTGATAGAATACGTGCACGTGACCATGGTCACTATATTTTGATTGATGTAAGGATTAGTGTCCCAGCACATTTAAGCATCCAACAAGGACACGATATTTGTAGAGAGATAAAACGAACTATTATGAAACAGGATTCAGAAGTATATGAAGTACTAATTCACTTAAACCCGTGGTATGAAGAAAAATAAGTTTATCATATCTAGCGAGAAGACCTCCACCTCAAGCGCGAAGCAAATAGGTGGGGGTAGTTCAATGAAGTTTAGAATTATAAATGATGAAGTGGGAGACAATGATAAAATATATGAATCAAATGGTAACTAAGCAACAGGGAGAGGATAGAATATCTTCTTCAAAAGAGAAAGCTCGTTACATTGATATAAACGTTACAAACTCATGTAAAACGGAATAGAAATGAAAAGGTGTCTTCGCAGTTAAAAATGAACACCTAAAGTTACTTATATTGCTATTGCATTACAATACATAGGGATAACAGAAAATAACTCGAAGATAAAGTGAAACTTCCATTAGTGGGGTTTTCTTCATCCCCTACTGATGGAAGTTTCATTTTATAAAACGTAGTATGTGTTACTATTTTGAAAAAGGATGTGTAGCATGAACAAAGAAAAAAAATACACTGTTGTTGGCACTGATATTGAAGAAGTGAAAGAGCTGAATAAGAAATCTGGTTTAACGTATAACGAAGTAAAACAATTATTAGTGAAACGAATGAAACAAAAGTGAGTATACATGAAGCCACAAACAATACGTTTGTGGCTTCATGTATACTGTTACAACTGATTACATACTAAAAAAGCATTTATTAGTGGGTTTTTTTCTTTAAAAGCAAGGCTAATTTGACGATATTGTTTTTGTTTTAGTTTTTTTATGTCAATGTTTTTGTGAGACTTAAAAAATAGTTCAGGGCCCATGCTAATCCCGATATTTTGTGAAACCATATTAACAATCGTTTCGCAATTCAGTACTTCTAATATAATGTTTGGGGAAACATTATGAGCAGATAAATTTTCTAACACTAATGATTGATAGGGACCTTTTGGCATAATAAAGTCCATATTAGCAATTGTCTTTATATCAATTGTTTTTTCATTAACCAGTGGATGATTTTTCGGTAATCCTAAGACAATTTCATCCTTTGTAATAGGTATTGATTGAAATTGTTTTTTTGTATCTTCTTCTATAATGAATCCTATATCTACAGTGCCGTTATTAATCCACTCTACAATTTCTACATACGTACCTTCAAACAATATTACTTTGACTTCTGGGTAGCTTTTTTTTAGATTTGATAGCATTTTTGGTAATATTTGAGCTGCAGCACTTGTAAATGCACCTATTTTTAAAGTGCCTTCAAGTTGATTGTTTTGAAGAGATATTTCTTGTTTAATAATAGCCTCACTGTTTAAAATTTGTCGGATATGCGGGAGAATTCGATCTGCAAACGCAGTTTTGCTAATCTTTGCTTGCTTATTACGATGTAGTAAGGGATAGCCAAACTCTTTTTCAAGACTAGAAATAGCATGGCTTACTGCTGATTGTGTCATGTTAAGTTGTTCAGCTGCTCTAGTGAAATTCCCTAGTTCGACCACTTTTTGGAATACTTCATATCTTGCTATTGTCATGAAATAAACTCATACCTCCTATGCTAAATATTAATTTCACTAATTTCATTATACCCTTTATGATAAAAAATGGAATAATTAACAAAAGGGTGATGAACATTGAACAAGATATTTTTATTAGCAATAGGCATGTTTGCACTAGGTGTAGACGCTTATGTCATGGCAGGAATTTTACCTAGTATTACCGATGAGTTTCGTGTCTCTATCGGGAAAGCGGGGCAAACTGTAAGTATATTTACTTTGTGTTATGCAATTGCAGCACCTTTGTTTGCTGCAATGATGAGTAAAACGAATGCAAAAAATACATTATTAATAGCATTATCCGTCTTCGTATCAGCTAACATAGTAAGTGCGGTTACGAACAATTTTATAATTTTATTACTTTCGAGAGGAATAGCAGGGATAGGGGCAGGACTGTATTCACCATTCGCTTCATCGGCAGCTGTTACATTCGTTCATGAAAACAAAAGAGGTAGAGCGTTAGGAATGATATTGCTTGGAATGAGTGCAGGAACTGTAATAGGTGTTCCTTTCGGTATTTATATTTCAAATATGTATGGATGGCGAATGACAATGTGGTTTATTGTCGCAATTGGTGTACTGGGAATATTGTCCCTATTGTTTAGGTTCCCAGTGATAAAATCTACTCACTTACCAACACTAAAAGAACGTTTAATGATGTTCAAACATAAAGGTATTTCACTTGTAATGTTCATAACGATGATATTGAGTTGTTGTAGTTTAGGTTTATACACATACTTAGATCTCATAATAGCTTCCTATGGATTTGGAAAATCCGTAATCTTTATATGGATGTGGGGAATAGGTGGCATAGGAGGCAGCTTTATTATTGGGTATATTATTGACTTCTATAAGAAACCTAAAATCATATTAATATATTTAATGGTTATCATGTTTTCATCTTTAATATTTATGGGGATTTCTCAGCAAATAGCGATTTTGGTAGCTATCTGTTTAATTCTTTGGGGGGCTACTGGGTGGGCAGCGTTAGCAACGCAACAAAAAACGTTAGTCGAAATGAGCCCAGAACATGCTACTATTTCTATCGCCTTGCTTAGTTCTATTAATTATTTTGCTGGTTCAATGGGAACACTGGCAAATGGTATATTTTTAGAAAAAGGAGTAAATCCTACAACTTTGCCATACTTTACAGGTGGTATATTAGTCATTGCAATTGGGTTACAGTTTATTTTAATAATAAGAAAGCAGTAGAGCGAAATAAATGATACAAATTTAAGTTTTAGTTTATGAAACATATAAAAATAGTCTAAGTCAAAACATGTAATGTGACTTAGACTATTTTTATATTAGGGGTTATTTGAAGAATTTAATACGTTCTTCCGTTGGTTCAAATTCTTTGTTATTCGCCGGAGCAACAGGTTTACCAAATGGCATTTGGGCAATTAACTTCCAGCTACTTGGAATATTCCATTCTTTTTTCACTTCATCGTCAATAAGAGGATTGTAGTGTTGAAGTGTCGCACCAAATCCTTCAAGTTCTAAAGATGTCCAGATAACAAATTGAAGCATACCAGATGATTGTTGCGACCATACAGGGAAATTATCTTTATATAGGGCAAAATTCTCTTGTAAGTATTCAATTACGCTATTGTCTTCAAAGAATAATACGGTACCATAACCGTTTCCAAATGCAGTCATTTTTTCTTCAGTTGAACTAAATTGATCAGCAGGAACGATTTCTTTTAATGTGTTTCTTGTAATATTCCACAATTTATCATGTTGTTCTCCTAACAATACGACTACTCGTGCACTTTGTGAATTAAAAGAAGAAGGAGTATGTTTCACAGCATGGGTTACAATTTCTTGAATACGTTCGTCTGAAACGACAGCCTCTTTACTAATTGCATAAATAGAACGTCTATCTGCTACAGCAGAATAAAAATCTTTTGTTGTATGTTCCGTGTGAGTTACTTCTTCTTGACTAGTTGAATTTCCAAATAATTTATTTAAAAAACTCATTTTATACACCACCAAATTTTATTTTTTAGTTATATACTTTCTTCAAATACATAATTGAATATGGTTACCTGAAGGATCTTTTGTAACAACAACTCCATCTGTTGTTGTTACTGATACCCCAATGTTTTGGAGACGTTTCACAGCTTGATTTCGTGTTTCTTTATCTGGGAATAAGAGTGAAAAATGTTTTAATCCCACGCTGTTTGCTGCCGGAGCAGGTGCCCCAACACCATTCCATGTATTTAAACCGATATGATGATGATATTTTCCTGATGAGATAAATAATGCTTGATGACCGTATCTACTTACAGCATCAAACCCAAGACCAGTACAATAAAACTCCTCTGCTTTTCCTAAATCAGCAACATGTAAATGAATATGTCCCATTACTGTGTCACTTGGAAGACCAGTCCAGGTTTCGTTTTTAGCGGCCGATAAAATGTCACTTGCTATAGGCTCAGTTGCCATTGTTACTTGCCCGTCATTCCATTCCCATGTTTCAAAAGGACGATCTACATAAATTTCAATTCCATTTCCATCAGGATCTGCTAAATAAACGGCTTCACTCACAAGATGATCAGAGGCCCCCTGCAAAGGATAATCTGTTTTGATGAGGTGATGTAATACCTTCGCTAAATCTGAGCGATGAGGTAATAAAATTGCAAAATGGTATAAGCCAGTTGTACGTGGTTGCTTTGGTAATATCTTTTCTAGTTGTTCGATTGTTAAAAGTGGAGTTTTTCCATCTGCTGTTAGTACAGCTTTCGTTTCTGATTGTTCGAGTATTTGGAATCCTAATTCTTCTTGATAAAAAGAAAGGGAGCGTTCTAAATTTTCAATTAATATGTGAACGTGATTTACAAAAGTATAAGGATGCTTTTGGAATTTCATCTTTGTTCCTCCTCTGTTCATTGTTAACTGTTAGTAATAAGTAATTATTAGTGTGAATGAACAATTGAAATGTATTCGAATAAAACAACAAATATTATTTAATTACTTTATATAAGTAAGTATAAAATCGTTCTTAAGTTACGTCAAGTACATAACTGAAAATATTTCAAATTGATTATTTGTTGCGCAAAAGCACGGTGAGTTTGTAGAAAAATATGTGATTTATCTCTAGTATTAGCAGGTGTGGTAAGCAATGCAATCGGAGTGTGCAGGAAGAGATTTATATTTAGCAAATTATTAGTGGAATCGATCCTTTTTCGAAACCTTAAACAAAAAGAACTACACATAGGTGTCCTTTTTATTGAATATAATGCAATGAAATCCTTTTGAAGAGGAGTAAATAAGGATGCCTCAAAAGATAAATCAGCAATTATTAACGGAGCAAATGATTCATATCATTAAAAATGGCCTTCATAAATCACAAGTTCCTAAACATATTATTATTGTTGGTGCAGGATTAGCAGGACTAGTTGGAGCATCTTTATTAAAGGAGGCTGGGCATAAAGTTACGATTTTGGAGGCAAATGATAGAATAGGAGGGAGAGTGTACACTGTACGCTCCCCGTTTAATAATGGCCTATATTTTAATGCAGGGTCTATGCGTATTCCAGATGTACACACTTTAACCTCGGCATATATTCAAAAATTTGGATTGTCTACGAATCGTTTTATTAACCGAACACCTTTTGATATGATTTATGCAAATGGCATAAAAACACATCTCAACATATTTGAACAAAATCCAAGCGTTTTAAAATATCCCGTGAGGCCGAATGAAAGAGGAAAAACAGCCGAAAAGCTAATGCTTTCAGTCTTGCAACCTATTATAAATTTTATTAAACAAAATCCGGCGAAAAATTGGTTTATCGTAGAAAAACAATATAAAAAATATTCATTAGGTTTCGTTTTAAACTCTTATCTTTCAGACGGTGCAATTGACATGATTGGCATCCTTCTTGATATGGAAGCATATATGGGAATGTCCGTGATTGAAGTATTGCGAGAGATGATATTTTTTACATCAACAAATGAATTTTATGAGATTACGGGTGGCATGGATGTATTACCACAATCCTTTTTACCACAGCTAAAAGAAAATATACTATTTCATCAAAAAATGACAGCTATTATTCAGCAAAATGAGAATGTTACGATTCGTTCTATTCATGAGAAAACCTCAGAACAATTTATGGTAACAGGTGATCTTGCTATTATAACTATTCCTTTTTCTGCATTACGCTTTGTGAAAATTGAACCGTTTGATTCTTTTTCTTATTACAAAAGAAGGGCTATTCGTGAGCTTAACTATATAGCTGCAACAAAAATCGCGATGGAGTTTAAAAGTAGGTTTTGGGAAAGGGGTGGTCAATATGGTGGTAAATCTATCACTGATTTGCCAATTCGATTTACGTATTATCCAAGTTATGACTTACAAACAACAGGGGCAGCTGTAGTCTTGGTAAGTTATACGTGGGCAGATGAAGCATTAACTTGGGACAGCCTATCTAATAAGGATCGTATTCAATATGCTTTGAAGAATTTGGCAGAAATATATGGGAATCAAGTGTATTCTGAATTTGTTTCAGGGGCATCCTTTAGTTGGAGTCAAAACCCTTATTCTTGCGGAGCTTTTACGGCTTTTGAGCCAGGACAGGAATTGGAATTACATCCTTATATAGCAATCCCTGAAGGAAGAGTGCATTTTGCTGGAGAGCATACGACACTTACGCATGGTTGGATGCAGGGAGCGATTGAATCTGGAATTCGAGTTGCATATGAGGTGAATAATTTACCTAAATGAAAATATGAAATGTAAATACATATTGGAAACTATATCTAAAAACAGATGTCCTAAACATGAAGTTCATGGAATGGAGGATTAATCATAGAATGAAATGCTATTGATTAGATTTTCTTCCAACTATACAATGTGATTAAAGTTAGATTTGTATTAAATTAGTAGAAACAAAGAGAGGATACTAAAAATATATGTCGTAGATAGCTCTCACAAAAGATAATTTATTGAGCTACACTTAAAATATGTTTTGTATATGAGAAGAGAGTCGCGATGGTATGCGACTCTCTTTATTTAATAAAAGTAATTGATTTTACGATGATGTACCTTGTAAAAATTGAGAGTAAAGATCATAAAAATAATTTGGTCGAAATATATTTGCAGCATGACCAGCTAATGGGATTTCTTTATATGAAACATTTGGAAGAATAGATTTTAAATCAAATAAACAAGATTTATAGAGATGATCATGTTCTCCCATTACCCATAAAATTGGTTGTGTAAGTTCTCGTAATCGGGATTTTAAATCGAATTCTAAACGATGGCGTAGTGATTCTCGAATAATAGATCTGTGTAATTGTAATCCAAATCGATAGTAAATATTTTTAGAAACGATCGCAAATGGATTTGCTTTTAGAATGCCACTTGGAAATATAGTACTTGCATACTGATGAAGCCAAGAAGAGTACTCATTATTTCGTTTGTCCCAAAACTTTTGAAAGACATTAAATAACTTAGAGGGGTTATTGTAATGACCTCCAATATGGCAAAGACTTAATACTTTTTCTGGGTACTTATGAGCAAATATAGTGGCAATATAACATCCATAGCTTAGGGCGCAAATATGAGCTTGTTGGATTCCCTCTTTTTCATAAAGATCTGCTAATTGCTGTACTAATTGATCTAAAGAAAAATCAATTGCTTCTCCTTTATCATCACCATGACCGAGTAAATCATACGTTATGATGTTGTAAGATGAGGAAAATAGTTTACATTCTTTTTTAAATGCACGACGATTCCCAACTAACCCATGGATAAATATGATAGTTTTTTTACTAAGATCCTGTTGTGTTTGCAAAAAGTATGCCCCTTTCAAGTCTGTGTTAGAAAAAAGAAAATACGTTCTACTAGAATGTTATCATTATCAATGAACTGAGGTAATTGATGTGGTGTTAATTACCATTTTTGTAATATCAAGTTTAGCAATGCAGTGTGTATAAAATATATTGTAAATCAGTATATAGGCACTACTTTGCTATTCATAATGATAGAAAACATGAAATAAAAATTGCTCATCTGTGTTGAGGATGTATACGAGAACGATTTTAATATAATGAAAAATAAAATTTATTTATATATAAATTTAAAAATAAGTTTTGGGAGTTAATTTGTTTTCATTTTGAATGTTTAATAGATTGAGTAGTAGTGTTTGTTGTTATTTTTAAGTACTAGGTAATAATACTAGATGATTATATAGTTTGTAAAGATAACTCGTCGATATGGTCTCAGTAGTGATAAGTGAACTTTAATTTATTCAGCTATCCGCAAGCAGTAAGCCCTCCATTTCAAGATTCATAGAGAAGTGAAGAAGCTAGGTGGGCGATGAGGAAACCCCCTACTGATGGAAGTTTCACATTATAATTCGGAAGGTGTTTTTTGGAAATTGCATAATATATATACTGTAGAGAAGCATGCCAATTTAATAGTATGTTTTTTATTTTGATTAAACTATCATTTTTTTAAATGATTTCTATTAAAATAATTCATTTTATTTATTCTTATTCTAAATATATAATAGCGATTAGGTGAGTGTGAAGAGGGAAATGCTGTATAGTTTCTTTATATGCCGTATACATCATTTGAGAATGGACATTTATATAAACAGGCAGCTTAAGTTTGGAATCAATCGTTTTCGATTCGAGTATATATGGTTAAAAGTATATAAGGTTGTCCATGAAGCTAACTATTTCTATGAAAATAGTTAGCTTCATGAGTGTTTCAGGACAAATTTTACTGTATGCCTCTTATATAATAGAGAAAAGTCATTTATAAAAATTTAGATGAATACAACACATGTTTACCTTTGGCATTATATATCTTGTAACATCAATTTTCGTTATTATGGAAATATAGGTATAACAATAAATTGATGTAAGAAGAGTATAGGTAACCTTTCTACATAATATAAGCCGTAATATGCTATTGAAGATGAAATAACGATTGTACAACAGGAGGTGGCATTATGGAGTTACGTCATTTGAAAACTTTTATTATTGTAGCAGAAAGCGGTGGATTTACACGGGCTGGAGAACGGCTCGGATATACACAATCAACAATCACCAATCATATTCAATCTTTAGAAGAAGAAGTTGGAAGCCCTTTGTTTGATCGTCTTGGTAAAAAGGTGATTTTAACTGAAGTAGGAGAGCACATGCTTTCTTATGCGCAAAAAATATTAGAATTATCTAATGAGGCGTTGGAATCATCTCAAATGAACGGTAAGCCATCAGGGACGATACGTATTGGGGCAAACGAGTCTTTAATGATATATCGATTACCTGTGATTTTATATGAATTTAAAAAGAAATATCCGCAAGTTCATATCATTTTACAGCCATCAGAGAGCCAAGAGTTACATAATGAGTTAAAGTCAGGTAAATTTGATTTTGCTTTATTTACAAATCCGGAAAAGCTTGGTGTAGATATTGTCACTCATTCCCTTGTTCGAGAAACAGTTGTGCTTGTTGCCCCGCCAGGGCATCCGCTAACAAAACAAAAAATTGTTACTCCTGCTGATTTAGAAGGAGAAATGTTATTGCTTACAGAGCCGGGAAGTTATCGAGACTTATTAGAAAAGTGGATAAAAAAGGAAGGGGTTAGTTGCTCAAGTATTCACTTTTGGAGTATTGAGGCAATTAAACAAACTGTCATGTGCGGATTAGGTTTATCGTATTTACCGCTTATTACGGTTAAGGAGGAAATTGAGCGTGGCAAGTTAATCGTTCTTCCATGGATATACAGTGAGGATTTTGTTACAACGGAACTGGCATACCATAAAAATAAATGGTTGACTCCGGCGATGAAAAAATTAATTGAAATGATAGAGAAACATGCAGAGAAATGGAGAGCGATAACTTAGTTTCCTAAGATGTTGAATTATAACATACATGTAAAGGCATAGATGGGAGGAAAATGTAATGAATGAACGTACGAAAGAGATTTTACTTGTTATAGTTGGATCATTATTATTTGCGATTGGGATTAACTTTTTTGCTATTCCAAATCGATTATCAGAAGGGGGAATTATCGGTCTTACTGTTATTACTTACTATTTGTTTGACTGGTCTCCTGGTGTTGTAAACTTTATAATGAATGCCATTTTACTTGCAATCGGTTATAAATTTTTTGATAAAAAAACGATGGTGTATACAGTTCTTGGGATACTATCTACATCTTTCTTTTTATATATCACAGAAGGCGTTGCAACTCCGGTAAATAATGATACATTATTAGCAGCTCTTTTTGCAGGGAGTTTTGTAGGGGTTGGTTTAGGATTTATGTTTCGGGCAGGTGGTACATCGGGTGGTTCGGCTATCATAGCTAGGTTAGCAAATCAATATTTAGGCTGGAGCGTCGGGAAAGGCGTATTAATTATAGATATCGTTGTTATTGCCGGTTCAGTGTTTATTATCGGACAGGAGAAAGCGATGTATACACTTGTAGCGGTCTTTATTGGCGCGAAGGTCATTGATTTTATTGTAGAAGGAATGGATACAAGAACAGCTGTGACAATTATTTCAAACTATCCAGATGTTATTCGAGAGTCCATTATGAAGCACATGACGCGCGGTGTAACAGTATTAGAAGGACGAGGCGGTTATACAGGAAATAATAAGGAAGTATTATATATTGTTATTAATAAACAAGAACTCGTTCAATTAAAACAAGTCGTGAGTAGAAAAGATGAAAATGCATTTGTTGTTATTCATGATGTACGTGATGTATTAGGTGGTGGCTTTAAAGCAAGTTGAAAAAACTGGCCTTCAAATGTTTGAGGGCCAGTTTTTTTATCTCAATATTTAAACGATATTCTTATTTAAATTTGACAATATGGAAGTAGAGATAGTTCGAAAGTTTATAATTATGTAAAAGGTGCAGTTTTTTCTGTTTGTGTATTAAGAAATTGCTGTAGTTCCAAGATTGAAATGATTCTATAAAGATTGTTGAAAATAGTACCAAATAAGAAAAAATCACTTGAAAATCCTTACAAAAATGTAAGGTGAATGAAATGTAATTCGATACAAAGAATGCTACATTTCAATTAAACTAGTAAGGGAAAGTGTTTCGAAAGGAGAGTCGAAATGACAGAAGATATAGAAGCAACAAGTAGAAGTGAAAAGAAAAACATGCGCTCCAAAAAAAGAAGCTTTTTATGGTTTCTGACAATTCCCTTTTTACTTCTTATTGTTGGTGGGATAAGTTACAGTTCATTTATATATAGTAAAGCAAAAGCGGTTGCAAGTAATTCTTATGCAGAAATAAATAAGTCTAGTAAACGTGATAAAGAGGTGGCACCTTTAAAAGATAATATTTCTATTTTAATTATGGGAGTAGATGAAAGCGAACAAAGAGAAAGCCAATATGGTAAAGCTGTTCGCACTGATGCATTGTTATTGGCAACGATTAACAAAGATGATAAATCAGTAAAGTTAGTAAGCATCCCTCGCGATTCGCGTGTATATATTCCATCACGAAAAAAATTAGATAAAATTACACACGCGCACGTATTTGGTGGGGTGGAAAGTACACGAGATACAGTTGAACGCTTTTTAAATGTACCTGTTGATTATTATGTGAAATTTAATTTTGAATCTTTTATTAAAATAGTAGATTCACTTGGCGGTATTGATATTGATGTGCCAGTTACCTTTACAGAACAAGACAGCAAAGACCAAGCTGGTGCAATTCATCTTGAAAAAGATTATCAACATTTAAATGGAGAACAAGCGCTTGCGTTAGCGAGAACACGTAAAATTGATAGCGATGCAATGCGTGGTCAAAGACAGCAACTTGTAATCGAAGCAATTGCAAAAAAAGCATTATCAGTTAAATCAATCACGAAGTTGAGCTCATTATTAGATGCAGTTGATAAAAATTTAAAAACAAACTTAACATTTGATGACATGCTAGCGATTGCGAAAAATATGGCAGGGACAGACTTAAACATTGAAAAAATGCAAGTGCAGGGTACAGACAAACGTATTAATGGTATTTATTATTACCAACCAAATGAACAAAATGTAACAGAAATATCAAAACAATTGAATGATCATCTTGGTGTTACGGAGAAAGCAGCTTCTAACAAATAGAGAAAAAGGTTGGCGTTTTGTCAACCTTTTTTCTTTGGTCAGGTCAACCGCTAATGGCAAGAATTATTTCGTATCATCACTAACTGCTCTTGTTAAATTATCCACTGTCCTTGAAGTCGCAGCAACTTGATTACCATTCTTTAATAATTGTTTTACTAACGCAAGTCCCAAACCTTTTGAGGCTCCAGTTACAAACCATACTTTATTTTTGCTCATAATAAATATTCATTCCTTTCTTTCTATAAATTATTTATCAACTTGCTTTTATTCCGCTAAGAACCCGATACAATTCGTAATAATAGGTCGATTTCGGGCATCTGATAATCTTCATCTCCTTGAATATTCAGCGTCATAAGACCAGAAAGTACCGTAAGATAGCAAGAAATCAGTTCCCGAGGATCGCCTGCCGCAAACTCGCCTGCTTTTTGGCCCTCAATGAATAAGGGCTCTAAATGATCGACATAGGTCTTCATAGAATACTGTTTGATAAGCTGTTTAGCCTTCTCTGGTACTTCTTCCGATGTGCGTGCTTGATGAATCAACATGAAACCAAGTTGATTTTCTTCATCGAGTATGTGTTGAGTTAAAGCTCTTATTTTTTCGATTGGTGATCCAGGTAGATGATTGAAGTTTATACCATCAATTGATTCTTTCATTGCCCACTGAACAAGTGTAGTGAAAAGGTCGTCCTTTGACCTGAAGTAGCGATAAAGAAGGCCTGGACTGATGCCAGCTTCCGCAGCGATCATACTCATTTTCGTTCCGATGATGCCCCGCCGAGCGAAGACCTTAAGGGCTGCTTCCATAATCTGTTCTCTGCGTTCATTACGAATCTGCTGTAACTGTTCTTCGTTTAAAGGTGACAATGTGCTTTCACTCCTTTGTATTCCTATTTTCTGCTGATAGAAGAGACACGCCTGAGTTGGTTTGAGAGATTTACGGATCCGCTTGTTTCCTTCAAAAACCTTTTAAGTATTGCGAGCGCATCATCATCTCCGAAGATGGTATTAGTCTGTACGCAATAAAACATCCAAGAATATACTGATGTCCTTTTTTTCCTGTTCACCTTATGAAAATCGCACTGCTAGTCTGTAATATTCCGAGTATTATATGTGAGAATACCAATTTTAATTCTCAGGTAGCTATTCTGAAAAATTCAGAACTGTTCAAGTTTGTTACGTTTTTAATTGTTGGAATGGTTGATGATTCGTATTTTAAGAGATAAGGGATTCTCGGGAACAGACTTCTAGTCAAATCTTATAAGGATGGTTATTGATTCATTGACTCAAAGGGTGCCCCAGAGAAGGAAGGTACAATCTCATCCAATATTTCCTCCAATGGTTTACCATATTTTTGTGAAAGCTCAGAGAGTAATTGTTTGCCTTCATCAGATGCAGTGAGAACAGCCGTTACCATTTGTGAATTAATAATATTACGCGGTGAGAGTGACAATGTATTAACTGCCCAATATAGTCCATATAGCTCAAAATTACGTTGAATAGTTGCATGTTTGAGAAATAAATCCATGTATTTCTGACCAAAAGAAATCCCTTTCAACGGTTGAGAACCCATATATTCGACTCCTTCCCATTGTAAATCAGTAGCGCAATTCAACCACCAAGCAGGTTCAATCACATCTTGGATTTTTTGGAGTACTCTCTGTTCAAAATAGGGTTTGGGGTCATTCCGTTGATCATGCAAACAGGATTCCAGCATTTCTACTTCGATCGCAGCGACGGTCATTCCTTGACCAAAAATTGGATCATAGATGCAGTAGGCATCTCCTAAGACTAACAATCCAGATGGCCATCGTTGCATTTGTTCATAGTGATGACGGAACAATTCTGGCACGCGATAACCTCGGGGTGCTGTGATTGGTTCAAGCTCTTGCAATATTTCTGCGATTATCGGGCTTGGGAGCTGAGCAATCGTCTGTTCATACTCTTTAGCATTCGTAGGAGGATAGTGTCCACCTGGACGATAAAGCAACACTTCTGCTATATGATTTTCAATAAAGGAAAAAACTCCTGTGAAAGTCCCATTAGCAGGCTGACCTGTGATGTTAATTGCATCCCATTTCTCTGTTAGATGTGTTAGACGAGAAGGAATCTTATAACGGCGCGTACTATATCCAAGAGTGATTTTTAGAAGGTCTGGATTTGGCACATCATACCCCAAATCCTCGAGCCATTTTGTCAGTTTGGAAGAACGCCCGCTTGTATCAAATACCATATCGGCTGTCAGTGCTTTCTCCTGTCCGATTTGTCCACGTTCTCGGACTTGGACCCCTGTCACGGTTGTCTGGTCTGGAGTCGTTAACAACCGGATCACATCATGTTTTGGAAGAAAACGAACATTCGGAATCTCTTTCATACGTTGACGAAGCACCCACTCAAGCACTGCTCTACTAAACTTAATATCGTTTCGTGGGTATTGAAATACCATAGTTCCATATTGATTCATTTGATGAATGGTCTTATTCAGTGACGAGTGAGCTCCCTGTGCCAATAAATCCTCTTCATAACCTGGAAAGAGGCGCTCCATAATCGACTTACCACGTCGTGTGGAACGGTGTGGATGAAAAGCTTGTGGAGTGCCAGGACGATTCTCAGGTTTTTCAGGAAAATCATCTTTATCCACGATGAGAACCTCTCTATAATAATCAGAAAGCACTCTTGCAGTCAGTAATCCGCCAATACCTCCTCCAATGATAAGAGCTCGTTCTGTCTTTCCTTTTGTAAGTACGAAATTTGTATCTGTCATAATCTTCACCCTCCATTGATGAATGATTGAATCACTCATTCATCATTAAAATATGTTCGGTTTTGTAAAATGTGAACAGAAAAATAAAAAAATTCCCAAATGTTATGCGGATTATCAGTAGTAAATCAAATGGTTTATTCTATATGTATCAAAATGGGAGCTTTTTCTCTGAAAATAAAGTAATTTATATGACGGTTTTGGAGAATACAGAGGTGACGTCTAAACTGTTAGAATCATTTTTGCATGATAAGAGTTTGTGAGTGATATATTTTTTGTATGTATAGGATAAGAAAAATATAAAGGATACAGAACAAATTTATTCAACTGGAAGAACATGCTTATGGAAATATAGACATTATACATGTATGAGGAGGAGTATCGTGTCTTATATTGAAAAATTTTGCTTATAGTCTAGAGATACAAGCTTATATTTATGGTTATCCATTATTAGTAATAAATAGAACGAAACAATTAACAGCGATAAGCGCTAACTCTTTAGAAAGTAGGTTAGCGCTGAATCAATTTATATATAGAAGAACTAGCAAGCCTAACTGATCAATTTATTGTTTTTCCTAATGTAGATACTTTATATATGTACGTTTGGTTAGATGTTTCAGAGCGGCCTGTGATGTTGCTTGTTCCTGATACACAGGATAGATATTATACAGTGCAGTTATTAGATGCTTGGACTAACACATTTGCGAATATAGGAAGACGAAAAATTAGGACAGAAAAAGGGTATTTTTAAATAATGTTAAGAAGAAACAAAGTTTACGAATAAAATTGAGAGAATAATTTAAAAAGGAAAAGAAAGGACTAGTATTGAAAGTATAAAACAGTTATAGTTACTATTCCGCCATAAAAAATTTAAAACAATAAAACTTAATACTAAATGAATAAGGAGAAATGAACATGACATTTGAATTTTTACTCAAACTAGGTCTGGCCCTCTTTCTTGGACTATTAATTGGAATTGATAGACAGCTGAAGAATAAACCGCTTGGTGTGAAAACGAGTATGGTAATTTCAGTAGCAAGTTGTTTAATTACGATTGTTTCTATTGAATCAGTAAATGTATATTCATCTCCAGGGCATACGAATATGGATCCTATGCGTCTTGCAGCGCAAATTGTTAGTGGAGTCGGTTTCCTCGGTGCAGGTGTTATTTTGCGGAGAAATAATGATGTGATTTCTGGATTAACAACTGCTTCTATGGTTTGGGCAGCATCTGGCTTAGGGATTGCGATTGGTGCCGGTTTTTATTTAGAAGCAGTTGTGGCAATGATCTTAATTATTTTGGCAATTAATGTATTTCCATATATTATTAAATTAGCAGGACCTTATTCTTTAAGGCAAAGAGATCTATCAGTAAAAATAGTTGTTAATAAGCATCAAGAGCTAAATCAAATTTTTAAACAAATTAAGCATCTAAATTTGCAAGTGAAACGTGTGAAAATTAAAGATATAGATAATGGTTATCAACAATTAGAAATGACGATATCAGCACCTGAAAAGTTATATACAACGGATTTATATACCTCTCTAAAAGAGATGAAACAAAGTGTTTCAGTAGAAGTCGAAAGTAGGTAAATTAGTAGTTATATAAAATCTCAAGAATTTGGATATCAAATTCTGTATAAACAACAGATGTATATAGGTAATTTGGAACATTTTTAAAATGAAAAAATAAAGCCATGACAACATTTTATGAAGTAATGTTATCATGGCTTTTTACATGGAAATTGTAAGTTTTAAGCACTAATTTCTTGATTATGAGTAACTTTTCTTTTTTGTGAAATATAGCTGTGTAAAATCATACCAAGCATGATAAGAAACATGCTGCACCAAGATAAAGCAGAAGGGAATGGAGCTGCTAATAAAATTAATTCTCCAGCTACAGTAAATAATACCTCCATAGATTGAGTTGCTTCGACAGCAGCTAATTTGTGCATATTGCCCCTTACCATATCAGTTGCATGAAAGAAGAGTACAGTTGCAATTACTCCAGAGAAAATGGCAACCAAACTAGATTGAACTGCCTGTTCTTTGCTCGGCATACCAACAGTAATGAAACCATATATGGATAGCAAAATCCAAAATGGTAAACTAGCTAATGTCATACCTAATACACGTTGATATGCATCTAGACGCTCTGTACATACATCCATCATTTTACGGTTACCAAGTGGATAAGCAAATGAAGCTATGATTACAGGGAGCACACCTAATAATACATTTTTTAAAGAAAGGTGATTTGCTTGTTCTATGAGCATAAGAATGATACCAAAAAGAATAATGACTGACATAGCAAGACCTTTAAATGGTATGGTACCTCTAATTTTTATTGGGCCATCTGCTGTTTCAATCGTTTCCGAAAATAATGGTGCAAGTAATGAACCTGAAATAATTGTAATTTGCCATGTCCCAGCAGTTAACCAACCTGGTGCATATGTTGCTGCAAAGCAAAGAGGTGCATAAAATAATCCAAATCCTACAAAGCTCCATAGAATCCATGTTTTTGGCTGTTCTTTCATGACTTTTAGAAGAGGACGTAAATTTTTTCTACTTATAACAATAATCAAAAGTAATGGAACCATAAAGAAATATCGAAGTGACGCACTCCAAATCCAACTTCCGCCGGATAATTCCATAGCCCGGTTCAGAACAAATGTAAAAGCAAAAAAGAATGCTGCGCAAACACCTAAAAAAATGGGACGCAATTCGTTCACCTCAATTCATCTGTTGATTCAATAACTCTTCTAGATTTAACCGATTTTTTCAACAATACAAGCAGCTGTTTCACTTTATCCCACATTAACGGGCAGTAAGGTCCCACGCTTATGGAAGTTTCACTTTATGACGAGCTTTGTTAACATATAAAACGCAACTCCCCAAATAATAACACCAGAAACTTTATTTAGTAGTTTGATTTTTGTTCCAGATGAATCTACTTTTCCTAGCATTCGTCCAGAGATAGCTAGCCCTATAAACCATATCCAAGAAACAAAAATTGTTGCAAAGGTAAATGCCCATTTTTCAGCACCTATGTATTGAATAGAATTTGTTCCAATTACTCCAATCGTATCTAAAATAGCATGTGGATTTAGTAAAGAGACGGAAGCTGCGAACACAATTTGTTTTTTTGTTGTCATCACTTGTACTTCATTTCGTGAAACAGTAGGTTCACTTTTCCATATTACCCAGCCCATGTAAAGAAGAAAGAAAAAACCTATAGTATAGAGTATAGTTGTTAACCATGAAAATGTTAATAGCATTAGAGATACACCTTGCACAGCAAATAAGATTAAAATAGTGTCACAGATTGCCGCTGTTGTAACAACTGGTACAGTTCTCAATAAGGTAGATTGACTGGCACCTTGATTAAAAACAAAAACATTTTGTACACCTAAAGGTATAATAAGTCCAAATGCAAGAACAATTCCGTGAAGTATTGCTTCACTCATTTTATCCCCTCCATATGTAGAATTATAATTTTATCCCGCATTGATGGGCAGAAAGCCCCTCACTGATGGAAGTTTCACTTTATTGTATAAAGGAAAAAATCAATTGTATCCATCCATATGGTTGGATAATGAACCAACCAAAGTATATACTACAAGTATAAAAATCTAGTTGGAGTGATTTAATGGAATGGTTTGAATGGAATCCAAATATATCTTCTCCTATTCCTTTATATAAACAAATTGAAGAATATTTAAAAGCGAAAATTGTCAATGGGGAGTGGACAATAGGAACAAAATTACCGTCTCAACGAGTGTTGGCCGATGCATTTAGAGTGAATCGAAGTACAATTGTAACAGCATTGGATGAGCTAGCTGCTCAAGGGTTAATCGAAGGAAACGGGAGACGAGGAACAAGAGTTATCAGCAATACATGGGACTTGCTAGTTTCTTCAGCGCTACCTGATTGGAATGCGTATGTTGAGACAGGGCTTCATTATCCTAATTTACCAACGATTCAAGAGATTAACCGAGCAGAATTTGATTATAACATGATTCGATTAGGAACAGGTGAACTCTCGCCAGAACTTTTACCGCAAGAGAAGATGCAACATATTATGAGTATGCTTTCACAACAGAGCATCCCTTTAGGCTATGAAGAACCGAAAGGAGATATTTTGCTGCGTGAACAACTAGCAAAGTATTTAAAAACGTTAGGAATACAGGCATCCTCTTCATCCATTTTAGTTGTATCAGGTGGAATACAGGCGTTGCAGTTAATTTCTATGGGACTATTACAGAAAGGGGCAACAATTCTAGTTGAAAAGCCTTCTTATTTATTTTCGCTTAATATTTTTCAGTCTGCAGGGATGCGGCTAATTGGGGTTCCGATGGATCAAAATGGTGTACAACCAACGTTTGTTTCAAAGTATAAAAAGCAATTCCATGGCTCACTGCTTTATACGATTCCTTCTTTTCATAATCCAACTGGTATTTTAATGGATCAAGTGCGAAGACAAGTTCTTATGGAAACTTGTAATGAGATTGGGTTGCCTATAATAGAAGATGGTGTGTATCAAGATTTGTGGATTGACTCTTTACCTTCGAAACCATTAAAAGCATATGATCGACATGGGAATGTTCTGTATGTAGGAAGTATGTCTAAAACAATTAGTCCTGGGCTGAGAATTGGCTGGATTGTAGGACCAGAGCCGGTGATTGGACGATTAGCAGATATAAAGATGCAGACAGATTATGGATCTAGTTCTTTGTCACAACAAGTTGCTGCCCATTGGTTTTTAAGTGGATTGTATGAAGAACATGTAAGCTATATTCGAAGAGAATTGCAAATACGCAGAGATGTTGCATTACAAGCGTTGGAAAAGCATTTTTCACATATTGCGACGTGGGATATACCAAAAGGTGGTTTTTACATATGGCTGCATATAATCCCCGCATTTTCTATGCAGGAGTTGTTTCATAAAGCTTTAAAAGCAGGAATTCTGCTCAATCCAGGGAATTTGTACGATCGAAATTCTGATCAATATTTACGAATTTCATACTCATATGCATCATTATACGATATTGAAAGAGGAATTGAGAAATTAGCGATGATTATAAAAGAAATAAAACAATAAAGAAATGTGAAATTCTATGTTGAAGGAGAACTAAAATGAATCGATATGTAATTTGCCAAATTATAAATGAAACAAAATATTTAGCTGCTTATGCAGAAACAAAGAAAGAAGCAATTGAAAAAGCAGAACTGTTAGGATTAAGGACTGGGGAACGCTATACCGTTATTACAGAGGAAGAAGCAGAGGGATTGCAATATCCATAAAAAGACGGTAGCCGAGATGGCTACCGTCTTTTTATGTTTGCACAATAAATTATTAAGTTATTGTGCAAGCAACAAGACCTCTATTTCAACATTTGTAGAGAATAAAGAAGATAGGTAGGGGATAACTGCTGGCATGTGCCCGATTGGTGAGAGCTTTCCATCAGTGGGGGACGAAAAAAAACCCCCACTGATGGAAGTTTCACTTTATTGTTTATCGATAGTATTGGTTCGACTACTTGTAGTACTAGATGGAGATCCTGTTCGATATCGGTTTATATATTGGTTAAAGTTCCAAGAGTGTAGAAATTTTTCAGCAGCTTGATAACCAGAGTGATAAAGCCATTCTTTCTCTTCATCACTTAAATGGAAGTTGGTACTAGTAATATTTCCAGTAGGGATTTTAATAGTACGTGCCCTTGCTTCTGTATTGAGATGGCGTAAATCATGGGCTTGCATCATTGTTTTAAATAGCCCTTTAAACATCGAAATAGGTTCTTCATAATGAACAGGTTCAGCTTGAATCTCGTCTTTCACAAAATGAAATCCAAAGGTAGGCCAGCGTGGAATGTTTGGTGAGTCGAAAATCCATATCGGATAATTGCTGAGAATGCCTCCGTCGACTATATAGCAAGGCTGTTTCCATTTAGGAGTTTTCCACTTAACAGGCTGAAAAAAGAAAGGGATAGTGGCACTCATTCTCACTGCTTTTGCAATAGAAAATTTTTTGTTAGGAAATCCATAATGTAGTAAATCGTCGGGGAAAACAACCATTTTGCCATTACTAATATCGGAAGCAATGATTTTTAAGCCTTCAGGGTTAGGTAAGTCACTAAAACAATGCACACCTTTTTTAGATAATAAATCTTCTAACCATTGTTCTATAAATTCATTTTTATATATCCCCATTTTAACCCATACATTTATTCCTTTTCCGATAATAGGGATTTTATCCATACATGTTTTTGTAATGAAATTTGTATAATCAGCACCATTTATAATTGTTTTTAATTCTTCTCCTGTATATCCACAGGCAAGAAGCGCTGCAATAATAGCACCAGCTGATGTACCAGCGACTCGCTCCCATTCATAATTATGCTCTTCTAATGCACAGATTGCTCCAACATGTGCAATTCCTCTAACTCCGCCTCCTTCAAAGACACCATCTATTTTCATGAAAACAATTCCTCTCGATTCATTATTTATTTTTGTATATGAAATAAACAGCAAAAAAGCACGGCAAGTGCGTGCTTTTTTACAATAGTTGTTAAAGTTTACTTAGCAGACAAAGCTGCCAAAGCAGCTAGCTCCAATGATGATGAGAAGGATAAATAAAACGATTAATAAAGCAAAACCGCCGAATCCGCATCCGCATCCGAATCCTCCGCCACCGTATCCGAATCCTCCGCAACCGGGGCCATATCCATATCCGTAACCCATATTTATTTCCTCCTTAATATGAAAAATTTTTGGGTGAACAAAGTGAAGTTTATGAGGGTGTATTACAAGGGATGAAGAGATTGCATGTTTGTAGGAACACTGTATATTATGTAATAAGAAGGCATTTCGATTATAATGAACAAGCCCTTTTTCATAATAGGCATAGATATGAATAGAGAAAAATGCGAAAGAAACTGGATTAAATTTTGTGATATGATGTAGGAAATCATGTTGGATAAGGAGTTTTTATGGAGAAATATATTGAAGAATTAATTGAAAAATATCAATTGGCCCATATAAAAGATGAGTTGTTAGCTACAGCATTTGAATGTATAAAAGTAGTACCAAAACAAGAAGCGGTATTACCAGTAGGTTGTTCAAAAATGGGAGGGTGTCCCGATTTACCAGCAACGTTAGACTATCCTACATATAAAGGACATCCTCTTCATTTTGTTGCACAGTTTAATTTAGCTGAACTTCAAGCTGTAGGTATGAAGAATGATTTGCCTCAAAGTGGCATGTTATATTTTTTCTATTTTGCTGATGATAAGCAGGAAGCCTTTTGCGAAGTATATGGAAATTTGAACGTAAAAGAAGGCTGGCGTGTTTTATATTATGAAGGAGAAATAGATGATGTACAAAAAACGAATCAAGTGAAGGGGCAATATACTCAATGTAGGGTTACATTTGAAATATCACAAAAACTTCCAGATTTGTTTATTGAGGACGAAGATGATTCAGATCGTTTCTTACAATTGTTAGAGGAATTAATACCTGATTGCTATGACAATCATCAAGTTTTCGGTACACCGTTTTCAGTTCAAACAGAAGTGTTGGAAGAAGCACAGGAATATATAGGTGTGCATCATAACGACATAACATTATTATTTCAAGTTGATTCTGACGAGGAGCATTTGAACATGATGTGGGGTGAAATGGGAATGTTATATTTCTGTATTGCGAATGAAGATGTAAAGCAGCGACGTTTTGAGAAGGCTTGTTGTATTTTGCAAAGTTTATAAAGTAAAAAGAAGCAGTTTCGCGTGTATAACGGAAGCTGCTTTTATAATTGAATTGAGTTGTTCGGGCATTATTCATTTGGATAAGAATGAATGGTAGCTAGTTCATCGTCGTTTGAATTACGTTATGTGTAAGTCATTTTTTCAACTTTAATGCGATTTGTAATTGTAAAAAATCGGATTTTCTTTTTTGTGAAAATTCGTATATAGTTGAGATATGTAAGAAAGCTATTTTAAGATTATTTTATGTTACGAGGATGTGATGAAATGAAAAAATCTATAAAATATGTATCTACTGTGGCACTTTGTTCAGCTATTATAACTGGAGCGCTTCATATTCCTTCAATCTCATATGCTGCTACAAAACAAGTAGGAGATACGGCTAATTCTGTAAATGATGCGAAATTGATTACAGAATTTCAGCAAGAGTTACAAAAACATCTAAATAATCATGAAACAAGTATTACAATTAAATATAAGACGAAACATGCTAATGCACAAGAAGTTTTGGATACATTGGTGCAGGCTTATAATCAAACGTTAGAAAAAGATGAATATTTAAAATACAATGTAAGCAGCGCCAAGTTTTCGCTTCGTGGTTTACCAGGGAATTACTCATTTACACTAAATATTTCATATCGTGAAACGAAAGAGCAATCACAGTATGTAATGAAACAAGCGAAATCTATTGTAAATTCAATTATTACACCTGGAATGGATGGAAATGAAAAAGTAAAAGCTATTCATGATTATGTAGTGAAACATGTTTCATATGACACATCACTTCGTTCTTACACCGCATATGACGCATTAGTAAATCGTTCGGCGGTTTGTCAAGGGTATGCACTATTAACTTATCAGCTATTAAAAGAAGCAGGAATGCAATCTCATATTGTAATCGGAACTGGAAATGGTCAGTCTCATGCATGGAATCTTGTAAATATTGATGGTAAATGGTACCACCTCGATACGACATTTGATGATCCAGTTCCAGATAAACAAGGACGTGTTATGTATTCTTACTTTAATATGTCTGATGAGCAAATGAGTAAAGATCATCAATGGGATCGTAGTAAATATCCAGTTGCGAATACAAATTATTATAATGAGTTAACGACTAAAATTAAAACAGGTAGTAAGAAGTCCTCTAGTTATCAACAAATATTAAAAGATACAAATCTTGTTTATTTAGCACCGGAATTTGGGGCTGAAGATTACAAACAGTTAAAGCAAAAATTACAGCAAAAATTCACGTCTAAACAAGAAAAAGTAGAATTGCGTTACCATCAAACAGTAGATTACACAATGCAAGATGTTAAGAAAGTATTGAATGAAATTTCTTGGCCAAAAGGAGCAAAGCGAGTATCATACCAGGTAGCTCCTTATCAAGGACAAGATGGATATTCGTTGTTAACAATTACATTTGCGTATTAAATTGTGTGGAAGGGCATCTCAATGAAGATGCTCTTTTTTGTACAAATATATTTTGAATGTTTGAGTGTTGATGACTGCAATAAATAATAATAATAGCTCAAAGATTTAGTAGAGGAGGTAAAAACTAGCGCTCAAAAATAATCATCATTATATAATGATGATTATTTTTTTTTGATAAATTAAAGGTATTTCATCATGATTCGTCATGTGAAATGTCAGTTTTTCTTGGAATATGACGTAATTATTGGTAATATTGGTAATGTCATTATATATTTTTGTTGAAAATTTTTTACTTTGGAATATATCAATTTACATATTCTTATATAATAGATTATAAATTTGGAGAGGGAAATGGTGTCGATGAAGTTAAAAAAAATAAAGAATACATTTTTAGCTGTGGGTGTTCTATTTATGAGCGCACCACTAACTGTGCTTGCTAATGGCGAAGATCAATTGAAACCTGTAAAAGAGGTTACAAATCAATTAGGATGGGTTCAACTAGAGAATGGGGCTTGGGTCTATTATATAGACAATAATCAGGGGCGCATAATTAATGCTTGGAAATATATTGATGGTGGATGGTATCAATTTGATGGAAATGGTTACTTAGTCAATAAAACAGGCTGGGAAAAGTTGAATGGACAATGGATGTATTATGAAGGACAAAAAGGTATAGTCACGAATAATTGGAAGAAGGTTGATGGAAGATGGTATCAATTTGATGGGAATGGTTATTTAGTCAATAAAACAGGTTGGGAAAAGTCGAACGGACAATGGATGTATTATGAAGGAACTAATGGAATTGTAACAAATGTCTGGAAATATATTGATGGTGGATGGTATCAATTTGATGGAAATGGTTATTTAGTCAATAAAACAGGCTGGGAAAAGTTGAATGGACAATGGATGTATTATCAAGGCGATAAGGGTATTGTTGTGAATAGTTGGAAAAAAATTGATGGAAGATGGTATCAATTTAATGAGAATGGAAGTTTAGTAGTACAAGAAGGTTGGCAAAAATTGAATGGGAAATGGGTATACTATGTTCCAGGAAATTACGGACTAGCCACAAATGAAAAACTTACAATTGAAGGTGTGTCTTATTCATTTGATGGAAATGGTTATTGGATAGACACTGCCAATGGTATTGTAGAACTTGCGAAACGGCAACTTGGCACTCCATATCAATGGGGAGGATCTGCTCCTGGAGGATTTGATTGTAGTGGATTTATTTATTATGTATTTAGTCGAAATGGCTATTCAATAAGTAGAATGGATGTTGCTTCATATTGGGATATAGCTAGGGAAGTGAGTACACCACAACCTGGAGATTTAGTATTCTTACAAAATACATATAAAGCAGGGCCTTCTCATATGGGAATTTACATAGGCAATGGAAAATATATTCATGCTGATGATGATGGGGTTAGAACTGCTAGTGTAAATGATTGGTATACGAGTAATCACTTTTTAGGTTATGGAAGACTTTAACATAATATATTCATATAATTATATAAATTTATGTAATTATATGAATTGAGAGCCTGTTAGTACTATGACAACTAATAGGCTTTTTTGTGTTATTAATAAGGGGCTTATTTTCTCTATTTACGTTTAAACGAAGTGGCATTATAGGTAATATAGGGTCTAAAACAAAGCAAAAAGTAGTTAGTATATATGTTAAGTAACAAAAATAAATATATTATGTAAACTGAAATGCTAAAGCACTGTTTTGTGTATATACTAAAACAGTGCTTTTCGCTTTGATTGAATCGTTGCAGCATTTTCATCTTTAATATCAGCTTCTTTAATAATACGTTGTTTTGCTTTATCTAACAAATTGTTTACTGCTTCACCAAAATAGTTTGCTTCTTGTTTTGTGCGGGCTTCTCGTAAACATTTGTAGTTTTCTATCAGCTCCTCTTTTTCAGGGTCTGTTAAGAAATCTTCTATCTTTTTGTTTGTCATACGAAACACCCTCTCTTCTGACAGACACTTCAATTCAGAATATTATTTTTCATTATATCAATAATTCCGTAGTTATAGTACATATTAACGTTTTAATAATTTGTCAATTTCTTGTATTTTTTCATTTGCTTTATTCATTTGCACATTCTTTGCTTGTTCTCCTCCAAGTGCTTGATGGAGTAAAAATGTTTGACCAGAAATTGCAGTAACGATTGCAACTTTAATAATTTCTTTAACTGTTGTCGCATCAAATAAAACAAGACCCAATAGTGCAGCGAGACTACCAGTAATGATATCAGCAAAAAAACCAAGATGGAAAAATGTTTTTAATCGGCGTGGAAGCAACAATTTGCCTTGATGATTGATAAGATGGGCAACAAAACCGGTAATTCCACCAACGAGAAGAGCCGTTAGCCACGAATACATATCCATCAAATCCACTCCTTTTAGTAAATACAATTCTGTTTATATTGCAGATACTCCTTTTAGAACTTTATATACCATATATTGAGAAAATTGGTTTAGGGTGGGTATTTTTATTATACCGAAAATTCTGCCATAAATGGTAGAATTTTAATTTGAAATTTCATATAATAGAACTAAATCTAACGAGAACGGAGTGATGTATTATGACGATTGTTTATATGATTCATACGGTGAGTGCAAATAAGGAAGGAATGGGCGGCGTTTTGTAAAGAATCGCTATATCCTTCCGTAGTATACATTTTAGGGAGGATACGAATTTGAATCGTAATCATTTAGTAGCATTTGGATGGGATTTATATTTTGAAGATCAATTATTGGAGCAATATGAAGTAGGCCGTGTTTTGTTAGAACATAAACATATGTATCGGATTATATGTGAAGATGGTGAATATGTAGCTGAGTTAGCAGGGAAATTTCGATATGAAGTAATTGAGAAAGGTGATTATCCTGCGGTAGGTGATTGGGTAAGTATAACAAAACTGCCACAAGAAAAGAAAGCAATTATTCATGGTGTGCTTACAAGAAAAAGTTCTTTCTCAAGAAAAGTAGCTGGGGAGAAAACGGAGGAACAAATTGTAGCAGCAAATGTGGATTATCTTTTTTTAGTTAATGCTTTAAATGCTGATTTTAATGTGAGACGAATTGAACGTTATTTACTGTTAGCATACGAGAGCGGAGCAACACCTGTTGTTATTTTGACAAAGAGTGATTTATGTGCAGATGTACAGCAAAAGGTGATGGAAACAGAGGCTGTTGCAATTGGTGCATCTATTTTTGCGGTTAATAGTCTGCATCAAACAGGAGTAGAGACGTTACAACAGTTTTTACAACCAGGAAAAACCATTGCGCTAGTTGGTTCTTCTGGAGCAGGAAAATCTACGTTATTGAATGCTTTAATGGGAAATGAAGTGGCGAAAACAGGCGAAATTCGTGAGAGCGATAGTAAAGGAAAGCATACGACAACGCACCGAGAATTGTTCCAATTACCGACAGGTGCACTTGTTATTGATACACCAGGAATGAGAGAGCTGCAGCTTTGGGAAGGAAGCGGGGCAATGCACGCAACATTTTCCGATATTGAAGAAGCTGCGAAAAAATGTCGTTTTCGTGATTGTCAGCATGAAAATGAGCCAGGGTGTGCAATTCGTATTGCAATTGATGAGGGTACATTAGAAGAAGCGAGATTTTTCAATTATAAAAAATTGCAAAAAGAAATTGCTTACGCGATGAGAAAACAAGATGCTCTTTTGGCTCGTGCGGAGCGTGAAAAGTGGAAAAAGACTACGAAGCAAATGAGACAGAAAAAATAAAAAGAAAACTCCAAAGGCGTATGTGCTTTTGGAGTTTTTTATTGTGCTACTTTGGGGCAGTAAGACTTACACTTCAAAATTTTGAGAAGCAAAAAAGATAGATGGGAGATAACTTCTTGCGTGCACTCAATTTAAGAGCTTTCCATTAGTCGAGATAAATAAAGCCGTTACTTATGAAAATTTCATTTTATAATGTTTATATATTTTAAGATATTGTTATTTTTATATATAGACAAATTGAATTTAATTATATAAAATTTACAAAGAATGAGTCGGAATATGTCGTATAATTCGCTGATTCGTGTTTTATTTTCTATTTTTTTATTTTATATACTTTTAAATTATTACCTTGGATAGAATGTAAAGGGGGAGCTGTATGTCAAAATTGTTTAAACCATTTCAGAATATGAATGTAGGAAAAAAACTTCTACTTTCATTTTTTGTCATTTTGATTTCTACTGTATCTATAATTGGTAGTATGTCTTATGAAAGTGCAAAGAAGAATTTTGAAAATCAAATTATGGGTAGTGCTAGCGATAATGTTAAAATATTAGATAATTTAATTAATCAAATAATCGATGCAGAATCTCATGATGCTACACAATTTTCTAAAGTAATTCAGCGTAATATGTATGAAACGGACAATGGAGAAAGCATTAGAAAAATGTTTGCTCAGTATGTAAGTTTAAATCCTGAAATCATACAGCTTTATGTAGGAACTGATAGCGGAGCATTTATTCAAGAACCGAACATACAAATGCCTGCAGGTTATAATCCGAAAGAGCGTCCTTGGTACATAGATGCAATGAAAAAAAATGGTGGTATTGTTATAACACAGCCTTATAAAGATAAATCGACTGGAAATATAGTTGTTACAATCGCTAAAAAATTAGATGATGGCAGCGGTGTTATCGGTATTGATTTAAAACTTGAAAATTTATTAAACACAGCAAAAATGATTAATATCGGTAAGAAGGGATATGCATTTATTTTAGATCAAAGTCAAAATGTTATAGCCCATCCAGAAGAGAAGTCTGGTACGAAAGCACCTGATTCTTGGGCAAAACCGATGTACGAAACAAATCATGGAACATTCTCGTATTCATATGGAGATAAAGAAAAGAAAATGGTATTTGCAACAAATGCGAAAACCGGTTGGAAAATCGGTGGTACGATGTATACAGATGAAGTTATTAAAGCGGCACAACCTATCTTTTATAATACGTTACTGATTGCGGCAATTTCTCTTATATTAGGAGGAGCGATTATTTACTTCATCACACTTTCTATTACGAAACCTTTAAAACAACTAGTTATGTCTTCTCATAAAATTAGTGAAGGTGATTTAACAGAAACGATTGAAGTTCGTTCTCATGATGAAATTGGTCAACTAGGAAAAGGGTTCAATGAGATGGCTCAATCATTACGTGAGTTGATTTCAAGAATTAATTCTTCAGCGGGACATGTAGCTGCAGCTTCAGAAGAATTGACGGCAAGTGTAAGACAAGCGAGTGAAGCGACTGAACAAATTACAGAAGCAATAGATCAAGTTTCAAGCGGTGTAGCAACACAAACAAAAGGTGTTGAACAAGGAGCAATGTTACTTCAAGAAGTGACAGAAGGAATTCAGCGTGTTGCAGATACGTCATCCGATATTTCCAATTCCTCTGCCTATACACGTGAAAAAGCAGAAGCTGGAGATAAACTTGTTGAACAAACAGTCAATCAAATGCAATCCATTCGTAAGTCAGTTTC
>NZ_JBHTHG010000118.1:114375-114744 GCF_042676365.1 Bacillus sp. CGMCC 1.60114
GGAACATGGAAGAGGCTTTGCGATTGTTGCGGATGAAGTTCGTAAATTAGCAGAACAATCAAGTACATCTTCAAATGAGATTGGAAAGTTAATTACAGAAATTCAAGAAGATATGAAGAAAACAGTTAGCTCTATGAATCATGTGAATACAGAAGTGCAGTCTGGTATTGTTATTGCGAATGAAACGAAGAAAAGTTTTACGGAGATTTTACAATCTACAAATGAAATCGCAAAACAAATTGGTAGTATGGTTGACATAGCACAGAAAATGTCCAAAGGGGCAGATGAAGTGTCAGTTTCAGTTGGTGAAATTGCAGTAACCGCACAAAATAATGCATCTAGCACACAAAGTGTAGCGGCATCGGCTGA
>NZ_JBHTHG010000118.1:114754-117502 GCF_042676365.1 Bacillus sp. CGMCC 1.60114
GTCTATAGAGGAAATTAGTTCAGCAGCTGGAACACTATCACAAATGGCTGAAGAGTTACAAGTGTTAATTGAACGATTTAAAGTGTAATGAAAAAGTGCGTGGAAAAATCAATCCACGTACTTTTCGTTTTAGATACGAAGAAATTGGTTTATTAATGAGTGAGAGAGCTGATGTAGGTCATCTTTTTTATTTGAAATTCTAGATGCGAGCCTTTTTATATACTTTCGGACGAGAAAATACAGCTGTTATAGTCATTTGTGGTACAATAAATGTACTATATAGAACAGGGTATAATGAGCAAGAGGTATGAGAGGGGTTATGTTATGCTACATGAAGAGATTGCATCATTTTTTCAAGTTCCTCCACAAGAAGTTGGAAATAATCGAGGCTGGAAATATTACATTCAAGAGAAAAATGATACGTATTCTATAACAGAAGAAATATTATCGAAAGGTACAATGATAGAATTATTTTTTAATGAAGATGATGAGATTCGTCTCGTTTTATATAAAGATGGTCAGCCGATTACAACGATTCAACGTATTGGTGTTCAAAAGGTGGATATTATAAAAGAAGAAGAAACCCTTCAGTTTGTATTAGATCGTATGCCAAGCCGTATGATTCGATTACAGTTAAAACCGTTTCTTGCAATTGAAATGGGATTGTACTGGGAAGTATGTGAAGATTGTGAGTAAAAAACATCCGTTACTAACGGATGTTTTTTTATTCCGCATTAACGGGTAGTAAGGTCCCCACCTCAAGACTAAAAGAAAGGCGAAGAAGATAGGTGGGGATAATTCCTGGCATGCGAGTTCAACTAAGTATATGTGCGGAGAAGAAAACAGTACCGGTGTAAGTTATATTTTATATTAAAATTAATTTTAATATATTAATATTTTTTAATAAGGTTATTTATATATAGACAAAATGAAATTAATTATATAGAATTTACAAAGTATGAGTCGAAAAATGTCGTATATTCCACTCATTCATATTCTTCCTTCGTTTTTTCTTCATTTCATATATTTTAAAATTATCATCTTGGGTAGAACATAAAGGGGGATTTGTATGTCGAAGTTGTTTCAACCATTTCAGAATATGAATGTAGGAAAAAAGCTTCTACTTTCATTTTTTGTCATTTTAATTTCTACTGTTTCTATAATTGGTACTATGTCTTATGAAAGTGCAAAGAAGAATTTTGAAAATCAAATTATGAGTAGTGCCAGTGACAATATTAAAATATTAGATAATGTAATTAATGACATGATTGACGCAAGATATAATGATGTTACACAGTATTCTAAAATGGTTCAGCGTAATATGTATGAAACGGAAAATGGAGAAAATATTAGGAAAATATTTGCGCAGTATGTAAATTTACACCCTGAAGTAATGCAGATTTATGTAGGAACTGATAATGGGGTGTTTATAGAAGAGCCATATGTACAAATGCCTGCAGGTTATAATCCGAAAGAGCGTCCTTGGTACATAGATGCAATGAAAAAAAATGGCGGTATTGTTCTTACACAACCTTACAAAGCTAAATCAAACGGGCAGATTGTTGTTACAATCGCTAAAAAATTAGATGATGGCAGTGGTGTTATCGGTATTGATTTGAAACTTGAAAATTTATTAAAAACAACAAAAACGATTAATATCGGTAAAAAGGGATATGCATTTATTTTAGATCAAAGCCAAAATGTTATAGCCCATCCAGAAGAGAAGTCTGGTACGAAAGCACCTGATTCTTGGGCAAAACCGATGTACGAAACAAATCATGGAACATTCTCGTATTCATATGGAGATAAAGAAAAGAAAATGATATTTGCAACAAATATAAAAACCGGTTGGAAAATCGGTGGTACGATGTATACGGATGAAGTCATTAAAGCGGCAGATCCTATCTTTTATAATACGTTACTGATTGCGGCAATTTCTCTTATATTAGGAGGAGCGATTATTTACTTCATCATACGTTCTATTACGAAGCCTTTAAAACAATTAGTAATTTCATCTCATAAAATTAGTGAAGGTGATTTAACAGAAACGATTGAAGTGCGCTCGAATGATGAAATTGGACAACTTGGAAAAGGTTTCAATGAAATGGCTCAGTCGTTACGTGAGTTGATTTCAAGAATTAATTCTTCAGCAGGACATGTAGCCGCTGCTTCCGAAGAATTAACGGCAAGTGTGAGACAAGCAAGTGAAGCGACTGAACAAATTACAG
The DNA here is from genome assembly GCF_042676365.1 of Bacillus sp. CGMCC 1.60114. NCBI lineage: Bacteria > Bacillati > Bacillota > Bacilli > Caryophanales > Bacillaceae > Bacillus > Bacillus sp. CGMCC 1.60114. Next base: position 116,983 of record NZ_JBHTHG010000118.1, read on the forward strand.
CGACAATGGATCAAGTTTCAAGCAGCGCAGCAACACAAACAAAAGGTGTTGAACAAGGAGCGATATTGCTTCAAGGAGTGACAGAAGGAATTCAGCTTGTAGCGGATAATTCCTCTGATATTTCCAATTCCTCTGCCTATACACGTGAAAAAGCAGAAGCTGGAGATAAACTTGTTGAACAAACAGTCAATCAAATGCAATCCATTCGTAAGTCAGTTTCAGAATCTGATGCAGTTATTCAATTGTTAGCTGATAAATCGAAACAAATTGGTGATATATTAGAAGTGATTCAAAATATTGCTGATCAAACGAATTTATTAGCATTGAATGCTGCAATTGAAGCAGCGCGAGCAGGAGAACATGGAAGAGGCTTTGCGATTGTTGCTGACGAAGTTCGTAAATTAGCAGAACAATCTAGTACATCTTCAAATGAGATTGGAAAGTTAATTACAGAAATTCAAGAAGATATGAAGAAAACAGTTAGCTCTATGAATCATGTGAATACAGAAGTGCAGTCTGG
>NZ_JBHTHG010000118.1:117512-265301 GCF_042676365.1 Bacillus sp. CGMCC 1.60114
AGAGATTCTACAATCTACAAATGAAATTGCAAAACAAATTGGTAGTATGGTTGACATAGCGCAAAAAATGTCCAAAGGGGCAGATGAAGTGTCAGTTTCAGTTGGTGAAATTGCAGTAACCGCACAAAATAATGCATCTAGCACACAAAGTGTAGCGGCATCGGCTGAAGAACAATTAGCATCTATAGAGGAAATTAGTTCAGCGGCTGGAACACTATCACAAATGGCTGAAGAGTTACAAGTGTTAATTGAACGATTTAAAGTGTAATGAAAAGGCGCGTGGATAAGGTAATTCACGCGCTTTTAATTGTGAAAAAAACATCCGTTACTAACGGATGTTTTTTTATGTTTTTTGCTGTTGTTTGAAAGCGATTATTGGAAGAAGAATTAAGCTAATCCATCCAATTACAGGATATAGCATATGGAGTAATTCGCTATAACCGATATAACTAAAACAATAACTAATAAGTAAGATGAAATAAATAATGATGTTACTCTTCCACCCAGTGATAGACTGGAGTTGTTTTGTCATACCAAATACATTACCAACAAGTGTTGTAAATACTTCTCCAAAAATAATTAATACAAAGAAGAAATGAAAAGTATCATTGAAGCGTCGTACTACTTCTGCCATTGGAATATTGTATTGATAAAATTGTTCAACAGATAAAATAGCGAAGTGACTACATAACAAAATTAAACAAAGGCCGGTTCCACCTAATATTCCACCCCATTTAATAGCTTTCTGATCTTTCACTTCACTTGCTAATGGCACAAGTACACTTTGGGCAAGGGAGAGGTTGAGTGCAACATATGTGATTGGACTTGTAATCCATTTAGTATTCCACTCTTCAGAAGGTATTACGTTGTAAAGAGAAGTTGCATCATGAAAGAGTGTTGTAATAGATAGGCCTATAACAAAAATCATCATTATTGGTACGACAAGCGAGTTGACTTCAAAGACCCCTTGTAATCCTCTGCTACCAATTACAATGCAAGCAAGTATCGTAATAAAGATACCAAGCTGTCTTGGTAGGCGAAGTTGCTCTTCAAACACCGCTCCAGCTCCGGAAAGCATGACACTTGTTACACCAAATAATACAAGAAGTAATAAAATATTTACAACGCTACCAAAGACATCCCCAAATAAATATTTATTAAATTCTTGAGAAGAAAATGCTCCGATTTGTGAAGCGAGAAGCATCATTTTTGTACCTAACCAAATAAAGAAAATGCCGCTTACTAAAATACCAATTGTCCCGTATGTACCATGGATTGTAAAGAATTCAACGATTTCTCTTCCTGTTGCAAATCCAGCTCCAACAACAGTACCTATATAAGTAGCAGCAATTTTCTTTGCTACTTTCCAATGTTGATTATCCATTTAATCCCTCTTTCTCGTATGATGAGCTTGACTTATCTTACACCCTTATCCTAACCTTCACTTTATTCCAACTGATAGAAAGCTTGACTAATAGGGTTATAACGAGCGGTTATTCCCTGCCTGACTGTGAATCTTTAGGTGAGGGTTATACTACTGTTTACAAGGATTGAGGCAACTAACAAGCAATGAGAGGTAAAGCACTTACTCACTACTGAAATTTTCACTTTATTACATACATATGAATGAGTTTGGACAAACATACGATGAAGTGATATTTTTTGCATTATTCATATTTGTCTTGTAATTTATGGTATAATGAAGCAAAAAAGGGGGGAAGAGAAAATGTTTCGCTTTTTTAAAAAAGGCAAGGAAGAAAGGGAAATTACACAAGATGAGCTAGAACTTGCTATGGCGAAATTTCTTGAAACGAATGCGAACGTGGTATATACGGTATTAGTAAATGATGATTACACGGTTAATTATGATTTATTAAAACCATATTTACCGGCCTTTCCTACAAATGCGTTTATTATTACGAAGGAAACACTTGAAGTATTTGAGAATACACAAGAAAATCTTGCTCTTGTCAAAGAAATTGATGATGTACAGCGCGCTGTCGATCAATATGTAACAGAAAAAGAATCCTTTCCAATCGTTGAAGGAAATAAGAATCGACTAATATGTTCGATAAAGTTAGGACCATACTTAAAAAGGGCGTTAGATCGTGATTTATATATATCAGAGAAACATTATTTAGTGACAAGTAAGCCTGATAAAATGAATAAAAGTATTGTACAATAAAGAAACAACAATGGAGAATTGTTGTCTTTTTTTTGTAAATATTATGTGCAAGGGCATAGAGATGAGGGAACATCATGATTTTAAAGGAATGGGATGTAAATTTAAAGATTCGTCTAGTAGGAGAATGGCTCTTTGGATTGTTCTTTTGGATGTTTCTTCCGTTTATGGCAATATATTTTGCGGAAGAACTAGGAAAAACGATGGCCGGAGTATTACTTGTATTATCGCAAATATTATCTGTTTTGGCTAATTTAGTAGGTGGTTATTTAGCAGATACATATGGCCGTAAGCGTATGATGGTGATTACCGCATTTGTACAAAGCGCTGCATTTGTATTATTTGCTTTTGCAAATTCACCGTGGTTGCAATCTCCTATCTTAACATTTGTAGCTTTTTCTATTATTGGTATTATGGGTTCTTTATATTATCCAGCAAGTGCAGCAATGGTTGCGGATTTAGTATCTGAAGAACAGCAAAGTAAAGTATTTGCTGTTTTTTATACAATGATTAATATTAATGTTGTGTTAGGCCCGATTTTGGGAGCGTATTTCTTTTTCTCTCATCGCTTCGAATTGTTAGTAGCAAGTATTGCAATTAATTTTATAGTAGCATTTGTATTACTTAAGTTTATAAAAGAGACGTTACCAGAGAAGAGGAGAGAAGTAGAAAGGCAAACAGGATGGCTTACTGTTGTGAATGAACAGGTAAAGAATTATCGAGTTATTTTTCAAGATCGTGTCTTTTTTCTATTCATTATTGCAGGTATTCTCGTTGCCCAAACTTTCACGCAACTTGACTTATTGTTAGCAGTATACATAAAAGAAAATGTTCCTACGCAAGAGTTTTTTCATTTAATTTTAAATAGAGAAAACTTGTTCAGTTGGATTATTGCAGAAAATGGATTTTTGGTTGCTCTATTTACAGTATATGTAACAAGACTAGCGAATTACTTTTCTGAGCGGACTATTTTTCTTTTATCTTCTTTTGCATATGGGATGGCAATGATTATTTTTCCTCATACTATCTCAGTTTGGGGTCTCATTATTGCTATGCTCATTTTCACGTTCGGTGAGCTATTAGTTGTTGGAATTCAAAATAGTTTTGTTTCTAAATTGGCGCCTGAACATATGCGAGGACAATATTTTGCGGCAGCAACACTTCGATGGTCTATCGGCCGAACAATTGCACCGATTGCGATTCCTTTAACAGCGTGGATAGGTTATCAATACACATTTTACATCATTGCAGTACTTGCGTTTTTGAGTGCATTTTTATATTCCGTGATGTTCAGGTTGTTACAAGGACGAAAAATCCAGGTGAAAAAGGCGATGAATGAATAAGTAAAATAAAACGCTCTCTTTTTGAAAGGGCGTTTTATTTTATACATAGATTTTCTTTTTCGTTCTAGTACTAGTTTAATTTCGAATTTTGTAAGTGCAATGTCTGTAATACTTTTCATAATGCGTGGGTGAAAGTTTTTTTCATAAATGTACGAACATGATGAATGGAGGTTTCACTTTACAATTGAAAAGCCTCTGCTAATAAGCGGTAGGAGTTTAATTTATCTTCAAAATCATGCGTGATTGTTACAATCATGAATTCGTCTGTGTTATAAGCTGTGTTTAAAATAGAGATTTGTTTTTTTACTTGATTTGGATTGCCAACAATCATTCGTTTTCGATTTTCTTTTATACGTAAAAAATCAAATGCACTATATGGATAATTGAGAGCTCTTTCGATTGATGGTGTGCCGCTTGAACGTACACCTTGTTCAATTAATAAAAGGGCTAGATCTAAGCTAGATGCAATTTTTTGTGCTTTTTCTTCTGTTTCTGCACAAATGACAAAAATAGCTACGATTGATTGCGGTTGTTCTCCTAAGAAAGAAGGCTGGAATTGATTTTGATAATTTTTTATGATTTCTGGACCGCCATAACTATTAATAAATTGTGCAAATGTGAAAGCTGTACCTTGTTTAGCGGCAATTATCGCACTTTCTCCGCTAGAACCAAGTAAAAAAAGATTTGGTGCAGTTGGAATAGCTGGAGAAGCATGTAAATGTGCAAAGCGATGATTATCTGGTAAACGGTCGTGTAAATACAGGGATAAATCTTGAATTTGTTCAGGGTATTGATCGATTGAAACCATTTTACCTTCTTGGAGAGCCCGTGTGGCAATAGGCATTCCGCCTGGAGCTCGTCCAACTCCAAGGTCAATACGATTTGGGTATAGTGCTTCTAACACGCGAAAATTTTCGGCTACTTTATAAGGGCTATAGTGAGGAAGCATAACACCGCCAGAACCTACTCGAATATGATTTGTTTTAGCAGCTATGTGAGAAATTAAGATTTCTGGACTTGAACCTGCTAAGCTAGTAGAGTCATGATGTTCTGATACCCAAAAACGAGTATAGCCAAGTTGTTCAACTTCTTGTGCAAGTCGAACTGTATTTGAGAACGCTTCTACTGCTGTACTTCCTTCTGCGATAGGAGATTGGTCAAGAACGCTTAATTTTATCATATATAATACCTCTTTTTTGTTATTTACGAGGTATTATATATCTACTTACTAAAAATGTATAATAAAATGCTTACCTTATCTATCAGCAACGGGATAGCTACTTAAGACTGAAAAAGAATTTGCCATTTTTTTTGCAAAATTTAATGGTGGCTCTACTGATTGGACATGAATATACATGATTACTGGATTCGTATATAACCAATGATTATGTAGAGCACTAACAATAATTCCCTGTTGTACAATGGATTGCATAAATGAAGGAATTTCTTCTTGCAAAACAGCAATTTCCCCTAAATTCAACGAATTACCATTTTGATCCAAAGATTCAAAGCCAACTCCTGCGGGTATTACAGACATACTTGGTTTCCCTTGAACAAGCACTCTAAAATTGCGATGGAAAGATACCGAACAAGCACCTTGATCTATTTTGCTTTTTCCTTTAAGGATTGTAGCAAATTGTTCGCAAAGAAAATTAAAGTTGTTCATAAATTTAATCCCCCCTTTATCACACAAAATGATGCATTTAGAGATTTAATATAAAAAAGGATTTAGTCCAAATTCCATTTATAAATTGGCTTATTTAAGATTGGCAAACCAATTGAGCATCCTTTACCATCAAAAGATAAAGGTGATTTTCTTGTAGATTGTAAAACAGATTTAAGCTCATATGATGCTGAGTATATTGCAGATATGGTTTTATAAGTAAGCGATAGAACAACAAACAACTTTATGCAACAAATGAGAAGAAGGTTATCAATATTAGAAAGACCGCTTGTTACAGCCAGAGGCGATGGCAAGAGTTACATTTATGCAAACTTCAATCCAAAATATGCTCAAATGGCTGTAACTATTCTAAGAACTTTCAACAACTTTTGTACTAAAAAATAGTGTGTTATTTTACGTTTTACACTTCATAAGTAAACTTGTTAAGAAAATCTGAAGGGGTTTTATTTTTACATAATCAGTGTTATCGGAAGTTCGACTGTTGGAAAAGATATAGCTATATGGTTAATCAGGGGATAAAAAGTATAGAACAGGGCAGGGGGAATAATTATATCCATGAGATATCCGTTTTTGTAACCATTTTTACAGTAAATGTAGGAATGCAAGAACTGTAACATATCAAAAATGTATGTAAGATTATTCTTTGAACAAGGGAGTTTTTATGCCAAAAAAAAACGGGTAAACAAAAAACAGGTAAACAAAAAACTGGACTACGAAAAGGATTAATACTGATAACAAAAATAGCTTTAGCTTCTGGTCTATCATGGGAATTAGCAAAAATGTTAGGATCAAAACACCCTTATTTGGCACCATTAACTGTTATTCTTTCTATGCAAGAAACCGTCCAGCATTCTGCCACGTATGCCTTTTACAGAATTATCGGCACTATTTTTGGAATTTCTATTACTGTTTTTATTGTCAGCCATTTAGAAGTGAACGGATGGACGATAGGATTATTACTGTTAGGAGGAATGTTGATTCCAGTTATACTAAGGGTACATAAAACCATCATACATCAAGTGGCTTTAACCATTTTACTTGTATTTGTCTTTGTGCATAAAACGAGCTATTATGTCTCCGATCGAATCAGAGATACTATCGTAGGAGCGCTTATCGCCATTATTATTCATATGCTGATTTTTCCATCCAATTATGTGAAAGAAGCTCGTTGGACGTTAAATCAATTTGGATGCCATCTTGTACAGCTGTTTGAAAAGACAGCCCATTGGGTAAATACTAACTGCGACCCTGTTAAAGGACAAGATCTAAGAAAGAATATAACAAATCTACTGCAGGAGTTGCATCAAGTACAAGAAGATTTTAAGCTGGCAGAAAAAAGTTTGAAATTAAATCCATTTATTAAGAATAAAAAACAAATATTAAAACAAAACGAACAATTTCTCTTGCAGTTAAAGACAGGGTATAACTATATTTCTAATATACTAAACACATTCAATGACTGGTCCAAAACAGATGTTATTTCAAAAGTTGATCAACAACAATGGGCTATTCAATTACAAATGTTGGGGAGATACATAGAAAAGCAACTTAACGTAAGTCCAGAAAACCATCAAAACTCTAAGAGTTTTAAATTTACCTTAGACTTACTGGATTTATCTTCGATTTCTGTACATATCAATATCTCACCAGAATTAGAGCCCTATAGATATCAATTAAGCTTGTATAATGATACGCTCAAACTAATTCAGGAGTTAAGAAAAGAACAATAGTAACTACTAGCTTTTCCTCTAATCTATGGTGCCGTGTGTATTGAACAAAAAATAAGAGGTAAGTATATATTAAACATAACTAATATATACTTACCTTTATTTTTAATTTTTAAATCTTTATAATTTGCACACCCGTTTTTAATGAGAAATTCCTCTTTCAAAATGATTCATGTCAACTAAAGTAAGAATATATTCGTAATTATCAATCGTTCTCTTGATTTCATCGCGCTCACTTTCTGTTAATTTTACATCTGCTAATCGTTTACATAGTTGAGATTTTTGATTTTCTAATTGTTTCTTAATTTCATGATAGTTGTAAGAGCGTTTCATGTTTCCATCCCCTTCCTTACATTTCCTATCTACATTTTCATTATACGGTTAAATAAAAGAAATGAGTGCATAACATTTGAATTTTTTATGGAAATTCAGAAAACAAAGAATAGTTCATTTCTTCCATGAATACAATGCATTGAAATATGATTTTGTACTGATGAGTAGGGGTGTGGGATGATGCAAATAAATATGCAATCCCGTCTTACAACAAATGAGATGTTGTCTATTATTGACAATGGTTTACCGAAAACGACAGTACCGAAAAATATTATTATTATTGGAGCAGGCATGGCGGGGTTAGTGGCTGGATCGTTATTGAAGGCTGCTGGTCATCGCGTGAAAATATTAGAGGCCAATGATCGAGTTGGCGGGCGTATTTATACGGTTAGAACGCCGGAAACAGGCTTATATCTAGATGTTGGAGCAATGCGAATTCCTTATACACACGAACTAACACTTGCATATAATAAGAAGTTTGGATTAAAGTTAAATCCATTTATTAATCGAAATGACACGGATATTATATATGCAAATGGTCGCAAAACAACATTGAAACAATACGAGAAAAATCCGAGTATTTTACGTTATCCAGTTGCAGTGAATGAAGAAGGAAAATCATCGGAAGAGTTGTTGATGTTGGCAATACAACCAATTCTTGATTTTATTAAAAGAGACCCAGAAAAAAATTGGAGTATTGTAGAGAAAGATTTTGGTAGGTATTCAACAGCAGAGTTTTTAAAAGATTATCCTCACCAATATAAAGTATCTTTTTCACCAGCTGCAGTAGAAATGATAGGGGTACTTCTTGATTTAGAGGGATTTTTAGAAAGATCTTTTGTAGAAACATTGCGCTTTATTTATATTTTACAGCAATCCACAGGGTTTTATGAAATTGAAGGTGGTAATGACGCATTGCCCAAAGCTTTTTTACCGCAATTACAAGATGATATTGTCTTTCAGCAAAAATTAATGAAACTAGCGCAGCACGAAAAAGGAATTACAGCATATTTGCGTAATGAAAAAACGTTTGAATACAGCAGTATTACAGGTGATGTTGTCATTGTCACCATTCCGTTTACAACAATGAGATTTGTTGAAATTGATCCGTTTGATTCGGTTTCTCATGGGAAATGGAGAGCCATTCGGGAACTACATTATATGGCTGCTACGAAAATAGGAATTCAGTTTAAAAGTCGCTTTTGGGAAAAACAGGGTCAACTTGGTGGCCGCATTATTACTGATTTGCCTATTCGTTATGCATATTATCCAAGTCATGGTATTGGTACAAAAGGTCCTGGAATGGTACTTGGAAGTTATACATGGTCGTATGATGCATTGTTGTGGGATGGCTTATCTGAAAGTGATCGTATTTATTATACTTTACAAAATTTAGGGACAATACTTGGAAATCAAGTGTATGATGAATTTATTTCGGGGATATCGAAAAGTTGGACATTGGACCCGTACGCACTAGGAGGGTTTGCAATCTTTCAGGCAAATCAACAATCAGAATTACAGGATGATATTGTGAAACCAGAAGGAAGAATATATTTTGCAGGTGATCATACTACGTTGTATCATGGCTGGATACAAGGCGCAATTGAATCAGGAATTCGTAGCGCAGCAGCAATAAATCAATTACAGATGTAAAAAGAACATGAGAATGAATCTCATGTTCTTTTTGTGTACTTATGGAACTGGATGACCGTTTGAACTTTCAAAGATTGTAAACCATTGCTGACGGTCTAATGTTAGTTTTGTTGCTTCAACAGCTGTTTTGACACGTTCTAGTTTACCAGAGCCAACAATCGGCAGCATATTGGCTGGATGAGCAAGTAGCCATGCATACATAATAGTATCGATTCCCGTAATGCCAAAATCAGTGGCAATTTTCTCCAATGTATGGCGTAAGCGAATTGCACGTTCACTTTCCCTTTTGAAAATTTCACCGCCAGCAAGAGGAGACCAAATCATAGGAGAAATTCTGTTTTCTTGGCAATGTTCAATCGTACCTTTTTCAAAATGTTCAAGTTGCATAGCAGATACTTCAACTTGATTTGTAATAAGCGGGAAATCTAAATATGAACTTAACATGTTGAATTGAGAAGGAAGAAAGTTGGATACACCAAAGTGTCGTACTTTTCCATCTTGTTTTAAACGAGAAAAAGCTTCTGCAACTTCTGCTGGATTCATGAATGGATCCGGACGATGAATAAGTAATACATCGATATAGTCTGTATTCAGATTTCGTAATGATTGCTCTGCGCTTTTTATAATATGCTCAGCACTTGTATTATAGTGAACGACGTAGCGTTCTGGAAATTTAGGTGATGTGAGAGTGATTCCGCATTTTGTAACAATTTGCATATTGTCACGTAAACTTGGTTTTAATTGAAGCGCTTTACCGAATAAAGCTTCGCATGTATAGTCGCCGTAAATATCGGCATGGTCAAACGTTGTAATGCCCATCTCCATACAAGATTCAATGAAGGAAAGTAATTCTTGATCTGTCATATTCCATTCTGCTAAGCGCCAAAACCCTTGGATAATTCGAGAAAATTCTAGGTTTTGAGCCATTTGAATTCGTTCCATTTATGAAGCTCCTCCTTGCTGGTATGTATGAACCTAATCAATATGAAAAGGTTTTCTTATTTACCATTATTATATATTCGTGTAGACATGCTTACAACTAATATGTTTCGTAGTTAGAAAATAAGAAGACAACCTATGATATAATACGTAATTATATATGTAACAAGGAGATGTAACACAGTGATTCCAGTAACGATATTAACCGGGTTTCTCGGATCAGGGAAAACAACTTTATTAAATCGTATTTTATCTGAAGAGCATGGAAAAAAGCTTGCGGTTATTGTAAATGAAATTGGACAAATTGGTATCGATAATCAATTGATAATGAATGTAAAAGAAGAAATTATGGAAATGACAAATGGTTGTCTATGTTGTACTGTACGTGAAGATTTGCTTGTCGCACTAAAGCATTTACTAGAAGTAAAAGCGACAGGTCAAATGGATTTTGAAGGTTTAGTGATTGAGACAACAGGGCTTGCAAATCCGGGCCCAATTATTCAAACATTCTTTTTAGACCCTATTATTCAGTCTGCATACCAAATTAATGGTGTAGTAACTGTAGTAGATAGCTATCATATACATAAACACTTTGAAAAAGGTTTAGAAGCAAAAGAACAGATTGCCTTTGCTGATATGGTTTTAGTAAATAAATTGGATTTAATAGAGCCAGCAGAAAAAGAAAATTTGCTTATTGAAATACAAGGGATTAATCCAACTGCAAAATTAATCCCAACAACAAATTGTGAAGTAGATATTCCCTCATTACTAGATATACAAACATTTAAAACGCGTGATAAGTTAGAAATTTATCCGCATAAAGAACAGCATCATTTAGAAGGTGTAAAGTCATTTGTGCTAAGGGAAGAGCGTCCTCTTGATTTACAAAAGATAAATGAATGGATGTCAGCTGTTGTACAAGAATTAGGAGAGTATTTATATCGTTATAAAGGAATATTATCTGTTGAAGGAGTAAATCGCCGCATAGTTTTCCAAGGTGTACACACGTTATTCGCTGCTTCATATGACAGGGAGTGGCAAGAAGGAGAAGAACGTGTAAGTGAGATTGTTTTCATTGGTAAAGATTTAAATAAAGAATGGTTTCAAGAGCATTTTCAGGAATGTATAAAATAAGCCTGCGTTTTGAACTGCAGGCTTATTTTTAGTGTGCAATTAATCTTTTCAGCTTCAGCTAGCTTTTTTGAACTAATAGCTGTTTTAACATGAATTTTGGTTATTTAAATTTTATCCCGCTATTCGCGGGCAGTAAGACCCCAACCTTTTATTTTTTTAAGAAATTGGTTACTATTTTAGAATTTTCGGTGTTTATTATGAAACCTTGAACGTAGTTTTGGTCTGTACTTTCTGCTATTGTAATTTGACTTTTGTCATCAATCCAAACAAAAAAGGTTTCCGTAGAACTATCTTTAAATGTAACTGTCATATTAGAGTGAATAGAATCTTTAGTTTTTTGATCTAAAGTTATTTTCTTAGGTGTCCCATTTTGTATGGCTGTAGTAATAGCTTTTATCATAGCTTCATTGTACGTTTCTGTTTTAGTAAGGGTATTATTATTTGTTCTAGTTAATTTAATTTCTTGTATATCATTTTCTTTTAATTGAATGGAACTTTCTTTATCTTGTTGTTGTTCTTTTGAAGTAGAAGATTTTAAAGAATTTGTTTTATCAGATGTATTTGAACAACCAACTAGACTTAAAGATACTATAATAGTAGTGCACAAATATAGGGTTTTCTTCATTACTCTTCCACCTTTTTATCTCGATTATACCAAATTTTGGATGAAAATAAGAAGGGTTTCTTGACGTATTTTTATATTTTTATAAAGGGTAGCATCAGAGAAATGCAAATTTACAACGGATAAAACTATTAAAATATTCACACGTATAATGCACATAGCCCCGTTACGTATATAAATAAAAATTAAAAAAACGATATAAAATTCTTCTTTCTTTTTAGGTGGGAGAGATCATCTAGCCATACATAGAAGCGGTTAGGGCTTTTTTCTGCCACATGCAAGGGTAAAAACAGAGGGAGAAAGCGAGAGCATGTTATGTTTTGTTCTGCATAGCAGCGACTGAACGCCAATTATGTGCTGTTACTTCACAAATGTGAAGATTCATAGTTCCAACTCACTTTCTGAATCATGTTTTTAAAACTAATATGGATAATTTTACTTGTTGTTTTATTTAAGTCAAGCTGCGGCCTATGAAAAAGACAGCTGAAAAAACTCAGCTGTCTGAAAGGGAAAACACATTTAGTTTGTTGCTTCTTTTAAAGTGTTAATATTTTCTTCCATCAATGTAAAGTAATCTTTATTTTTTTTCGCATCATCATCGGAAATTGTTGCAAGATGATTTAAACGTAAGATTTTTGTTCCTGTTTCTTTTTGAATGACTTCTGCTACTTTTGGTGTAGAGAATGTTTCAAATAAAATATATTTTAAACCATGCTCTTTGGCCGTTGCTGCGATAGCAGCCAAGTCTTTTTGAGAAGGTTCATCAGAAGCAGAGATACCTGCAATTGGAATTTGTTTGAAACCATAGCGTTGCTCCCAATATCCGTATGCAGCATGAGAAACTAAAATTTCTTTTGTCTTTGCATGATCAGCCACTTCTTTAAATTGACTATCTAAATCTGTGAATTTTTTTTGCAATGCAGCGAAGTTCTTCTCGAATACTTCTTTATGTTCCGGTTGTAGTTCTACAAGAGCATTTTTAATTGCTTCAGCTTGCTTCATGGCAAGTGTTGGGTCTAACCAAACATGAGGGTCTTTATCATGATGTTCGTCTTTATGTCCATCTTCATGTTCTTGTTCAGTTGAAGATCGTAGTGCTATATCTTTTGATGCATTCACAATTTTAACATTTTCATTTTTTAATGTTTTTTCCATTTTTTCAGCAAATGGTTCTAATCCAGCTCCGTTATATACAAATAAATCTGCTTTGGCAACTTGTACAGTTTGTTTTTGAGTTGGCTCATACGTATGAGAGTCTGCACCTGGTGGATAAATGGCTGTTACGTCAACATAATCACCACCGATTTTTTTAGCAAAGTCAGCTAAAGGGAAAATAGTTGTATAGACGGAAAGTTTGCCATCTTTCTTATTTGCTGTGTTATTTTGTTTCGAACATCCAGCGAATATAAGGGTAAATATTAGTACGAATGAAAATATAAGTAATCTTTTCTTCATTTTATTCTCCTCATTTCTTTACTTACTAGAATTCATTTTCTCCAAAAAAGAAAAAATATCTATCTTTTTAATAAAACGGAATAATTACGTTTTGATTTACCGATTTAGTATAATACATATTTGGTAATGTTGCAATAAATAATAATGATTACGATTTATGATTTGTTCTAAATTTGTCACAATGCTTTGGTTTATTTTTTATGTTTTTGCATATATCTTCTCGTTCCTTTCATATAGTGTGATAGAGGGTGCAGAAAAGGGGATGAGCGAATGGAATATGGAATCGAAGCGATTTTATTGATATTAGCTGTTGTGTTTCCGTTATCATGTGTACTTCTTTTTTTAAAAGCACTTATTCGAAATTTAGGAGATCCAAGTACAATTACTGAGATGCCAAAAAGAGAAAAAGAATAAACAAAGCGCTTGCATATTGTATTACGCTGTGCTTATGATAGAGAAAGAGATTAGAAGATAAAGAGGTATAGAAACGGATGAAAACAAGAACAGCCTTAGTACTTGGAGCTAGTGGCCTAGTTGGACAAGAAGTGACACAGTTACTAATTGATTCGGACTATTATGATTCAGTTACGATTTTTGTAAGAAAGCCACTAGAATGGGAACATGAAAAATTGCAGCAAAAGCAGGTGGATTTTTCGATTTTAGAACAATATAAAGAATTTTTTGCTGTAGATGATGTGTTTAATTGCCTTGGTACGACAATTAAAAAGGCAAAGACGAAAGAAAACTTTAAAAGGGTTGATTATGATTATACAATACGTGCTGCTCGTTTAGCAGAAGAACAAGGAGTACAAAATTTTCTTGTTATTTCTTCCATGGGTGCGAATCCGAAGTCACTATTCTTTTATTCACAAGTAAAAGGACAGATGGAGGAAGCTATTAAAAAGCTAGTCATAGAAGGTATTCATATTTTTAGACCATCTCTTTTACTTGGAGAACGAGAAGAGTTTCGTTTTGGAGAAAGAATGGCAGAAAAGATTTCGGGGATTATACCGTTTTTATTTAAAGGGTCGTTTACAAAATATAGACCGATTTCAGCAGAGCAAGTGGCAAGAGGAATGTATGTAACAGCGCTTCGTGAAGAGTCTGGAGTTCATGTACATGAATCTTCGGAAATTGCTAAGATGAAATAAAAAAGAGAGAAGATGTCTTCTCTCTTTTTTATTTTGTAGCATTTTTTATTTTTCCTGGAGCCCGACTATACTGAAATGGCTCAGATAATTCAAAACCAAGTTCATTCGCTGCGGTTCTCGGAAAATATGGGTTTCGCAATAATTCCCGGCCGATAAAGATTAAGTCGGCAGAATCTTGTTGTAAAATTTCTTCTGCCTGTATTCCACTCGTGATAAGTCCAACAGCACCTGTAGCGATAGAGGCATGTTCTTTTATATGTTTTGCATAGGATACTTGGTAACCAGGATAGACATCAATATGTGCTGGTACAACAGCCCCGGAACTACAATCAATAAGGTCAACGCCTTGCTCTTTCATCCACTTCGCAAATGTTACATAATCTTTTACGGTTAAACCTTCTGAATGGTAATCATGAGCGGAAATACGAATGAATAATGGACCGTTCCATACTTTTTTTACTTCAGTAATAATTTCACGTAAAAAACGATAGCGGTTTTCATGGGATCCTCCATATTCATCTGTACGGTGATTTGCTAATGGAGATAAGAATTCATTAATTAAATAACCATGTGCTCCGTGTAATTCGATGATATCAAATCCAGCTGCTTTTGCACGTGCCGCTCCATTTCGAAATGCTGCGATCGTTTCTTGTATTTGTTCTTTGCTCATCTGTACAGGAATTTTCATAGAAGAATCAAAAGGAATAGCTGATGGCGCAATAGGATCTGTATTGAGAACAGCTTTTCTACCTGCATGTGCAATTTGGATAGCTGCTTTTGCTCCATTTTCATGAATCATATCGACAATTTGACGTAGACCAGTTATGTGTTCGTCATCCCAAATCCCTAAATCTTTGTGGGAAATGCGCCCTTCTGGCGTTATTGCTGTAGCTTCTAACATAACAAGTCCTACTTGACCAGCTGCACGCGATGCATAGTGAACAAGATGGAAATTTGTTGCTTTTCCATCTTCGTTGCTAGAGGAGTACATACACATAGGTGACATAACAATTCGATTCTTTAGTGTAACATCTTTAATTGTATACGATGAAAATAATTGGTTGTTCACAATAATGTTCCTCCTTTATTCCGTCTAAATGGGAATGATTCAATCTTAATTTGCTTATAAATCCAGAGTGGGTGAATAAATCATTTTGATAATATTGTAGCATTGCGTTCTTTTTTTCCATAACGAAATGCTTAAAGAGATATTATGTTATGATTAGTCTACGTTTAGTGAATCACTACAAATTTAATATTTTAGAATGAATGGTTTACGTCATTATATGAGGGGCTAGGAGGTTTTTTATGTATCAAGCATATTATGAAAGTGAAATTGGATGGATTGAAGTAAAAGGGGATGAGAACGGCATTTCTTCAGTATTATTTGTAGAGCAAAAACAAGAAGATATTTTGCATCCGATTGTTGAGCAGTGTGTAATGGAACTAGATGAATATTTTCATAATAAACGAACAGTATTTACTGTACCGCTCCAAGCAACAGGAACTTCATTCCAGAAACAAGTATGGAATGCGCTTTGCAGTGTTTCATATGGGAAGAGTGCCTCTTATCTTGATATTGCTGAGAAAATTGGAAATCCAAAGGCTGTACGTGCTATTGGCGGAGCGAACAGTAGAAATCCGATTTCTATTATTGTTCCTTGTCATCGGATTATTGGGAAGAATGGGAAATTAGTAGGTTATGAAGGAGGACTTTGGCGGAAAGAATGGTTACTAAAGCATGAAGGGTTTTTAAGATAATAGAACAAATCTTTCAAGTGCAAATACTTTTACCATTAGCTTATTAGCTAATGGTAAAAGTATTTTATAAGTAAAACATGTATTAATAGGATCGCACTTTCTGCTAATTATGAGGTAAAAGTGACACATGTCACTTTTACTTTTTTTATAGATAGTATTTGAAATTATCAGAAAATTATGTATAATACTATTCAAGAGTACTTGGTCTTATTTTTAATCGTTATATACAGAAAGAGGGGAAAAGGTTTATGAAGAAGAAAGCATCACTTATTACAGCAATTGCACTCTCTACAAGCGTGTTAGTTGCTGGGTGTGGAAATGGAGAAAAAGCATCAACAACAGAAAAGAGCGGTAATGAAGCGCTTGCTGATAAACAAGTGCTAAATTTACTAGAAACAGCAGAAATTCCTTCTATGGATACATCGAAGTCAACTGATACTGTATCGTTTCGTGTATTTGTAAACGCAATGGAAGGATTATATCGGTTAGATAAAGAGAATAAGCCAACGCCTGGTATGGCTAAAGATGTGAAAATTAGTGAAGATAAGAAAACGTATACATTTCATTTGCGAGATGCAAAATGGTCAAACGGAGAGCCTGTAAAAGCACAAGATTTTGTGTTTGCTTGGCGACGTGCTGTTGATAAAGCAACTGCATCGGAATACGCTTTTATTTTGTTTGATGTGAAAAATGCGGAGAAAATTAATAAAGGAGAACTACCGCTTGAACAGCTCGGTGTCACAGCAAAAGATGATAAGACATTAGTGGTTGAGTTAGAGAAACCTACACCATATTTCTTAGAGCTTACGACATTCCCAACATTTTTCCCGCTAAATGAAAAATATGTGAAAGAACAAGGGGACAAATACGCATTAGAAGCAGATAAATTATTGTATAATGGACCGTTTGTGATGAGTGAATGGAAACATGAACAAAGCTATCAATTAAAGAAAAATCCAAACTATTGGGATAAAGATAATGTGAAGCTAGAAGAAATTAATGTAAATGTTGTAAAGGAAACATCAACAGCTGTAAATTTATATGATAGCAACCAAGTAGACCGAGTAATTTTAAGTTCAGAATTTGTTGATAAGTATAGAAACAGCAAAGAATTTAAATCAGAATTAGACCCACGTATGTATTTTATTCGTTTTAATGAGAAGAATCCGATTTTTGCGAATAAAAAAATGCGTGAAGCTATTGACCTAGCGTATGATAAAAAAGGAATTGCAAATACTATCTTAAATGATGGCTCGTTACCTGCATACTACTTAGTACCACAAAAGTTCACAAAAGGACCGGATGGAAAAGACTTCCGTGAAACAAATAAAAACTTCCGTGATGGTAAAGATAATGCAGCAAAAGCGAAAAAACTATGGGAAGAAGCGAAAAAAGAGTTAGGTCAAGATACGATTACAGTTGAAATGTTAAACTACGATAAAGATAATTTGAAAAAAGTAGGAGAATACATTAAATCGGAGCTGGAGAAAAACTTACCTGGTTTAAAAGTTAATATTAAACAGCAGCCATTTAAACAAAAGTTAGATTTAGAGAAGAAGTTACAATATGATTTCTCCTTATCAGCGTGGAGC
This sequence comes from Bacillus sp. CGMCC 1.60114, assembly GCF_042676365.1. Lineage (NCBI taxonomy): Bacteria > Bacillati > Bacillota > Bacilli > Caryophanales > Bacillaceae > Bacillus > Bacillus sp. CGMCC 1.60114. Next base: position 135,089 of record NZ_JBHTHG010000118.1, read on the forward strand.
CCGGATTATCCAGATCCAATGACATATATTGATATGTTTACTTCAGATAGCGCATTTAATGAAATGGCATATGCTAATCCAAAATATGATGAACTCGTTGCAAAATCAAAAGGTGAGTTGCTAACAGATGAGAAAGCAAGATGGAAGGCACTTTCTGAAGCGGAAAAAATCTTATTTGATGATGCTGCAATTTCTCCAGTTTACCAGCAGAGCGTTGCTTTCCTTGAAAAATCTAAGGTAAAAGGAACTGTTAAGCATACATTTGGCGGAGATTTTAGCTATAAATGGACATATATTACAAAAAAATAGTACGATAAAGATGCGCGAATATTGCGCATCTTTTTTTTGTCCCGCACTAACGGGCAGTAAAACCCCACCTTAAGATTGAGAGAAGGCGAAGAAGATAGTTGGGGGATAACTGCTGGCATGCGCCCGATTGGTGAGAGCTTTCCATCAGTGGAGGATGAAGCCCCCCACACTGATGGAAGTTTCACTTTATTGAGAGGAGATAACGACAGTGATAAAAGGAATGAACCATCTTTGCTTCTCTGTTTCTAACTTAGAGAAATCAATACAGTTTTATGAACACGTGTTGGAAGGAAAGTTACTTGTAAAAGGTAGAAAGCTCGCCTATTTTGACGTATGCGGAATATGGTTTGCGTTAAATGAAGAAAAGGATATTCCAAGAAACGAAATTTATCAGTCGTATACACATATTGCCTTTTCGGTAGAAAAAGAGGATTTCGCAGCTTTATTACATCGTCTTGAAGCTAATAAGGTACATATTGTACAAGGACGAGAACGTGATGTGCGAGATTGTGATTCTATTTATTTTACTGATCCAGATGGTCATAAATTTGAATTTCATACAGGGACACTTCAACAGAGATTACAATACTACAAAGAAGAAAAATCGCATATGTTATTTTACTGAAAATTGGAAGAGGAGATAGGTTATGCATGTACTTGTTGTTGGGGGAACTGGAATGTTACAGGAAGTTTCAAAGTGGTTTGTTGCCCAAGGATTTCATACTTCTGTAATTGGTCGAAATGTAAGTCGTCTAGAGAGGATAAAAAACTCATGTAATGTTTCTGAAAGAGTTACGTGTTTAGCTGTTGATTATCATGAAAGTGATGAGTTGCGTGCTAAAATTAAAAATTCAATCAAGAGAAATGGTCCAGTTACTCTTGTTGTCGCTTGGATTCATTCAACGGCTGTAGATGCATTGCAAATAATTAGTGAAGAGATTGAAGTGTTTTCGAGAAAATGGGAGTTATTTCATATACTTGGAAGCAATGCTTATAAATCTGATAAAAAAGTAAGATACTCTTCTTTATGTAGTTATTATCGAATTATATTAGGTTTTGTGGTAGAAGAAAAAAGTTCTAGATGGCTAACACATGATGAGATTGCAAGTGGTGTGATAGCTGGAGTTCAACATAAACAACGGGAATGGATTGTCGGAACATTAGAGCCATGGGATGATAGACCGAGTTGGTAAAGGGGAAAATGATGATGAAAACAATGTTATATATTACACGTCACGGGGAAACAGAATGGAATGTAGAAAAAAGAATGCAAGGTAGAAAAAATTCAAATTTAACGGAAACTGGAATGTTGCAAGCAAAGCAATTAGGGAAACGTATGAAAGATATGCCACTTGATGTTATTTACAGTAGTCCAAGTGAAAGAGCAATGCATACCGCTCAGTTAATTAAAGGAGACAGAGATATTCCAATTGTAGCAAATGAACACTTATATGAAATTGATATGGGAGTTTGGGAGGGGGATACACAAGTTAAAATACAGGAGAAATATCCGAAAGAGCTTGATTTATTTTGGAATGCGCCGCATCGATATGAATCGAAATCAGGTGAAAGTTTTTATGAGGCGAGAGAGCGTGTACTAAAGGGGCTTACATACATTCTTCAAAAACATAAGGGGGAAAATGTTTTAATTGTTTCTCATGCGATTACTTCATTACTTATGATGGGGCATTTTGAACAACGGCCCCTTGAAAACATATGGAATGGTTCTTTTATGCATAGCGCAAGTTTAAGTATGATTGAAGTTAAAGAAGGAGAAAGTACAATTCACTTATTTGCAGATATTGCACATTTTGAAGAGAGGTAAAAGGAGAAGCTTTATAGGACAATGTTTTTTTCTAATAGACAAATAGACCGCTTCAAGCGGTCTATTTGCACTTTTGAACTAACGAGGAATTTTGTTGATAAGGTAGAGTAATAGGTTAAATCATATTTTATATTAACGACCAGAGTGTCCGGAACGAGATTGTCAAGAACGGTAAGAACGTTTAGATTTGCAAGAACGGTAAGAACGGTAAGAACGGTGAGATTTGCAAGAACGTTTAGATTTGCAAGAACGTTTAGATTTGCAAGAACGTTTAGATTTGCAAGAACGTTTAGATTTGCAAGAACGGTGAGATTTACAAGAGCGGTGAGATTTACAAGAGCGGTGAGATTTACAAGAGCGGTGAGATTTGCAAGAGCGGTGAGATTTGTGAGAACGGTGAGATTTGTGAGATTTGTGAGATTTGTGAGATTTGTGAGACTTGTGAGACTTGTGAGATTTGTGAGACTTGTGAGATTTGTGAGACTTGTGAGATTTGTGAGACTTGTGAGACTTGTGAGATTTGTGAGATTTGTGAGAACGGTGAGATTTGCAAGAACGATAAGTACGCTTAGATTTGCAAGAACGGTAAGAACGTTTAGATTTGTAAGAACAGTAAGAACGCTTAGATTTGCAAGAACGCTTAGATTTGCAAGAACGATAAGAACGTTTAGATTTGTAAGAACGGTAAGAACGCTTAGATTTGTAAGAACAGTAAGAACGCTTAGATTTGCAAGAACGCTTAGATTTGCAAGAACAGCGAGAACGTTTAGAGTAAGACTCAGGCTCTTGATTCAAGAAATCTTCCATGCCAGCGCTCTTCACTTCTTCTACGGCTTTTTGAATATCATCTTTGCTATACATCTATCAAAATCCCCCTTGGAAAGAAATAAGATTTCCATCTGTTTTTAAATAATGTGTTTTCTATTAATAAAGTATGTTAAGCAGATGGATTGTGTTTGTTCTTTTTGGAAAATGGTGGTTTATCCTAAGGGATGAACTGTTGTAGGTAGTTTGCTCTGTTTAGTGAAACTAAGCTATTAACAGTTAAATTTTCTAATCTGCAGGAATGTTTTGTTCGGTAGTGTTTTTGAATAACGGACACATTTCGTCATAGAAGTGCATTTTTTTATTTTTGTACAGTAGGAACATTGTCAGATTTCTGATTGTGGGAACAAGGCTCTTGATATGAAAGTTATTTTATTCCAGTAAGCCTTATTTCCTCCATTACTTTTTGAATATCATAGTTCATAACTCCCTCTTTTTATCTTTATAGATCGAAAAATTAATCCTTTTCGTATACACTTATGAAGGAATTTCTTTATTTTCCTAAAAAAACGTTAAAATGTAATAAAAAACATATAGCGGATGTGGCAAGAGGAAAAGGAAAAGCATACATTGATTGTAGATGAAAGAGAAGGGAAGGGAGAATATGTTACCTTCTTATGAATTTTATATTCATCCAATGAATATTGTAGCGCTGCGAAAGGATGTTTGGTCTGATGATCCTGTTCCGGCTAAGTTAACATATGGAAAAAGAAAGCATGATATTGATATCGTATATCGCGGCTCTCATATTCGGGAATTTAAGAAAAAATCATATCATGTGACGTTTTACAAGCCGAAATTTTTTCAAGGTGTACAAGAAATGCATTTGAATTCCGAATTTAATGACCTGTCTTTAATCAGAAATAAGTTATCACTGGATTTTTTTTCTGAAATTGGTACGTTATCTCCAAAGTCGCAACATGTTCTTGTAAAGATTAATAATCGATTTGAAGGCGTTTATTTGCAGTTAGAATCTGTAGATGAAAATTTTTTACGAAGCCGTAATTTGCCAAGCGGCTCAATTTATTATGCAGTCGATGATGATGCCAATTTCTCTTTAATGAGTGAACTAGATAATTGTATAAAAACGAAATTATCAGTCGGGTATGAGTTCAAATGTAGAAATGAACATAGCGAAGATTATATAAATGAATTTATTTATCAGTTGAATACAATTTCAAGAGCGGCGTATGAGAAAGAGATTGTAAAATATGTAGATGTTGATAAATATTTACGATGGTTAGCAGGTGTTGTATTCACACAAAACTACGATGGATTTGTTCACAATTATGCACTCTATCATAATGAAGAAACAAAGTTGTTTGAAATGATTCCATGGGATTATGATGCAACGTGGGGGCGAGATGTGCGAGGTCGAAAAATGGGGCATGATTATAGTCGCATTCAAGGATTTAATACATTAAGTGCTAGATTACTTGACGTCGATGTATTTAGGAAGCAGTATCGAAAAATTTTGGAGGATATTCTCTCAAACCAGTTTACAGTAGATTATATAAAATCGAAAGTAGAAGGAATGCATCGAGAAATTCGGCCATATATTTTGCAAGATCCGTACATGAAAAAGAACATAGATGTATTTGATAGTGAACCAAATTTGATTTTTCAATATGTTGAAAAGCGGCGTGGATTTATAATAGAACATTTAGATGAATTATGAAGGCGAAAAAAGAGATTGATCTTTCAATCTCTTTTTTGTTATACAATAAATGTAATCTACATTGAGGAAGGTGAAATGATGGAAGTAAAATGGATCGAATGGGTAAAACAAGTACAGGCAATTGCGCAGGCAGGATTAGCATATTCAAAAGATGTTTATGATATAGAACGTTTTCAAGAACTTCGGAAATTATCAATTGAAATGATGGCGCATTATACCAACATGGATTGGGAAGTGGTCGAGTATTTATTTGCAAATGAAACGGGCTATCAAACTCCAAAAGTGGATATACGAGCGGTCGTATTTCAAGACGAAAAGATGCTTTTCGTAAAAGAAAAAAGTGATGGGAAATGGGCACTTCCAGGTGGTTGGGCTGATATTGGTTATACACCGACGGAAGTTACACAAAAGGAAGTGTTAGAAGAAACAGGTTACAAAGTAGAAAATTTTCGGTTACTATCTATCTTTGATAAACAGAAACATCAGCCATCACCTTCTGCAATTGATGTATACAAAATATTTATTAGCTGTGAAATAGTAGGCGGTGAAAGACAAATTGGTATTGAAACAGAAGATGTTCGCTTTTTTGGCGAAGAAGAATTGCCGGAACTATCGATAGGAAGAAATACAGAATGGCAAGTCCGGCAAATGTTTGCTTATATGAAAAATCCCAATAAAGAAAGGTTAATAGATTGAAAAAATAACAAAGATTATATGTAAAATTATTTTGATAATTACAATGTTTTTTCTAATATGATTTTTATTTCGCCTGTTTCTCTATATATTTTTTGTTTTTGTTTGGATTGTTTTATTGCTATTCACTTTGCACCATCTATGTTACATACGCATCAGTTTTTAGGAAATACCCTGTTTTCTATAGTTTGGATGCACGCCGCTAATTCAACTATAGAAATGTTTTTCTTTCCTTTCGTAGCCAATTACAGTTTCATGATCGAAAACAAGTGTTAAAAGTAAACGTTTCTTTTCAATTATTTCTTTTAGTAGGTTTGTATTAGAAATTTGAAAAATTTCTTGGTATAAGGTCAATAAATCTTTTATTAATTTCCTGTCATTTGGAATGGTTTCTAGTAAACTATACTTCATTGAGCCGTCTCTCCTGTCTGTTTAGAAATTTTTTAGTATATACATTTCTACTAATTCATAGTTTTATATGAATAGACGGCTACATATTGGCAAGGACATGGTTTTATGAAATAATAGGAAAGTGTGTGAAGTAAAAAAAGGAGATAAGTGAAAAATGCTAGCAAATTTGATTGATCAGTTACTACAATTTTTTATAAGTCTAGGTTATTTTGGGATTGCGCTAGGACTCATGATTGAAATCATCCCAAGTGAAATTGTACTGTCTTATGCAGGTTTTTTAGTTGCAAGGGGAGAACTTAATTTCGTTGGGGCAGTCATTGCCGGAACGATTGGTGGAACTTTAGCACAAATTTTCCTTTATTGGCTTGGATATTATGGTGGGCGTCCAGTTGTTGAAAAATATGGTAAATATATATTGATTAAAAAGAAACATTTAGATGTGGCAGAAGAATGGTTTAATCGATATGGTGTAGGTGTTATTTTCTCTGCGCGTTTTATTCCAGTTGTACGTCATGCAATATCGATTCCAGCAGGGTTAGCTAAAATGTCATTACAACGATTTACAATATATACGGTACTAGCAATTATTCCGTGGTCTATTCTGTTTATTTATTTCGGTGAAAAACTTGGTGGGAATTGGCGTCATATTAAAGAATACGCTGCTGACTATACGCATTATTTCGCAATAGCAGCCATTCTTTTTATTGTTGTATACATAGGCATGAAAATATTGAAAAAAAGAAAAACAGGTCGTTAAAGTCAATGGATTTTCATTGGCTTTTTCTTTGTTTATCCCACTATTCGCGGGCAGTAAGACTCCCGCAGAGAATAGCGATGAAGATAGGTGGGGGATAGCCCGTAAAAGCCCGATTGGTGAGAGCTTTCTATCAGTGGGGGATGAAGAAAACCCCCACTAATGGAAGTTTCACTTCGTATAAGTTCTAAAAGTAGAAAGTTGTCCATATTGTGTATTAAAACAGTATAGCGGAGGAATTTCATGAAAGGATCACTGTTTTTACGCGGAACATTCTTCTTAACAATGGCAACGATGATTTCGAAAATGTTAGGTTTTATATATGTTATTCCTTTTACAGCGATGGTTGGAACGGGAGGATATGTATTATATACATATGCTTATCGTCCTTATACAATTATGCTTAGTATTGCAACAATGGGGCTTCCTTTAGCTGTTTCCAAAATGGTATCTAAATACAATGAATTAGACGATTATTACACGGTGAAACGAGTATTAAAAAGCGGGCTTATTTTTATGGGGAGTATGGGAGTTATATCGTTCTTATTGTTATATTGTTTAGCTCCCTATCTAGCAAAGGTTGTTATAGATGGCGGAGATCAAACAGGCAATAGTGTAACAGCCGTTACATATAATATTCAAATTGTGAGCTTTGCTTTACTAATAGTTCCTTCTATGAGCTTATTACGTGGATTTTTTCAAGGGTTTCAATCGATGGGACCATCTGCTTTAAGCGTAGTAGTAGAACAGTTTTTTCGAGTGTTAACAATCTTAATTGGAAGTTTTGCAGTGCTTCAAATATATAAAGAATCAACAGCGTTGGCGGTTGGAGTTGCTACGTTTGGTGCTTTTATAGGAGCTGTAGCAGGACTTGGAATATTAATTGGATATTACTTAAAGAGAAGACGTCATTTAAAGAAAAAAGAAAATATGAGTGTTCCGCAAACAACAAAATCATTTTTCGCACTGTACAAAGAATTATTTACATACTCCATTCCATTTGTTGTTGTAGGTCTTGCGATTCCCTTGTATCAAACAATCGATACATTTACAATTAATAAGTTATTAATGCAAATAGGATATTTACAGCGGGAAGCGGAAAAAATAAATGCTGTGATAGGGCTCGTACAAATGGTTGTGTTAATTCCAGTTTCGGTTGCTACAGCTTTTAGTATGTCACTCGTTCCTGAGATGACGAAGGCCTATACAGCCAAAAATGATCAGTTATTATATAAACATTTTACAAGAACAAATTTGCTTGTAGTATTTCTAACGATCCCAGCATCGTTAGGAATGATGGTTTTAGCGGAACCAGTATATACATTACTATTTGGGGTAGGGAATGATCCTGCGCTAGGAAGTGTGATTTTACTCTATTATGCCCCGGCTTGTATATTATTCTCGCTCTTTGCTGTAACGGCCGCTATGCTACAAGGGATTAATCAACAGCGAAAAACAGTAATTGGTTTGTTTTTAGGAATAGGGATAAAAATTGTGTTAAATATTATATTACTTCCACAATTTGACTATGTTAGTTTTATTATTGCGACATATGCTGGTTATACTGTTTCTGTTTCCTTTAACTTGTGGATACTTTCCAAAAATGTTATAAAAGCAACATAATGTCTATTAAAGACAGGGAGATCTCTGTCTTTTTCTATTTTAATAATTTACGAAGGAAAGCGCTTTCGTGGTATTTTTCTATTGAAATCTTCTCATTTGTTTCATATGCTGAAAATGGCGGTTTAAAATAGACTGTTATTTTAAAGTGAGGTTGATTCCTACATGTAAAAAGAATCGGGGTGATAGTATGTTAAATATTTATTTAACAGACCGAAACGGAAAACTACAAGAGATCGAGGAGATTCAAAAGGGATGCTGGATTAATGTACTGCATCCAACGGAGGAAGAAATTCAATTTTTAGTTCAAACATTAAATGTTGAACTAGACTTCATTAAAGACCCCTTGGATGATGAAGAACGTTCACGTATTGAAAAAGAAGATGATAATGTTTTAATAATTGTCGATATCCCAACAGTTAGACATGACGAAGAAGGAAATTCAATGTATGATACGATTCCGATTGGTATGATCGTAATGCCGGAATGTTTTGTTACCATTTGTTTGGAAGAAAATCCGATTTTTGAACGTTTTATTAATCAGCGTATTAAAGAATTTTATACTTTTAAAAAGACACGTTTTGCACTGCAGCTCTTATATACGATTTCTACTTATTATTTACGTTATTTAAAACAGATTAATCGAAAAACAACTGATTTAGAGCATGAGCTCAATAAATCGATGAAAAATAAAGAGATTTTTACTTTATTAGGACTTGAAAAAAGCTTAGTGTATTTTACTACATCTTTAAAGGCAAATAAGATTGTGATTCAAAAGTTGATGCGAAATAATACATTTTTGAAAATGTATGAGGATGATCAAGATTTACTTGAAGATGTATTAATTGAAAATAAGCAGGCGATTGAGATGGCCGAAATATATAGCAATATTTTAAGTGGTATGATGAATACATTTAGTTCTGTCATTTCCAATAATTTAAACAGTGTTATGAAGTTTTTAACTTCTATGACAATCATATTATCAGTGCCAACAATGGTTTCCAGTTTTTTTGGAATGAACGTTCCGGTTCCTTTAAGTGGAAATCCTCACGGCTTTTTAATGGCAATGATTATATCTGCAATATTATCTTGCATAATGGCATTTGTTTTTTGGAAAAAACGTTACTTTTAACATGAAATTCAGCTGTTTTGGAGTATTTCCAGAACAGCTTTTTTGCTGTAAGGTATTGAGAAACTGCTACTTTTGAACACTGTTATTTATTACTTTAAGAAATAGAAATTGTATAATATACCATTTAAATTAATGTTTATAATTACTTGTTCAATTTATGTATTCCAGTTACAATTACTTATTGTTACTGAATAGATGGGGGATATGCATCATGGAAATGTTTCATTTACCAAAAGCGTTCCTGCAAATGAATACGATTTTTATTTCAATTTTAATTGAAGCACTGCCATTTGTATTAATTGGTGTATTCATTTCAGGATTCATTCAAATGTTTGTGACAGAAGATATGATAGCAAAATGGATGCCGAAGAATCGTTTTCTGTCTATATTATTAGCTGTTTTTCTAGGGATGCTGTTTCCGGGTTGTGAATGTGGAATTGTTCCAATCGTTCGACGCCTTATCGGAAAGGGAGTACCACCTTATGCTGGGATTGCCTTCATGCTGACTGGACCGATTATAAATCCTATCGTTTTATTTGCGACATATGTAGCATTCGGTAGTAGTATGCATATGGTTTGGTATCGTGCTATTGTAGCTATTGTTGTAGCTGTTATTGTCAGTCTTATATTATCGTTTACGTTTAAAGGTCATCAACTACGGAATACTAATTTTCCAGTAGTCGATCATAATCGACCATTTCGTCAAAAATTTTGGGACGTATGTACACATGCTGTTGAAGAGTTTTTCTCAATGGGGAAATTTTTAATTATTGGCGCACTTATTGCGGCAAGCGTACAAACTTTAGTAAAGACTTCTACACTGCTTGCGATTGGACAAGGACCGTATTCTTCATCAATTGTTATGATGGGGCTTGCTTTTATTTTATCCTTATGTTCAGAAGCTGATGCGTTTATTGCATCTTCATTCCAAAGTACATTTGCAACACCAGCTCTAGTCGCCTTTCTTGTATACGGACCGATGGTAGATATCAAAAATATGATTATGATGTTTGCAACTTTTAAAACACGTTTTGTTATTGTTTTGATTGCTTTAATTACAGTTGTTGTTTACGCAAGCTCACTACTCATTTATGCGATGGGGGGATAATCAATGTTTCGAGCTTACATTTTACTTGGGTTTACAATTTTATTGGCACAACTTCATATTTCTGGTAATATCACGAAATATATCAATATGAAATATTCATATTTATCAACAACAGCAGCGATTATTTTAGGTTTTTTAACTGTAATTCAAATGATTATCGTATTTCAAAAAGAGCATGGTAAACATGACCATGATCACGAACATAAACATGGTCATGAATGTGGTTGCAATGCAAGCCATTGTGGTCATGATCATTCAAAAGATGAAAACACACGGTGGAAACGTCTTCTTACGTATACACTATTTTGTTTTCCGATCATTACGGGGCTCTTTTTCCCAATTGCAACATTAGATTCTGATATTGTAAAAGCAAAAGGGTTCCATTTCCCAGTTGCGGAGCCAGGAAATACAGACCCGTTTATGAATCGACAGTTTTTAAAACCTGATACGAGCATTTACTATGGACAAGAAGGTTATCGGGAACTCATGGAAAAAGAGAAGAAGCAATTCGTAACAAAAGATAAAATTGCTTTAAACGATACAGACTTTTTGAAAGGGATGGAAGTAGTATATAACTATCCTGGCCAATTCACGGGTAAAACCATTTCGTTTAAGGGGTTTGTATTCCGTGATGATTCTTCAAAAAAAGAACAATACTTTGTATTCCGCTTTGGAATTATTCACTGTGTTGCTGATTCAGGTGTGTATGGGATGTTGGTCAAGAAACCAGAAGATGCTCAGTGGAAGAATGATGATTGGATTCAAGTTGAAGGAACAATTTCAACAGAGTTTTATCAACCGTTTCACGCAAATATACCTGTATTAGAAGTTACAAAATGGAGTACAGTAGAATCTCCAAAAGATCCATATGTATACCGAGGAGCCGATTCATAAAATCGGCTTCTTTGTTATAGATAAACAGCTCATAAAATGTGCTCCGTATTAACGGACAGCAATACCCTATTTTAGAAACAAAGATTAGGTGCTGGATACAGAAAATCTCCGCTGAATAAGGTTTTACAATATCATTACAAACAGAAAAAGAACATCTAATCACTAGATGTTCTTTTTCATAGTTTTTTGGTCTACATAAAAGTTGTATGAAGTGGGTAGCTAGTTAGCAAAAACAAGCAGCACCAACAATAATTAAGAGGATAAATAATACAACAACTAACGCAAACCCACCGCCGTGAACTCCAAAGCCCATTGTTTTTTCCTCCTTTTGTTTTAGGTTACAGAATACAATATGCACTTTCGGAATGATTTGACAGGGATATATGCCATGTAAATGATGTTTTTTATTGAATAGGGATATAGTGAGGGGGAAACATATAAAAATGATGATTTGAAAGGAAAGGATTTTTGATGAGACAACTCCTGTTCCTCCTTTTATGTATAGGAATTTTGGTGATATGGATGAACGTAGATGTAGAAGTAGGCAGAAACAGTGTAAAAGAAAATCCGATATCACAGATTCGTCATGGTGATTTTAAGCTTTATGTAGATGGAAATGATTTATATCGAGATCTTTTTGCTGATATTGATCAGGCGAAACAGTATATTTATCTTCATTTTTATATTGTAGGTAAAGATAAGGTAAGTAAAAAATTTTTACAATTATTAAAGCAAAAAGCAGCTTCAGGTGTTGATGTGAAATTGTCTGTGGATCGGGTTGGAGGATATAAAATAAATAAAAAAACGATACAAGAATTAGAACGTAGTGGTGTGCAGTTTACGTTTAGTAAAAAGCCTCATTTAAAAAATTTCTTTTATACACTTCATAATCGCAATCATCGGCGTATTGCGGTAGTAGATGGGAATATATCATATGTAGGGGGATTTAATATAGGGCGTGAATACCTTGGAGAGGATCCTCGTTTTGGAAAATGGCGTGATTACCATGTTCGTATTACTGGTTCAGGTGCACAGGATATGAAAAGACAGTTTGCAAAAGACTGGGAAAGAGTTATCCTCACATGAGATAACGCCTATACAAGGGAGTAACAAGTATCGATATGTATTTACAGATGGAAAAGGTTTATGGACACATTACAAAGAGATGATACAAAGTGCGAAAACATCAATTGTTATTGCCACTCCTTACTTCGTGCCCAGTAAAGAAATGATGGCGGGGTTACAAAATGCATTGCAGAGGGGAGTACGATTACAAATTCTTGTCCCTTTCAAAAGTGATGCTTTGCTATTAAAGCAGGCGGCTTATTCTTATTTGGAAAAGTTACTTCGTTCTGGTGCAGAAATATATCAATATCGAGATGGTTTCTTTCATGGGAAAGTGACTCTTATTGATGATAAGTTTGCAGACATCGGAACCGCGAATTTTGATAATCGCAGTTTTTATATAAATGCAGAATCAAATTGTTTTATTTATGAAGGAAAAATCATTGGTGAAATACAACGGCGTTTGCAAACGGATTTCCAACAAGCAAAGAAATTTTCGGAGAAAGACTTTGAAAAAATGAGTATGTGGGATAAGTTTCTTGCAAGAGTGTCAAAGGTTCTGTCGTTCTATTTATAGCATACATATCAGTAGAGAGGAGGAAAGATTGGATGAATCATATTGAAGAACTCATGAGTTATAGCTATGAAGTAATATGTGTAATTGGTGAATATATGAGAGAAGTACGTGATAATGAATTAAAAGAGTTGTTACAGCAACATTTACCATACTTATTACAAGCGTATAATGAACAGATTAACTTTCAAGAAGGTGAAAATGTACAGCATGTTATTGGCAAGTATCCAGTTTCATCATCAATTGAAACAGTGCATACTAACTATAGTGGACAAAAAGATGATATAGAAATTGCCTTTTCGTATATTTCACATTTGAAGCGGTTGGCACTTGGGTATGCACAGGTGGCAATCCAAGTGGCAAATCCAGAATTTCGTTCTTTTTTAGAAAGTTGTTTTTTGAAAATGAATCGAAACGCATACAGCGTGTGGCAATATGTTATGAAAAAAGAGTATAGCATACAGGCAATGATGGATGAAGAAAAATATGGATGAAAAAGACAGCGATACCGCTGTCTTTTTGTTGTTTTCCATTCAATATGTAACAGGAAGTAAATCTTTGATATTTAAATTCTTTATAATCCTTTTACCATGCCACCATCTACTAAAAAGGATTGACCCGTCATATAGGTGTTTGCATCGGATACAAGGAATGTGGCAAATGTCGCAAACTCTGAAGGTTGCCCGTATCTTCCGAGTGGAATGGTTGCTTTGGATTCTTTTTGCACTTCCTCTACTGAAATACCACGTTTCTGAGCAGCCATAGTATCAAGAGAAGCAACGCGTTCAGTAGCAATTCGTCCTGGTGCAATCGTATTAATTAAAATGTTATACGGTGCAAATTCAGAAGCGAGCGTTTTTGTTAAGCCTGTAATACCTACACGGAATGTGTTAGATAGAAGTAGACCTGGAATCGGCTCTTTTATAGAAGAAGAAGCGATATTAATAATTTTTCCGCCGTTCTTTTTCATGTGTGGAAGTACTTCTCGTATCATCCGAACGTAGCTTAATAAATTTAATTCAAAAGAATGATACCAATGTTCGTCTGATAATTGTTCAAATGTACCTGGCGTTGGGCCTCCGGCATTGTTTATTAAAATATCGATTGTTCCGAATGTTTGAGTGGTTCGTTCCACGGCTTGCTTAATATGTTCAGTATTTGTTATGTCACAAACAGTATAAGCAACGTTTCCGTTATTCAATTGAGTGAGTTCCTTTTGAATTTTTTGTAGTTTTTCTTCGTTACGGCTCAATAACATTACATTTGTGCCTTCTGTGACAAGTTGAGTAGCAATTGCTTTTCCTAGTCCTTGACTCGATGCAACAACAAGCGCTGTTTTTCCTTGTAATCCAAGTTCCATTTCAATCAACCTTTCTTCCTGAATTTTTTTTAGTATAAACGAAATGAGAAAGAAATTAAAATAGTTCACTCTTAATATTCGAAAAATTTACAATTATTTACCATTTCTTTACTAATCTCTAATATTTCCTTCAAACAAGAAAAGTAATATGAGAATGTACATATTCTATCAAAAGGGGGATAAGCAAATGAATAAATGGGTTAAATCGTTAACTGCTATTGCACTTGCTGGCTCTTTATTTATGGTAGGTTGCAGTAAAGATAAGGAGAAGAAAGAGGAAGAAACGACGCAACAAGAAGATACGAACAAGGATAAAGAAACAAGTGGAGAAGTAAAAGATAACGATTCGAAAGATTCAAAAGATAGTTCCTCTAGCTCTAGTGAAAAGAAATAAGTGTTATATGATGATAGAAGCTTTCTCGATCAATGAGAAAGCTTTTTTGTTGTATATTTTTGCTTTTTCAGAAACAATAGAGAGAGTGAAAGGGTGTGAGTTAGTATGAATATATGTTTATTTGGGGCAACAGGTCGAGTTGGAGTCGAAATTTTAAAATTTGCATTACAGGATAATCATAAGGTGACAGCGCTTGTGAGAAATAAAGAGAAGCTACAAATACAACATGAGAATTTTCGTGTAATAGAAGGAAATGTATGGAATGAAGAAGATGTGAAAGATTGTGTAAAGGGAGCAGATGTTGTAATTAGTGCACTTGGTACCGATGGAAACGGCACGTTATCAAAAAGTTTGCCAAATATTATAGACGCTATGAACGAGGAAGGGATTATAAGAATTATAACAATTGGAACGGCTGGGATTTTACAGGCACGTGTGAATCCGCAATTATATCGCTTTCAATCCAGCGAATCACGTCGAAAGACAACGGCTGCAGCGGAAGACCATGTAGCGGCTTACTTGGCTTTAGCGAATAGCAAATTACAATGGACGATTGTCTGTCCAACACACTTAATAGATGGAGAAGAAACAGCTATTTATCGTACTGAAGAAGATGTGTTACCGCAAGATGGTATGAAAATCACAGTTGGAGATACAGCCCATTTTGCTTATCAATTACTTTATCATGATATTCATTATAAAAAACGAGTTGGCATTGCCTATTAAAAAGCCATCCTTATCATAAGGATGGCTAAAAAATAATATAGCATACAAATATAATAATCATAATGATTTGTAAAATCGCTTTAGCTATTGTGCTGCTTAAAAATCCGATAACTGTTGCAACTCCAACCATAAAGGCTTCTTGTGGTGCTTTTTTATGTATTAATTCTGTTACAAACACAGAAAGGAATGGGATAATAATTAGCCCAAATGGTGGGAAAAAGAACGATCCAACAATAATAGAAACCATGCCGATACGTTCGCTCCATTTTGTACTTCCGTATTTTTTTAAGAAATAGCTATTCGTAATAAAATCAGTAATGAAAATAATAATTGTAAATACAATTTGAATAATCCAAAATGAGCTTGTTAATTCTAAGCTGTTAATGCCAAATTGATAAATACAAAATCCAGCCCATAAAGCGAGTATACCTGGAATAATCGGATAAATAAACGCTATGAACGATATAATGAAACAAGCGATAATGCATATAGTTAATAAGGTATTCACAGTGTAACTCCTTTTTGTGAATCTATTTTACTGACGGCAATTTTTTTTATTTGATGTCCATCTAATTCTAATGCTTTAAACTGATAATTTTCATATTGAATAATATGACCTGGTTCAATATTTACGTCAATTGTTTGTGATAAGAACCAGCCTCCGATTGTATCTAAATCACTATCATCTATATGAAGGCCAAATATATCATTTACATCAGAAATAAGTACTTTTCCGTCAAGTAACGTTAATGTTGGATTGCGTTTCTCGATCATTGGTGTTTCATCTATATCGAATTCATCTTGAATTTCACCAATAATTTCTTCAATAATATCTTCCATTGTAAGAAGACCTGCAGTTCCACCATATTCATCCATAATAATTGCTAGCTGGACACGATTTTTTTGTAGATGAATGAGTGCTTTTTTAATTGGTACAGTTTCGAATACTGTTAAAACGGGATGTATGTATGACTCTAGCGGCTTACGGATTTCTTTTGTTTGATCATGAAAGATTTCTTTTGTATTAATCATTCCAACAACATCATCTTTATCCTTTCCAATAACTGGATAACGTGTATATTTTTCGTTAGAGATAATTTCCATATTTTCCGCTAATGAATTTTCAGTTGATAAACAAATCATTTCAGTGCGTGGAACCATAATCTCTTTTGCAACTCGATCATCAAATTCAAAAATGTTGTTTACATATTTATATTCAGATTGATTAATTTCCCCGCTCTTATAGCTTTCACTTAAAATAAGGCGCAGTTCTTCTTCAGAGTGAGAAAGTTCATTTTCTTTTACCGGTTGTAATCCAAATAGTTTCGTGAAAAAGAGTGCTGTGCTATTTAATAACCAGATAAAAGGATACATTATTTTATCGAATAGAATTAAAGGTCTTGCGAATCTCAATGTAATTTGTTCGGCCTTTTGAATAGCAAATGATTTTGGAACGAGTTCACCCAGTACCACATGAAAGAATGTAATTACGCTAAAAGCTATAATAAATGATAACGTATGTTTCATCGAACCTGTTATATTCAATTTTTCAAAAAGCGGTTCCAATAAGTGTTCCACAGTAGGTTCACCAAGCCAACCGAGTCCTAATGAAGTAATGGTAATACCGAGCTGACAAGCAGATAAGTATACATCTAAATTGGAAATAACTTTTCTCGCTAGTATTGCTTGTTTATTACCTTCATTGGCAAGTTGGTCAATCCGGCTTTTGCGTACTTTAACAACAGCAAACTCTGATGCTACAAAAAAGCCGGAAATAAGAATGAGTAAAGCGATGAGAAAAAGTTTTAGTATGTCCAAGGATATTCTTTATTCTAAATTTAGAATAAAGATGTCACCTCCTGAATAAAAGTTTTACTTTAATAATATATGGAAAAGGAAGGAATAGTCAAAGAAAGGGGGAGGGAAATGTGAAATTTTATAAATGGAAAATGTATCTATTTATAAAAAATTTACTTTATCCCGCTACTTTTGGGTAGTAGGACCCCGATTGGAAGGACTTTCCATCAGTGGGGGATGAAGGAAACCTTCACTGATGGAAGTTTTACTTTATTGTTGTGCGTGATAGTGTATGGATATGCGCAATATGGCGATTTTTTTTCCATAATATTTGTAAGAGAGAAATCAGCATGTATGGAATATACAGTAATAAAAGGCCTATTGTAACAAGTATGGGGGAACTAATACAATACTGTACAATAAATTGAAATAACCCATTTACATGAAAAATACATTCCATATATATAAAGGAAATTAATATGGAACCTGCGATAGATTTATGGTTTGCAAGTAGAGAAGTGAATAGTGTATTACTCAAAAAAGCTGAATCTTGCTTATGTTTTGGTTCTTCCACAGTATATAAGAAAGGAATCCATGTTTTGATGGCTTGGATAATAATAATCATGGACGTACTACAAATGATTAACAGGGACGAGAGGTATGGAAAGGATATGTACGGTGCTGTAAATAGAAAAAGAGTAATGATGATACATTGTAGTAGGACAGTGCCAAATGAAAATGGAACCCAGCGTAAAAATGAAAAATGTTTTTTATTTTTAGGAGATAACTTAATAAAAAATCGACCAATTCTAAGACTGATGAGAAAACCGATAGTAAGTGAAAGGAAGAGCCGCATCATAGATAAAAAATATAATTTCCATATGTACGGGAACAACGAGGTTGAACTTTCATGTAAATCAAATGATTTTGACATACTATGTGGTTGATAAGAAGAAAAAAAGAATGATTCATGAATCCAATCAGTCATTGGAATAGAGATAGAACGAAAATGTACAAAATGATTGATGATGGTATATAGTACTTCAAAATAGGAGTGTTTGTTGCTTAGAAGCACAGCAGGGACTGGACTAATAAGAATAATGAATATAAAGCTCAAAAGACAACGATACATATAAGAGATAATAGAAGACACTATATGTTTCACCTACCTTTAAAATATTCAGAAAATTATTACTATTATTTTAACGTTTCTTTTTGAAAGATACAATTTCTTTTTGATAGGAAAGGAAATTTTTATATGAAATCTTCTCTTGTATTTTTCGGAGAAATGAAAAAGTATGAAGAAATGATGACAGATGATGAATGAAGTCAGAAAAAAGTAAATAAAATATTTATTTTTTTCTGAAAATATTATATATTTATGACACAGAAAATATTTTAACATAAGGGGGATTTTTATGAGGGTAAAAGGAAACTATGTTCCAAAAAAAGAAGTGTTATTTTGTACGGATACATATACGTTACAAGAAGCGCTAGATCATTTAAATAGAACAGGATATCGCTGTGTTCCAGTTCTAGATAAAAGAGAAGAAATATTTTTAGGGAATATTTACAAAGTAGATATTTTAGAATATAAAGGTTCTTTAAATGATAATGTGAAAGAGTTATTGCGCAATAAAGATGGGTATGTAAAAGAAGATTCTTCATTCTTTAAAGTGTTCTTTACAATTAAAGAATTACCATATATTGCTGTTGTGAATGACAATGGATTGTTTCTTGGTATTTTAACACATAAAAAAGTATTTGAATTATTAGAAGATGCATGGGGCCTTCATTCTAGTATGTATTCAGTTATGGTTGGAACGCAAGATTATAACGGTGCTATTCAAAAGCTTTCAACTGTACTGAAAAAGTATAGTGGAATTCAAAGTCTAATGACATTTGATAACAATGCACTTTATGTACGCAGAATCATGTTTACATTAGGAGAAGGATTTGCGGCAGAAGAATTGCAGCCACTTTTAAAAGATTTAGAAGATCATGGATTCCGTGTTATACATGTGGAAGAAATGAAAAATTCACGTGAAGTGGAAATTGTAGAGTAAGAGGGAAATCCATCTCTGAAAGTAGGAGGTGGATTTTTTCTTATATAGTTCGAAAGAATTGCAGGAAGTACAAAAGAAAGGTGCATAAGCATCTTTCTTTTTTGAAGGGAAATAATAGTAACTGTCTAATATGAATATAAATGGCAAGGAGGAAGATAGAAATGGCTACTTTTGAAGATTTTATGAAATTAGATATTCGTATTGGGACAATTTATCGAGCAGAAGCATTTCCTGAAGCTCGAGTACCCGCTATTAAGCTAGAGATTGATTTTGGTGAACTTGGAATGAAACAGTCAAGCGCGCAAATCACGAAACGATATACGCCGGAAGAACTTATTGGAAAGCAAATTGTTGCAGTTGTTAATTTTCCGCCAAAACGAGTGGCCGGATTTAAATCTGAAGTACTTGTACTTGGCGGTGTTCCTGGAAAAGGCGATGTTATTTTATTAGAGCCAGGTATGGAAGTTCCAAATGGAACAGTGATTGGCTAAAAGTATGAGAAAAAAATGGACATGTTTAAGTATTCCAAAACGATAGTCCAATCAGTTTTTTTATAAGTAACGTTGAAAGATTGGAAGAAAGCAAAGCATACTAAGCCAAAATACAGAAAGGTCTGTCAGAAGTAAAATGAGACCAATACAAAGTGTATAAGAAGAAAACAATTTGCCAAACAGTGTGTTTAAGGGAAGGGATTTGGACAAAGGAAAGCGTAGTTCGTGTAAGTCTTGTTCAAAACAGCAACTATGATAAGTGAGGATTTGAAAAAATAAAGCAACTGTAACGAGATCACGCCTACGAGAAATGCACTTTTTACATTTATGGCAACGTATATAATTTTTCATCATAGCACCTGCCTCTAATTTCTTATACTTGAAATGAGTTTATGCAGTATTAGATATAAAAAATATATACCGATATACGCACCGGTAAGAAGAAATAAAGGGTTTAATAATATACGATGAATGGTTGTCATAAAAACAGTCTGTTGAAGTAATACATCGTATACAGCAAATGCAATAATGGTTCCAAATCCATATAAACAAACATACGCAAATATATCTAACCAAATGCGAATGCGTGGATGTACTGCGAGTAAGACAAAAAAACAAGATAATATAATAGGAAAAAATCCAATTATCAGCTTCAATTTTTTTCACCTCAATGCCAATATTTCCAAATCTTCTTTGGTCTATTCTCTATAGCTTGTACATATGTTCATAGAGAGAGGGTGATTTAATGAATCGAAGCTATTTTTATGTGAAACGGACAAGTCTTCCCAAATTTATTTTTCTATTTTTAATAGGAATGTTGGCTGCTTTTTTGTTTGTTAGTATGATCGTAACATCATTGAAAGAAACAAAGTCAACGTATTTATATAAATGGTTAAATGATCTTTCTATGAATGGATATATGTATGTGCTTGGTTCAGAAAATCGTTACTTTACACAAGAATATCGGCATTTAAATACAGATTTTTCGATCTCTTCTTTTCTTTTATCTGCAATGACAAATATCCGCTTTGATGACGTTCGTAGTTTAATTGGAACAGAACTTCCAGGGCTTGCGAAATATGATACGGAAATTGTGATTGCTGGAGAAGGAACAAATTATTCAAATTTGCCTATTGAATCGAGTGTACCTTTAGAAGAGCTTGTAAAAGAGCGGACGGGAGAACAAGGAAAACCTGAAAAAGCAGAGTCAAATAAAGAGAAACCGAAGCCAGCACAAACAACGGGAAATAAGCAAGTAGTATTTATTTATCATACACATAGTTGGGAGTCATATTTGCCATTATTAAATTTAACGAATGACCCGGATCCAAATAAAGCAACGAGTTCAACAACAAATATTTCTTTGTTTGGAAACAGATTTCGTGAACAGCTTGAAAGTCTTGGGATTGGAGCAGTAAATGATACAACAGATGTGGGTAAAAAACTAATTAGTAAAGGGTTAAACAGTAATAGCTCTTATAAAATGTCTCGTGAAATTGTACAAGAAGCAATGGCCAGCGATAAACAGCTTCAATATTTTTTTGATTTGCATAGAGATAGTGCAAGGAAAGATGTAACGACGAAACAGATTGGTGATAAATCATATGCAAAGTTGGCATTTGTTATTGGAAAAGGAAATAAAAATTATGCAAAAAATCTTCAATTGGCAACGGCACTGCATGAGTCGTTAAAGGAAAAGTATCCTGGATTGAGTCGAGGAGTAGTTCAAAAAGATTTTAGCACAGGAAATGGGGTATACAATCAAGATTTATCCGGTCAAGCGATTCTAATTGAAGTAGGCGGTGTTGATAATACGGAAGAAGAACTTAAGCGTAGTATTGATGCGCTTGCAGAAGCGTTTAGTGATTACTATTGGAAAGCGGAGAAAGTGAATGGTTAAGCGTAAGCAAACGTTGCTTACGCTCTTTGCTTTGTATCGAAATTTGTCTCTTTATCTTATGAAAAAGGAAAAGGGATTTAGAAAAATAGTAGCGAATGTTCATTTATAAAATGACCATTACAAATAATTTTATTATGTAAACAATGGGATTGTAATAAGTAGGTAAATTGCAGTATAAGAAGCAAAAGCATCTTTGAAATTTGGAAATAAGTTGAATCGAATTGTTTAAACAGATGAGAGAATGGGAAAAAATATATGATATGTGATGTTTAGAACAATTGTTATGGAGCGTAATGGAAGTTGATAAGTAATGTATAGAAAATATTAGAATAAAAGGATGTTATATGAAGAAAAAATGGATGTTGTTTAGTATAGCGATTGTCATTGGAGTGATTACGATTGCAATGCTGCAATATAGAGAGTATAAGGAAAAACAAGCGATAGAAGCGCAAGGAAATGTTGTTTTTCCGAAGGTACAAGAAACAATTGCAAAAGTAGAAGGAGGACTTGCGGTTGTTAACAATCCAGACTCAACTCTTGTCCTTGTAAATAAGAAAAGGCGTTTACCAGATTTGTATGAACCGTACGATTTAGTTATACCAAAAGTTCGTTTTTTATATGAAGGCGACAATGAAAAAAAGAAAATGCGTAAAGAAGCTGCAGCAGCATTAGAGCACATGTTTCAACAAGCAAATAGTGAAAAAATCTTTTTATATGCTGTTTCCGCATTTCGTTCATTTGAACGGCAAAAAGCATTAAATACGATGTATAAAAAACAAGATGGGGAAGCAAAAACAGCGATGTCTAGTGCAGTTCCCGGTACAAGTGAACATCAAACAGGGTTAGCAATCGACATTACATCACAATCTGCAAATTTTCAATTAGAGCCTTTATTTGGAGATACGAAGGAAGGAAAGTGGCTTGCTGAAAATGCTCATAAATTTGGTTTTATTATCCGTTATGAGAAAGAAAAAGAAGCCATAACAGGGTATACATATGAGCCGTGGCATGTTCGTTATGTTGGGAATCCATACGCGACGTATTTATATGAAAATCAGTTCACTTTAGAAGAAGTTATAAAGTGAAATTTTTGTTAGTGAGGGCTTCGTTTTCCTTCTTTTCTAAGGATTTTTAGAAGGGATGGCGGAATGACGGTGTTATCTAAGAAAAAGTAAATGCGTAAACAAGAAAGCGATGTTTCTATCTAAGAAATATCGCTTTTTTACTGTTATATATACATAAGTGATAAACATCATAGTGTAAGCAATAGCAAGACGTATATATGATTGAATGAAATGTTTACTTAGATCATGTCATTGTGCCTTATCTAGGTTATTTATGTCGTGGTCCCCTTTCAAAAAAAATTGTCATTCTTTGAGAGGAATTAGCATATTTAATAAGGAATATATTAATATAACGTTTTTGTGTATTCTTCATCTGTTAATAGATGGGATACCGTATACTTTCTATGATAGTAAGATTCTAGTATTTGTGGGTGGCTGCTTCAGCTTTTTAGCGGTTTTTAGGCGTATGTCAGCAGTAATCCCCCACCTATCTTCTTCGCTTTTCTCAATCTTGAGGTGGGGGGCTTATTACCCGCGAATAGCGGGATAAAGTTTTCTTTCTCTCATATACATATAAAATATAGAATGGAAGCGAGGGTTGCACATGGCAGGATGGGTGATTTGGTTTGTCATTGCTGGGCTTTTATTTATTGCAGAGATGCTGACTGTTACATTTTACTTATTATGGCTTGGAATAGGTGCGGTGGTCGGAGGTCTAATTGCGCTATTTATACCAAACTCTTTGCTACTTCAAGTTGTAATAGCATCTATTGTCAGTCTTATTTTGACAATATTAACAAAACGTATTTCCAAGAATTTTCGGGAAGCAAAAGGGTATACAGATACAGTGGATCAACTTGTTGGTAAAAAAGGTATAATGGTGCAAGCGGTTACAAATGAAGCGAATGGCATTGTGAAAATAGATGGAGACATGTGGACTGCTGTTTCAGATAAACCAATTTTAGATGGAGAAAGCGTTATTGTTGTAAAGAGGAGTAGTACAGTTGTACATGTGAAAAGGGAGTGTGAATTATAATGGTTGGATTAACGTTATCGATTATTTTAGTATTAATCGTTATTGTATTTATTGCATTAACAATTAAAATTATTCCGCAGCAAAGAGTAGGTGTTATAGAGCGTTTAGGTAAATTTCAGCGTGTTATGCATCCGGGTTTAAATATGATTATCCCGGTTATCGATCGTGTACGTCTTTATCACGATTTGCGCATCCAACAAACAAATGTACCACCGCAAAAAGTAATTACAAGAGATAATGTACAAGTTGAGATTGATACGATTATTTTCTATCAAATTGTTGACCCAGAGCTTGCGACATATGGTATTTCAAATTACGAATTCGGGGTTCGTAATATTACATCTGCAACAATGCGACAAACCATTGGGAAAATGGAGCTGGATGAAACGTTATCTGGTCGTGAGAAAATTTCAACAGAAATTCGTTTAGCGCTTGATGAAGCAACAGATAAATGGGGTGTTCGTATTGAACGTGTTGAAGTTGTAGATATTAATCCGCCAAAAGACATACAAGCAGCGATGGAAAAACAAATGAAGGCAGAACGAAATAAACGTGCAATTATTCTCGAAGCAGAAGCAGCTAAACAAGATAAAGTACTTCGCGCGGAAGGGGAAAAACAAAGTAAGATCTTAATGGCTGAAGGTGATAAAGAAGCGCGTATTCGAGAGGCTGAAGGTTTACGACAAGCGAAAGAACTAGAAGCACAAGGGGAAGCAAAAGCAATTGAAGAAATTGCGAGAGCAGAACAAAACCGTATTCAAATGCTGCGCCAAGCAGGACTTGATGAGCGTGTTCTTGCATACAAATCATTTGAATCTCTCACCGAGATTGCAAAAGGACCAGCAAATAAAGTGTTCCTTCCATCAAATGCTGTTGAAACATTAGGTAGTCTTGGAGCAATTGGAGAACTGTTTAAAGAGAAAAAATTGCCTTCTATAGATACGCCAACAGAATAATAGAAACGAAGAAGAGAAATGGTTGCCATTTCTCTTCTTTTTTTGAAGTTGATAATGGTAATTTCTCTACCATAATTGAAGAAGTACAAGAACTTGTTTATCCTACTATTTTGAAACTTACTGATGGCATGTGTTCGATTGGTTCAAATAGTCATCAGTGGAAATTTTAGCTGGGAAATATGTAGAATTATATATTTCAACTTGAAAAGTTGCTGGGCATAGTAGTGGAATCAGAATGTATATTGTATAAAGCTTGTACATACCCATGTATAGAAAGGGTGGTATGATGAAAAAGTATTTTATACATTCTCACACACATAGTAAGCAGATAATAATTTTATTGTGTTCTTATGCATTTTTTATTTTAGTGGCTGCATCGTTAATTACAACGATGTTACATACAATGAAATCATATTATGTGAATCAATGGTTTGGAAAAATTTCTTCACAAGGATTTATGCAAATGATTGAAATGGAAAATCATTATTTTTCTTTTGAATATTTTCAAACAAAGAAACGAGAATCAGTAGGAGCTTTATTGTTTTCATTAACAACTGATATGCGTTTACAAGATATTCGAACATTTATAGGGAAAGAAATACCAGGAATGGCGAACTATTATTCTGACATTCTTGTAGCTGGAGAAGGAACGGATTATACAAATATACCAAATGAATCAAGTGTACCAATAGAAGAAATTACGAAAGAACGTGAAGTGGCCAAAGAAAAAATTCAGGAAGCAGAAAAGAATAATCCTGTTCAAAAGAAGGGAAATGACATAGAGGGGAAAGATGCCGTATTTATTTATCATACGCATAGTTGGGAGTCGTTTTTACCGTTATTACCTGGAGCGAAAATCCCAGATGAAGCATCAAGTCCAGATGTAAATGTTTCACTCCTTGGTACGAGATTAAAACAGCAATTAGAAGGACAAGGAATTCCAGCATTACATGACAAAACAAACATGGGAGACTTATTAGCGCAGAAAAAGATGAAGTGGTATCAGGCTTATAAAGCATCGCATGGATATGTAAAAGAAGCGTTAGCTCAAAATAAGCAAATTGTATTTCCGATTGATATTCACCGAGATGATCAGCGTAAGAATGTTACAACAAAAGTGATTAATGGAAAGTCATACGCAAGGCTTTACTTCATTATTGGGATGGAAAATGAAGGACGAGAAGAAAATATGAAAATCGCAAACGCAATTAATTCATATTTAGATAAACATTATTATGGACTTAGCCGAGGGATTTTCAAAAAAGACAAAAGTAAGGGAGACGGTACATATAATCAAGATTTATCTCCTAACGCTCTACTTGTAGAAGTTGGTGGTGTCGATAATACGTTGGAAGAACTGTATAATTCTATTGATGTATTAGCAGAAGCCTTTGGCAAGTATTATTGGGATGCTGAGAAAGTGAATCATTAATAGAAAAATAAGAGCAATAGAAAAGGGACGGAAAACCGTTCCTTTTCTATTTCGTGAAGACAAATGAAAGTTGTACTCTATCCTGCTATTCAAGGACAGTAAGAACCTGCCTCAAGATTGAGAGAGAAGAAGATAGGTGGGAGATGGAAGAGATTCCACTGGTGAAAGTTTCACTGTATTTCAAAAAAAATGATAGGATTTCATAATGTGAAATAAGCGAGTTGTTTGGGCATAGTAATCCTTCTTATAATAATTAAAAATTCTGCCTAATAAAAAGAGGGGGAGATATTTCGTATTTCTAATATTGTTTGTCTATTAAATTTTGAAAACGTATACATTGGAGGGATTATGTATGGCGATTCGAACAGGGGCTCAGTATATTGAGGGGTTAAAAGCAAGAAATCCAGAGATTTGGATAGGTGGCAGAAGAGTAACAGATGTGGTGAATGAAGATGTATTTCGTGAACCGATTTTGCAAATTGCGAAATTATATGATATGCAGCATGATCCAGCGTTTCAGGATAAGATTACTCACGTATGTGAAGAAACAGGAGAACGAGTGTCTAATGCGTTTTTAGTACCGAGAAACCATGAGGATTTAAAAGCACGGCGTGAATTATTTGAGGTATGGGCGAAAGTAACTTTTGGCTTGATGGGAAGGACACCCGACTTTTTAAACGTTACGGTGACTTCAATGGCAAGTAACACTTGGTTTTTTGAACAGTTTGATCCGGCGTGGGCGAGAAACATTAAAAATTACTATAAACATATTAGAGATCGGGATTTATTTTTAACGCATGCCATTATTAATCCGCAAAATGATCGAAGTAAAGCTTCCCATCAACAAGAAGATGCGACAATGCATCTAGGTGTTGTGAAAGAAACAGAAGAAGGAATGTATGTGAGCGGTGCTAAAATGCTAGCAACTCTTGCACCAATTACAGATGAAGTCATTATTTATTCCTATCCAAGTTTTAAACCTGGTGATGAGCGCCATGCAATTTCATTTGCGGTTCCAATCGATGCGCCCGGATTACGTATCCTTTGTCGTGAACCGATGCAAGATGGAAAACGGTCATTATTTGATCATCCGCTCGCATCAAGATTTGAAGAAATGGATGCACTTTTAGTATTCCACAATGTGTTCATTCCGTGGGATAAAGTATTCATTTATCAAAGTGTTGAGGCAGGAAATCAACTGTATCCAAAGACAGGAATTGGTCACCAACCTGCTCATCAATCGGGAGTAAGAGGCCTTGTAAAACTTTCGTTTGCAGCGGAAGTGGCAATCAAGCTAGCAGATTCGATTGGAGTAGATGGCTTCTTAAATGTACAAAATCAGTTAGCAGAACTCATGCAAGACGTAGAAACAATTCGTGCTCTGCTTCAAGTTGCGGAATATGAATATGAAATGAATGCATATGGTGAAGCGATACCAGCAAGATTGCCACTTGATACAATTCGCAGTTTATTACCAAAAATGTATCCGCGTGCAATTGAAATTATCCAAACGATTGGTGCAGGTGGTCTTCTTATGTCTCCAACAGGCGCCGATTTTATGAATCCAGAGATTCAAGATGATATGCATAAGTATTATATTGGCCGTGAAGGTGTATCTTCTGAAGAACGCGTCCGCTTATTTAAATTAGCGTGGGATTTATGTGGTGAAGCATTTGGACAACGATTATTACAATATGAGCGTTATTACTCTGGTGATCCAATTCGGAAAATGGGTATGTTTTATAACGCGTATAAGAAAAAGCAATCATTGTCTTTAGTAGAAGACGCTTTGCAAGGGGCAATTGCATCTGAAAGAGCACTAAAGTGATTATTATTTTTGATTGCGCTTACAATGTTAATGTGAAAGGAAGGAGCAACAGATAATTAAAAAGAATTTTACTGTTAGGATGTAAAACTTCTTACGAATTTTAGCTATGTATGTATGAACCGAATTGTATATGTAACTGAAATATAGGAGGTAATCTATTTTGATAGCGTCTGTCAGTAAAATTTGCAAAATTCTAAATTGTTTTACTAGTGATGAACCTGTATTGGGGAATTCGGAAATTGCAACAAAATTGAAGATGAATCCAAGTACAATTCATCACCTTGTTCGTACATTATGCGAAGAAGGAATGTTAATTCAAGATGAGCAAAGAAAATATCGTCTAGGTTGGAAATTATTAGAATGGGGCAACCAAGTGATGTTTCAACAAGAAATTTATAGCGGAGCAATTCCATTTGTAGAAGAGCTCGTACGAAAATTTAATGGAACCGTGCACATTGGTATGTTTGACCGTGGAGACGTTGTTTTTATTTTGAAAATATCATCAAAAGATTCTATCCAAATTTCAACACATGTTGGGTCAAGAAAACCTGCTTATTGTACGAGTACAGGAAAGGTACTTCTTTCTTTTAATCCTTCTTTTGTTGAACATGCTGTCAGAAATGGTCTTTTACCACGAGCGCCGAACACGATTACCTGTATGAAACGGTTTCAAGAAGAATTACAGGAAATTAGACGTCAGGGATATTCTATTAGCGATAACGAAAACGAGCATGGTTTATATGGAATTGCTGCGCCTATTCGCTCTTATACAGGTAGAACGGTTGCAGCCCTTAATATTGTTGGGCCTATTTCTTATATGCAAGGAAGAGACCGGCAAGTAATTATTCGTAGCGTGATGAATACAGCGCAAATGATTTCGAAAGAGTTTGGTTACTTAGATATTTAATATCAGTTTCAGCAAAGAGATGAGGAGGTATGAATCATCTATATACATGATGAAGGTGTACCGATATTACAAAAATCAGTTGTCGCAATTGGTGCTTTTGATGGTGTACACAAAGGTCATCAAGCTGTGATTCGTAAAGCGGTTGAGAAAAGTAGGGAGTTGCATGTTACAAATGTCGTGTATACATTTGATCCTCCGCCGCGTTCTTATTTTCAAGGAGCACACGTGTTAACGCCAATTCCAGAAAAATTAAATCGATTTAATGAGTTAGGTGTAGACCATGTAGTTGTCGTTCGCTTTGATCAATCGTATGTAACAAGGAAGGCCATTTGTTTCATTCAAGAGTTACAACGATTACATCCAGTAGAAATTTTTGTTGGAGAAGATTTTCGGTTTGGAAAAAATCGTGAAGGCGATATAAATCTACTTGCAGATTACTTCACTGTTTCCATTGTAGAAACAGTTTGTTGTGAAGAGGGAGAACGTATTTCTTCAACAAGAATTCGTGATCAATTATATCAGGGCGAATTACAGCATGTTCAACTTTTATTAGGAAGGCCGATTGAAATAATGTAATCAAATACGAGGAGGAATAAGAATGTCAGGAATATTACAATCTTTTAATTTATTAAAATGGGTCGATGAAAATAAAGAACTATTAAAACCACCAGTAAATAACAAAGTCATATGGCAAGATTCAGAGTTTATTGCAATGATTATAGGTGGTCCAAATAGAAGACGTGATTTCCATGTCGATCCTTCTGATGAATTCTTTTATCAAATTAAAGGGGATTGTTATGTGGAATGTATTACTGGGGAAGGCAAACGTGAAGTGGTAACGGTAAAAGAGGGTGATGTTTTTATGTTGCCAGCTATGGTGCCTCATTCACCTCATCGAGTTGCAAATACGTACGGTCTTGTAATTGAAAGAAAACGCAAACAAGGGGAATTAGAAGATTTTGTTTGGTTCTGTGATAAATGTAATCATGAAATGCACCGTGTACGTGTGCAATTAGAGGATATTGAAAAACAAGTAAAGGAAGCTATTTATAGCTTTAATTCTAATAAGGAAATTCGTGCATGCAAAAATTGCGGACATATTATGCCGGAAGAAGTGGAGGAATGGAAGTGCGAATAGATTTTCATACACATATTATCCCTGAAACATTTCCGGATTTTGAAAAAAAATTTGGTGGAGGACGTTGGCCGATATTGGAGCGTACTTGTACGTGCGGAGCTTCCATTATGGTTGGAGGGAAAAACTTCCGCGATGTTACAGATCAAGTCTGGTGTCCAGAAAAACGAATCGAAGATATGAATCGTGAAGGCGTGGATATTCAAGTTTTATCTCCGATTCCAGTTACATTTTCATACTGGGCAAATCCAAATGAAGCGGAACAAATGGCTCGTATTCAAAATGACTTTATAGCAGAAACCGTTTCACAATATCCAGATCGTTTTGTAGGTTTAGGAACAGTTCCTATGCAAGATGGTCCGACTGCAATACGAGAGATGGAAAGATGTGTAACAGAATTAAAACTGCATGGAATTGAAATTGGTACGAATGTGAATGGTAAAAACTTAGACGATCCGTCATTTATTGAGTTCTTTCAAATGGCAGAACAATGGCAAGTTCCAATCTTTATTCATCCATGGGAAACGCTTGGCCGTGACAGAATGCCGCATCACAATTTCATGTATACAGTAGGGATGCCAAGTGAAACAGCCCTTGCAGCTGCTACTCTAGTGTGGAGCGGTATTATGGAGAAATTTCCTAAATTGAAAATTTGTTTTGCTCATGGAGGTGGATCGTTTCCTTACATTCTTCCTCGTTTAGACCAAGGATGGCATGTATGGCCTCATTTAAGACTCACAACATATCCGCCAAGTTATTATGCAAAGAAATTTTATTTTGATTCTTTAAACTATGATCCAATTAATATTAAGTACATGATCGAGCGGTTTGGTCATGAGAAAATTTTTATGGGTTCTGACTATCCATTTTTACTTCGCGAGATTCATCCTGGAAAAGTAATCGATGAGACGCTGGAATTAACAGCAGAACAAAAAGCAGCGATGTTAGGTGGAAATGCTGCTCAGTTTTTAAATATTGATATGAAAAGAAGAGGTGTTGTTTATGCAGAAAGTGCAAACACCAGAGAATAAATTAGCAGAACTCGGTCTTATGTTACCGGCACTTCGACCAGCTGTTGGGAACTATGTCAGCTGTGTGCGAGTGAAAGAGTTATTGTTTACAGCTGGTCAAGGTGTCGATCAGTACCATGGAAAGTTAGGAAGAGATTTGACAGTGGAAGAAGGATATAAAGCTGCGCAGCAATCAATGCTGAATTTACTAAGTGTTGTTAAGCAAGAGTTAGGTGATTTAAGCAAAGTAAAACGGGTTGTAAAACTTCTCGGTTTTGTAAATAGTACAGAAGATTTTACAGAGCAGCCAAAAGTCATGAACGGAGCATCAGATTTACTTGTACAACTATTTGGAGAAAGTGGAAAACATGCCCGCTCAGCTGTCGGAATGGCACAGTTACCAAATAATACAGCGATTGAAATCGAAATGATTTTAGAAGTTGCAGAATAGGGGGCCTGCTTTGTGAGGAAGGAACTGTTAGCTGAAAAGGTGAATGTAAAAGACGCTAAGCTGTTTATCGATGGGAAATATATCGATGCTATTTCGGGTGAAACGTTTGATACGTTAAATCCGGCAACGAATACAAAGCTTGCTTCAGTTGCACAAGGAAGTGAAGAGGACGCCAAGCTTGCGATTGAGGCTGCACAGCGTGCGTTTGAGAGTGGTATCTGGAGTAAAATGCCTGTGGAAGACCGTTCGCATATTTTGTGTAAGATGTCGGATTTAATTATGGAGAAAGTAGACGAACTTGCTTATATTGAAACGCTTGATGTCGGAAAACCAATTAAAGAAAGTAGAGGCTTTGATATTCCTAGGGCAGCCCATAATTTTCGATTCTTTGCAGAGATGGCAAAGTATATGGTGCATGAACATTATGATCAACACCATGTAATGTCTTATGCAAAATATGCACCTGCTGGTGTAACGAGTTTAATTATTCCGTGGAATTTACCGTTTATGCAAATGACGTGGAAAGCGTCTGCTGCTTTAGCATCTGGGAATACAGTTGTGATTAAACCGGCATCGTATACACCGCTAAGTGCGGTGATGCTTGGAGAGATTGCAAATGAAGCAGGGTTACCGCCAGGAGTTCTTAATATTATTACAGGACCGGGTAGTACGGTGGGCACTGCTATGACGACACATGCAGCTGTGCGGCGCATTTCTTTTGTAGGAGAAAGTAACACTGGGAAAACGATCATGCGTAATGCTTCGGAAAACTTAATTCCAGTCTCATTAGAATTAGGTGGGAAGTCAGCTAATATCGTGTTTGAAGACGCGAATTTAGATGAAGCAGTACAAGGATCAATTGAGGCGATTTATCGCAACCAAGGAGAAATTTGCTTAGCGGGATCAAGGCTGCTCGTACAAGAGAGTATTTATGAACAATTTCTTGAAAAGTTTATATCAGCTGTAAAGAAAATTAAAGTAGGTAATCCGCTTGAGGAAGACACAGATATGGGTGCGCTTGTGTCAAATTCTCATTTGGAAACAGTAGATAAATACGTGGAAATTGGAGTTTCTGAAGGAGCTAAATTAGCCTGCGGAGGAAAGAGAGTAGAAGGATTAACAGAAGGGAACTTCTATGAACCTACTGTTTTATATGATGTAGACAATCGTATGCGCGTGGCTCAAGAAGAGATTTTTGGACCTGTTTTAGTTGTTATTCCATTTAAAACAGAAGAAGATGCAATTCGCATTGCGAATGATTCAATTTATGGTTTAGCGGGTGTCGTTTGGACGAATGATTTAAGACGAGCACAGCGGGTAGTTTCGGGAATTGATTCCGGACTATTATGGGTCAATTGCTGGTATATTCGAGATTTACGAACACCGTTTGGCGGTACAAAAGCGAGCGGAATTGGAAGAGAAGGTGGACGCCATAGTTTTGAGTTTTATACAGAAGCAAAAACAATTACGATGAAACTTTAACGAAAGAAAGCCCACAAAAGCGGAGTGGATTAGCGTTTTCTGTGGGTTTTCCAAATGGGGTGAACAATGGATGAGAAGTTTAATAGAAAAATTAGCCGATGAACTTATACAAGCGGAACGTACTTGTAAACCGATTTCCGCTTTTACAGAATGTTATACAGATTTATCAGTTCGTGACTCCTATGAAATTCAATTAGAAGTTGTAAACCGGAAGATACAGGAAGGTCGGACTATTATTGGGAAAAAGGTAGGGCTGACTAGCGCAGCAATGCAACAGATGTTAGGTGTGAATGAGCCGGATTATGGTCATTTACTTGATGATATGAAAGTGAATAATGGAGAAAAACTTTCTATAGATTCATTTGTTTCTCCGAAGGTGGAAGCTGAAATTGGTTTTATCTTGGAAGAAGATTTAATCGGTCCTAACATTACATATGTAGATGTTTTGATGGCGACAAAATACATTGTTCCAACGTTGGAGATTATTGATAGTCGTATTACAGATTGGAAAATTAAGCTGGTAGATACTGTTGCTGATAATGGCTCATCAGCAGCAGTTGTTGTTGGGGAGAAATTTTCTTTTTTACATGAAGTCGACTTACGTACAGCGGGGATGTCGCTTTATAAAAATGATAAGTTAATTGCAACAGGTGCTGGCGCAGCTGCTCTTGGTCATCCAGCACATGCAATCGCATGGCTAGCCAATAAATTATATGAATTTAATATTTCACTGAAAGCAGGAGAACTAATTTTGCCAGGAGCTTTATCAGCGGCAGTTACAGTTTCTCATGGAGATACAATTACAGCAGAGTTTGGTTCTCTCGGTTCGGTATGTGTACATTTTGCGTAATATGCAAATCATGCAAAGGAGTGAAGCATAAGCATGGTAAAAGTGAAAGCTGCGATTGTGGGTTCAGGAAATATAGGGACGGATTTAATGTATAAGTTACAAAGAAGTGATGTACTAGAATTGACAGCAATGATTGGCATTGACGCTGAATCAGAAGGGTTAAAGAGAGCGAAACAAGAAGGGTATGACATTTTTGATAATGGCATTCAGGCACTTATTGATAATCCGAGTTTAGCAGATATCATATTTGATGCGACCTCAGCGAAAGCACATGTGCGACATGCAAAAATTTTAAGGGAATTAGGGAAAGTAGCCATCGATTTAACTCCTGCCGCTCGTGGACCGTTTGTATGTCCTGCTGTAAATTTAGGAGAACATTTAGAGGCTAGAAATGTGAATATGATTACATGTGGCGGTCAAGCGACGATTCCAATTGTACATGCAATTAATGAAGTAGCAGATGTTACGTACGGAGAAATTGTTGCTACGATTGCTAGTTTAAGTGCAGGTCCTGGTACAAGAGCAAATATCGATGAGTTTACGATTACAACGCGCCGGGGGATTGAAGAGATTGGTGGTGCTGATTGTGGAAAAGCTTTAATTATATTAAATCCAGCTGATCCACCAATCTTAATGAGAGACACAGTATATTGTGAAGTAAAACATATGGATGAAGACGTCATTCGAAAAGCAATTTACAAAATGGTTGAAACCGTACAAACATACGTGCCGGGTTATAGCTTAAAACAAGAGCCGATGTTTGATGGGAATCGTGTAACCGTATTTTTAGAAGTAGAAGGGGCGGGTGATTATTTTCCTCCTTATGCTGGAAACTTAGATATTATGACCGCTGCTGCTATGAAAGTAGGAGAAGATTATGCATGTCATATGTTGAAGTCAAAAGACAACGAGATGATTTCTAGCGAAGTGAAAGGGGTGTAATATATGAAACGAAATACGGATAAGCTTGTTAAAATTACAGAAGTATGTTTACGAGATGGCAGTCATGTTATGCGTCATCAATTTACAGAAGAACAAGTTCGTACTGTAGCGAGAGCGTTAGATCAAGCTGGTATGCATTATATTGAAGTAAGTCATGGGGATGGATTAGGGGGATCGACGCTTCAATATGGCAAGTCACTTGTAAATGAAATGAAATTAATCGAGGCAGCGGTAGAAGAGTGTCAGCAAGCTACTGTAGCGGTGTTACTTCTTCCTGGCATTGGAACGGTCCATGAGTTAAAACAAGCAAGGCAACTAGGAGCAGGTTTAGTACGAGTTGCGACGCACGTTACAGAAGCAGATGTTTCTGCGCAGCATATTCAATTCGCACGCGAACTTGGAATGGAAGTATGTGGGTTTTTGATGATGGCACACTCAGCGCCAGTTCATAAACTTGTAGAACAGGCAAAACTCATGGAAAGTTATGGGGCACAAGCAGTGTATGTAACAGACTCGGCGGGAGCTTTATTACCGGATGAAGTTCGTGAGCGCATTCGTGCATTACGCCAATCTTTAAATATTGAAATAGGGTTTCATGGTCATAATAATTTATCACTTGCAGTGGCTAATACAGTCGCAGCAATTGAAGAAGGGGCGACTCGAATTGACGGTAGTGTACGATGCTTAGGAGCAGGTGCTGGAAATGCGCAAACAGAAGTATTGCTTAGTGTCTTACAACGGATGGGAATGGATGTTGGGATAGACTTATATAAAATGATAGATTTAGCAGAAGACATTGTTGGTCCGATGTTACCGGGGCCTCAAGAAATTCAAAAAGGAAGTCTTATAATGGGCTATGCCGGTGTATATTCTAGTTTTTTATTACACGCGGAGCGAGCAGCGAAAAAGTTTGCTATAGACTCGCGTGATATTTTAATAGAGCTTGGAAAGAGAAAAGTAGTTGGTGGACAAGAGGATATGATTCTTGATATAGCAGCAGAACTAGCAAAAGCGAAATTGGAGGTGTAATTCAAATGGTGCTTGTAAGAGGTGCAGATACAGAAATTATTGAATATTTGTTACATGCAGAACGAGAAGTACGCGAGGTTGTCAAGGTTACGGATCAATATCCAGAGTTAACAGTAGCGGATGCTTATGTACTACAAAAAAAATTGGTGCATCGTAAAATAGTAGAAGGTTCCAAGAGAGTCGGTGTAAAGCTAGGGTTAACAAGTAAAGCAAAACAACAAATGATGGGGATTAACGAAGCAATTTATGGATACTTAGTAAGTGATATGTTAGCCCTGGAGTGGGAGCCGGTCAAGTATGACCAATTTATCCATCCGAAAGTAGAACCAGAGATTGCGTTTCTTATGGGAGAAGATTTGCAAGGAACAAATGTTACAGCGGAAGATGTTATGAAAGCGACAAAATATGTAACACCAGCTCTAGAGGTCATCGATAGCCGTTATTTAAATTTTAAGTTTACGCTTCCTGATGTAATTGCAGATAATTGCTCATCTGCACGATTTGTTTTAGGAAGTAAATGGATTGATCCAGTGCGAGTAGATTTAGCAAAAGTCGGAATGGTTA
Organism: Bacillus sp. CGMCC 1.60114; assembly: GCF_042676365.1. Taxonomy (NCBI): domain Bacteria; kingdom Bacillati; phylum Bacillota; class Bacilli; order Caryophanales; family Bacillaceae; genus Bacillus; species Bacillus sp. CGMCC 1.60114. The sequence goes on from NZ_JBHTHG010000118.1 coordinate 171,397, forward strand.
TGTCTAAAAACGGAGAGATGGCTACTGTTGGAACTGGAGCAGCTGTACTTGGCCATCCTGCTTCAGCAATTGCTTGGGCAGTGAATAAGCTGGGTATGCAAAATGAAGGATTAAAAAAAGGTGATATTGTTCTGAGTGGAGCTTTATCAGAAGCTATTGCTTTTCAAGCGGGCGATTCAATAATTGCGCAGTTTGATGGACTTGGAAGCGTATCGATGTTTTGTAAATAAAATATAAAGTGAGAGATAGATATGCCTATTGTACAAATTCAAATCCTTCAAGGAAGGGAACAAAAGCAAATACAGCATCTCATTATGAATGTAACAGATGCTGTAGTAAAAAGTCTGGAAGTAGATATAGAGCGTGTACGTGTATTAGTTACTGAAATTCCTGATACACATTGGGGTGTTGGAGGAAAGCCAAAAAGCGGTGTAGAAGAATGCTAATTTATCAAAAGCAACCACTTGTATGAAGGTATGATTGGTTGCTTTTTTTATTGAGATGTATATCGCATTTTTTTCATTCAAACAAAGGAATTAATGGATCTTTAACATGTCCTATTAATAAAGTATGTAATTGTCCGCGATGATGATAAAAATGAGCAACAATTTCAAGTAACCATTCGAAACGAGAATAAGAAACGCCCCAATAGGAATGTGTGGTTTCTTTAAGCTCTGCTAAAGAGTATGCTTGAAATGTTTTAGCAAGAAGATGGTAACCTTCTGTCATTGTTTGCTGAACTTCTGCAAGCGTATATGGTACATGTTGTGAATAAAATGTATGTAGTTCTTCTTTTGATGCCCCGTTTAAAATAAGAAGATCGGCATAACAAATAAGGGATAGATGTGTATAAATTTCAAAGAGGGATCGCTTGTTTGTGATAGGGCGATGTTGTAATTCATCGTAAGTAACGTGTTCTAACATCTGTATTGTAGAATCAATCCCAAATTTTAATTGGTGCAGTGCAGCTTGAACAAACATTGAATTTCTCCTCACATCCGTTTATAATAGTATCTTAAGAGTATTATATCATACTAAAAATTTCGAAAATTCTTGTAGTTTGACGAAGAAAATGAAAAGTATTATATTGTTAAATGTCCTATTGAATGATAAATAGAATGGAATTATTGAGTTAGGAGTTAGAATAATGATTTCAAGATACGGAAGAAATACAATTATTGAAATTAATTTAGATGCTGTAAAACATAATGTAAGAGAATTTAAAAAACGTGTAAGCGATGAAAATATTGCGATGATGGCAGCAGTAAAAGCGAATGGATATGGTCATGGGGCTATTGAAATTGCAAAAGCAGCGATTAAAGCTGGAGTAAGTCATCTTGCCGTTGCTTTTATAGATGAAGGAATTGAACTGCGTGAAGCAGGAATTACTGTACCAATTTTAATTTTAGGCTATACGCCAGAAGAAGCTGTAGAAGATGCAATTGAATACGATATTATGATGACGGTATATCGGACTGAGGATTTAAGAAATATTGACCGCATAGCGGAACGTCTGCAAAAGAAGGCACGTATTCAAATTAAAATTGATACAGGTATGAGTAGAATTGGCTTACAAGAAGAAGAAGTGACACCGTTTCTTCAAGAATTGAAAGAAATGAAACATGTAGAATTAGAAGGAATGTTTACACATTACTCAACTGCTGATGAAGTAGATAAAGCATATACTTTTATGCAAAAAGGTTTATTTGAAAAGGCTGTAAATACTGCAAAAGATATGGGGATTCATTTGCCGCTCATTCATAGCTCCAATAGTGCAGGAACAATGGAGCTAGATAATGAATTTCAAAACATGGTTCGAGTTGGAATAGGGGTATATGGAATGTATCCATCAAAAGAAGTGGACCATAAAACAGTTTCACTTCAACCAGCTTTAACATTAAAATCAAAAGTAGCCCATGTGAAACATGCGAAAAAGGGGCGTGGTGTAAGTTATGGTAATACTTACGTTGCGACAGGTGATGAATGGATTGCCACAATTCCAATTGGATATGCAGATGGATTTAGCCGTCAATTATCAAATAAAGGATATGCGCTAGTTAATGGTGTAAAAGTACCTATTATTGGGCGGATTTGTATGGATCAACTCATGCTTGATGTGACGAAAGCTATGCCTTTACATGTTGGAGATGAGGTTGTCTTTTATGGTACGCAAGGTAATGAAGAGATTACAGTAGAAGAGATTGCTGATACGTTAGGGACAATTAACTATGAAGTAACGTGTATGTTAGACCGAAGAATTCCACGTGTATACAAAGAAGATGGTAAAACCGTTGAAGTTATAAATCCATTAAGAAGAAAGTAAAAAGGAAGAATTACTCTGTTAAATAAAAAAGTACATCACTTAAAGAAAGTGGTGTACTTTTTTATTGGATTTTCGCCTTGTAAGGACCTTAACTTATTAAAGTTTGTTATTTAATGTAAGTTCCAAGCGTGATTAGAAGTGTATACATATTGAATATCTTTGTTGAGAAATAAATTAATTACTTAACAATAAAAGGAAAATGATTGTAACAAGCGAATGAGATTTAAGAAAAATTTGCCGATATGTGAACTTTCTCCTATTACATTAGCTTAAGGGGGGACTATTAAATGTCTGATCTCTATTCTCGTCTTTCTAAAAATGATGCCGCTGTTCTTCTAGTGGATCATCAAACTGGTCTTATTTCCAGTCTAGTGCGTGATTATGGTGTTGATGAATTTAAGAATAATGTTTTGGCTCTTGCTAATACCGCTAAGTTTTTTGATTTACCAGTTATTTTAACAACAAGCTTTGAAAATGGACCAAACGGCCCGCTAATACAAGAATTGGTTGAGCTTTTTCCTGGTGCGCCAAAAATAGCTCGGCCTGGACAAATTAATGCATGGGACAATGAAGAATTTGTTAAAGCCATTGAAGTAACAGGTAAAAAGTAACTAATTATCGCAGGGATTGTTACTTAATGGGTATTACTTTTTTTGAATTTTTATTATTACGATTGTTAGGTTTGCAATATCAATCATTTGGATCTTTAGTAACTTTCTTTGTAATTTATTTGTTTCTTGAATTTCCACTTTCTTTTATTATAGATAATATACTGAAAGCTTTAAAAACAGTTGGAATTATAAAATCAAGTAGAGGTTTACTATCAATTATTTTAGATATAGGAAAAGCATATATATTAATTATAATAATTGATTATTTTATGGAAACTATTATAATATCCTGGCAAGGGACGTTAATATTTGCTTGGATAAGCAGTTTTATTAGTTGGAAATTGAAGGAGAATGATGAAGAACCTCCTATGATTGATAGTGAAGAATTTAAGAAATTGGAAGAAAAAATAAATTCTAAAAAATAAGATATTAATTTATTAATCTGTAATGTAAGTATAGAACAAGTAAAAATATAAATGCATGCATGCTAATTTTGGGATTAATATAAAACTGAAATATTTATTGCTTAATTTAAAAAGAGCTTGAATTAAAGCTCTTTTTTATTTGTTATAAGAGAGGTATATATAGGGGTACAGCCGCATGCCCATCAAGCTAAGACTGCATTAGAAAATTTTCAGGGGAGTTTTTTACTTTTTATAGGGGATCAGTGTAGATTATTTAAAAATTCGCATACGTAATAAGCCCTGATGGGTTTTGTCTTTTTTCAATTAAACCGCTTGCTCTTTTTCAATTTTAAGATAAGCAGAAGTAACAACGGTTGTAAACCAAATAAAAAAAACGCAAAATTGCCCATCACATCTCCGAATTTAAATAGGTCATTAGTATCTTTCGGAATCATAGAAATGATGTAAATAACCGGAAGTAATCCAAATATAAATGGATAAATGTTCTTTTGAAAAAGTTGCGCCAGTCCCAAAGAAGCAGCATAATAACCAATGCTAAAGCAAGTAAACATTTTCATAATCCATATTGCGAGCAAAAAAGACTCAAATCGTTCAAATATCAAACCGGGTATTTCAAAACTTCGCATGAGGTCAACCGTCGGCCATGTTCTTGTTATCACTCCATCGATGGAAAACACACCGATGACTATTATAACAGTTATCAAGTAAATAATCAGTGAGATAGAAATTCCAACTAGAACAGCTTTTACTGCTTTATTTGGCTGTTTCATAAACGCCATTATAATCAACATGCTTTCAAAACCTGTATATGAGAGAGCGGTTGTTTTGATTCCTTTTAGTACTGGTATGATTCCCAATCCCAGTACCGGGCGGATATTATCTATCTCAAATATTTTGAAACTCATAAAGGCAACCAACAAAAAAAATCCGATCGCAATGGGGAGGATAATTTCAAGCAAGCGTGCAAGGGGATTTATGCCACCCATGATTAGATAGAGACTCACCCACATAAATGGCATCACGATGGCCCAAGACGGGGTGCCTTCCAATAAAAAGAAACTGGTTATTTCTGCTAATGAACGGGTATGAAACCCACTCATCATTATAAAATAACATACAAGGAGTAAACTTAGTAACCCGCCCATCCATTTCCCTACAATTTCTTGGCTATATTGATAAAAGGTTTTTCCAGGAAACTGTTGACCTAATTTGACCATAATAACGCCTAGTATCATCGCTATTAGCCCGCCTAAAATTACAGCTAACCAGATATCTGGTGTTTTCACTTTCTCTGTAGATGCTCGTGGCAAGGTTAAAATCCCCGTTCCAAGTGTATAATTGATAACGATAACAGCTGTTTGAATTGTTGTAATACGATCTTTTGGGTTCGTAATCATCGTGGATCACTTCCTTATCCATAATTCAGGATTGCTATTTTTAGAAGGTTCATTATTTCTCATTATTCCATGCTTTTTCTTATAAACCGTACAATTTTATATTTCCAAAAAAGAACAAAAATTATACATATTGTATTCATGTGGAATTTACATAACAGCTCATTATCGATAGCAAGAAACAAGGCGGCGCCTTTCGGCCTCACAATAGTTCCCTATGTCTCCCTATTTTTTGCATAAAAGTTGCTGTTTTTTTATTTTCAATTTCATTCATCTAATTCCAAAGCTAATGATAGAGTGCTTGCTCCAGTCCACAAAATCATTTCCATTTATTTTCTTATTACGACTCATTTGACGCAGTCGAGAAATTATGAAATATTAAAACACAACAAGTATTAAGCGACGATATTGAAAATCATTTTGTGGAGATTCCAAAATTAGTGAAACAAAGGCGTGAAGAAAAGGTGAACCCATGGGAAAATACATTTGTTCGTTGGATGTTATTGTTACCAGTCCATTATGAAACGGAAGAATAATGTGGGCATAGGATAGGATATGTTGATGTGAATTTATAACATTATAAGACCCTTATTTAATTATGTGTTTTTTACATAATTAAATAAGGGTTTATTTATTCGGGAAATAAAAAGAAGCTTGTGTATTAGGCAAAGAAATGAGTTTATAATTTCACCTGTAATTAAATGTAATTGAGTAAATAAGTTTTGGAGCAGATAGTGAATTTGGAGGATATTTGGCTCAGAGAAATCAGCACGTGAAGATTATTCTGTAAGTGGAGAAATTATGAGACGCCTATTTCAAATGGGGAAGGAATAATTATTAGGACAGCATAGTTTACACTAAGATAAAAAAGAAAAGTATCTTTTTAGAAATGGATACTTTTCTTTTTTTACGTAAAATAACAAAAAAGTAAACTATAAATATAAAGTTAATAAAATAAATTTTGATTAATACTATTCCCACACTAATCGCATACATGTCGTTTACAAATAAATTGTATAAGTACTTCAAAGTTTAAAGAGTACAATGTCGTTCTTTCTTATTCTTTATTCAATCAATTTTCAAATGTTGATAAAATATTTTCTAGTCTTTTGGAACTTAGTTCGCGTTTACTTCTCACAAAAGCAATAAAGTCAATTATTTCTTCAGTTGATAGTACTTCTCCGTCTATTGCAAGTGTTTGATCTGGATCTTTCAGTAGTTTTGTAATATCAATTACATCTTTGTTTTGATGTAAATTTTCAGTTCGGCCTATTATATAATCTACGGATGTATCAAATAAATCTGCTATTTTGGATAAAGATTGTAATGAAGGCAATCTATAACCATTTTCATACCCAGCATAGGTGCTTTTTGCAATCCCAAGTCGATCTGCTGTATCTTGTAAGGACCATTTTCGATTTTTTCTTAATTCAGATAAACGTTCCAGCATTCGTCTCATACCCCATCTATTTTTATTAAATCAATTATAACATAAGAAAATAATCAAAAACAGAAAAAAGTACGCGTATTGAATACGAAACCTTGATTATTTCAAATTAAGTTCTATAATGATAATTATAAATACGCATTTCGCGAACGATGTATAGTTGTTTATTTTATGGAGGTGTTTTGTATGAAGAGAATTTTATTACTTGCAACTGGTGGAACAATTGCATCTGTGGAGGGAAATGAAGGGCTTGTTCCAGGATTATCAGCTGAGGAATTGTTGAATTATTTTTCAAAGTCATCCCAAAACTTAGAAATAGATTGCAAAATCTTAATGAATATTGATAGTACCAATATGCAGCCTGAGCATTGGATAGAAATAGCTAATGCTGTTTTTAATCATTATGATGATTACGACGGGTTTGTGATTACACATGGAACAGATACGTTAGCCTATACATCTTCTGCGCTTTCTTATATGCTTCAAGGTTTAAGAAAACCAGTTGTTTTAACAGGCTCACAAGTACCTATCAGTTTTAAAAAGACAGACGCAAAGAAAAATGTAGCTGATGCCCTTAGATTTTCCTGTGAGGATGTTGGCGGTGTGTTTATTGTTTTTGATGGTCGGGTCATTATTGGGACAAGGGCCGTTAAAATGCGAACAAAAAGTTATGATGCGTTTGAAAGTGTGAATTATCCATATGTTGCTGAAGTAAATGAAAATGAAGTGAAATATCATTGGAAGCCAACTTCTATTCATAATGAACTCTCAGTAAATACTAATTTATGTACAGATGTTTTTCTTATGAAATTGTATCCAGGTACAAAACCGGAGATATTTGATTGTCTAAAAGATTTGTATAAAGGAATCATTATTGAAAGCTTTGGTAACGGTGGATTACCTTTTGAAGGAAGGAACTTGCTTTCGAAAATTCAAGAACTGTCTGAAATGGGGATTGCTGTAGTAATTACTACTCAATGCTTGGAAGAAGGAGAAGATATACTTCTCTATGAAGTAGGAAGGAAAGTGGCGCAGCATCAAGTAATATTATCAGGAGATATGAATACCGAAGCCATCATAGCAAAATTGATGTGGACGCTTGGAAAAACTAATAAATTAGAAGAAATTAAAGAGATTATTGAAACACCTTTAGCATATGATTTAACACTTAAATCTGACGATAATTGATAATGGATTCATCTGTTTTTTTCGGCTGTACATTTAATATAGGGAGAAATTATTATGTCAACTACAAATAAGAACATGCGAGTTGAGAAGGATTTTTTGGGATCAAAGGAAGCACCTACCAAGGCGTATTATGGAATTCAAACTTTACGTGCTGTTGAAAATTTTCCAATCACAGGTTACAAAATTCATGAAGGCTTAATTAAAGCGTTTGCAATTGTAAAGAAAGCCGCAGCTCTTGCAAATACAGATGTAGGAAGGTTGGAATTGAATAAGGGAAAAGCAATTGCAGAAGCTGCTCAAGAAATTCTAGATGGAAAATGGCACGATCATTTTATCATCGATCCAATTCAGGGCGGTGCAGGTACTTCAATGAACATGAACGCAAATGAAGTCATTGCCAATCGTGCTCTTGAATTATTAGGAATGGAAAAGGGAGACTATCATTATATTAGTCCAAATAGCCATGTGAATATGGCACAATCAACAAACGATGCATTCCCAACAGCGATTCATATCGCAACATTAAATGCGTTAGAAGGCCTATTACAAACGATGGGTTATATGCATGATGTATTTGAATTAAAAGCAGAACAGTTCGATCATGTTATTAAAATGGGTCGTACACATTTACAAGATGCTGTGCCGATTCGTCTTGGACAAGAGTTTAAAGCGTATTCTCGTGTACTTGAACGTGATATGAAACGTATTAAGCAATCACGTCAACATTTATATGAAGTAAACATGGGAGCAACTGCAGTTGGTACAGGGTTAAATGCAGATCCGGAATATATTGAAGCAGTTGTAAAACATCTTGCTACGATTAGTGAATTACCGCTTGTTGGTGCGGAAGATTTAGTAGATGCAACGCAAAATACTGATGCGTACACTGAAGTATCTGCAGCATTAAAAGTATGTATGATGAACATGTCTAAAATTGCGAATGACCTTCGCTTAATGGCATCAGGTCCACGCGTTGGCTTAGCGGAAATTATGCTACCAGCTCGTCAACCAGGTTCTTCTATTATGCCAGGGAAAGTAAACCCTGTTATGCCAGAAGTTATTAACCAAATTGCGTTCCAAGTAATTGGTAACGATCATACAATTTGCCTTGCTTCAGAAGCAGGACAATTAGAATTAAACGTTATGGAACCAGTACTTGTTTTCAACTTACTTCAATCTATTAGCATTATGAATAATGGTTTCCGTGCCTTTACAGATAATTGCTTAATAGGAATTGAAGCGAATGAAAATCGTTTAAAAGAATACGTTGAGAAGAGTGTAGGAATTATTACAGCCGTAAACCCTCATGTCGGTTATGAAGCAGCAGCTCGTGTTGCGAAAGAAGCAATTGCAACAGGTCAATCCGTTCGAGAACTTTGTGTGAAAAATGGTGTATTGTCACAAGAAGACTTAGAGTTAATTCTAGATCCATTTGAAATGACACACCCAGGAATTGCAGGAGCAACTCTTTTAAAGAAAAATTAAAAAAAGAGGGGGGACAAGCCCCTCTTCTTTGTTTACAATATAGAAATGCCATATATAAATAGAGGTAGGGATGTTATGAGTAAGTTTACAGTAGGTTCTAATGGTTCATTAGAAACGACATTAAGAGGAGTAGAAGTATTATCAACACCACTTTTAAATAAAGGGGTAGCTTTCACGCAAGAGGAAAGAGAAGAGTTAGGTTTAAAAGGGTTATTACCGCCAGCGGTTTTAACGTTAGAAGAACAAGCACGCCGAGCATATGAACAATTTAGTTCTCAGCCAGATGATTTATTAAAGAATGTATACTTAACTGCGTTACATGATCGAAATGAAGTATTATTTTATCGTATATTAACAGATCATTTACGTGAAATGTTACCAATTGTATATACACCAACTGTTGGTGTAGCAATTCAAAGATATAGTCATGAATACCGTAAACCGCGTGGGGTTTATTTATCAATTAACGATCCATCAGGTATTGAAGATGCATTTGCAAATATCGGTGCAACAGCTGAAAATATTGATTTAGTCGTTGTAACAGATGGAGAAGGTATATTAGGAATTGGTGATTGGGGTGTTGGTGGAATTAACATTGCGATCGGGAAATTAGCTGTATATACGGCCGCAGTTGGAATCGATCCCAGCCGTGTATTACCGGTAATTTTAGATGTAGGTACAAATCGTGAGGAATTATTAAACAATCCATTTTATATTGGAAATCGTCACCCTCGTATAACAGGTGAAGCTTACTATGAATTTATTGATACATTTGTACAAGCGGTAAATAAACAATTCCCGAAAGCACTTTTACATTGGGAAGACTTCAGTTCTCGAAATGCACGAAAAATTTTAGATAAATATCGTCATGACGTTTGTACATTTAATGATGATATTCAAGGTACAGGGGCAGTTTCACTTGCTGCCGTATTATCGGCAGTAAAAGCTTCGGGTGTACCGTTAAGTGAGCATCGTGTCGTTGTGTTTGGTGCTGGTACGGCTGGAATCGGTATCGCAGATCAAGTAAGAGATGCAATGGTTCGTGTAGGCTTATCAGACGAAGAATCTCATAATCGTTTTTGGTGTATCGACCGTAACGGATTAGTTACAGATAATATGGAAGATCTTCTTGATTTCCAAATTCCATATGCAAGAAAAGAAGTTGAAGTAAGTGAGTGGAAACAAAATGATGTGATCGGACTTGCTGAAGTTGTGAAACATGTAAAACCGACAATTTTAATTGGTACATCTACTGTTGCGGGCGCATTTAAAGAGGAAATTATTAAAGAAATGGCTTCTCACGTAGAAAGACCAATCATTTTACCGATGTCGAATCCAACGCCGCTTGCGGAAGCGAAACCAGCAGATTTAATCGAGTGGACAGAAGGAAGAGCGTTAGTTGCAACAGGAAGTCCGTTTGAACCGGTTACATATAACGGTGTAACATATGTGATTGGACAGTCAAATAACGCACTTATTTTCCCGGGACTAGGTCTTGGAACAATTGTTGTACGTGCAAGCGTCATGACGGACGGAATGTTCGCAGCAGCAGCTGAAGCAGTTGCAAGTATGGTGGATACAAGTAAGCCAGGAGCACCTATTTTGCCAGAAGTTGAAGAGTTACGTAATATCTCGGAAATGGTTGCAATTGAAGTAGCGAAAGTTGCAGTTGCAGAAGGTGTTGCTAGAGAGAACTTAAGTGATAACGATATCAAGATTGCAGTGAAAGAAGTAATGTGGAAGCCTGAGTATCGTCGAATAAAAGCAATAGAAAAGGTTAGAATATAGAAATAAAGCCCGTTTATAATAATAGGCGATACCGCCCCATGCCTATCAAGTTAAGCTTATATAAGTTTAACTTGATGGGCTTTTTTTCTCTAAAAATCTATTGTTAGTTCTTTGGCTCTGGTGTGAAAAAACAAAGCCTCCTGCAAGTAATCTTCTAAACTTGGGATTGTGAGGTATTTTTGATCAAACTTTATTTCAAAGCTACACTATATGAAACTGTCAAAGAAATAGCTTGTACTGCGATTACTCTTAGCAGAGAAATATATTGCAAAAAACAATCTTTTCCATACTGACCATGTCTTTTTTTAGAGTCATAGTATCAGTATGGAAAAGATTTATAGATTACTTGAACCATACTCAAAAAAGTTATTGAATAATTCTTTATTTTCAGTATAATTAACAAGTAACTATAATAACATTTTTAGTTACAAGGGTTATACCGCTTGTTTTTAATAAAAGATTCCCCGTAAATCAAGTAGTAGAAAAAATTTTTGTACACCTATGCATTCGGTATCCCCGCTAAAATGTTTCTTTTAAATAAACAGGAAGAAGGAAGTGATAAGATGAATCAAATGAATACACTCTCTCTATGGACAGCGACTGCAAACAGCTATGAGAAAGGAAAAACTCTAGAAGAAAATGAAGAGGCGGATGTTGTCGTTATTGGCGCTGGTTTCACAGGGCTTTCCTCTGCTTATCATTTGCAAAAGTTAGGAAAGAATGTCATTGTCCTAGAGCAAGAAACAATCGGATACGGTGCCAGCGGTCGTAACGGTGGGATGGTATTGCCAGGCTATAAGCCAACGATGCAGCAGCTTACCAAAAAGTATGGTACTGACGAGGCTAGACAACTAAACGATCTCTCCTTGTTTAGTATTGAACTGGTAAAAAACATTATTGACGAACATCAAATCAACTGTGACTTTAGAAATACAGGTCACATTGTAGTAGCTTACAAAGCAAAGCATTTTGAAGAATTGAAACTTGAAAGCGCATACTTAAACGAAAATTTCGGATACGAATCAAGAGTGCTCGATCGAAGTCAATTGCATCAAGAGATCGATTCCCCGGTTTATCATGGTTGCTTAGTCGATGACGCGAGTTATTCGTTCCATCCACTGAATTATGCAATTGGTTTGGGAGAAGCAGCTAAATCGATCGGTGCAAGAATCTTTGAGCATTCTAAAGCATTATCCATCGAGTACGGTCAACATAGTGTGAAAGTTGAAACAGAAAAAGGTTCTGTTATTGCGAAAGACATTATTGTGGCGACAGATGGTTACTCTGGAAAAATCATGAATGAACTGAACAAAGGTGTACTGCCAATTTCGGCACGTATTATTGCAACTGAACCGCTTCCGGAGTCATTGCTGAATATTGTCATTCCTAAAGATCGCATGGTTTTTGATACAAGTAGTTTTCTTTACTATTTCCGTCGTACACCAGATAATCGAATCGTATTTGGCGGTGGCGATATCCGTCCAAACTTAGATGATAGCGTGTATCAAAAAGTTTACGATGCGATGGTAAACTTGATGCCGAAGCTGGCAGGAAGCAAAATTGAATACCGTTGGGGTGGATTTATTGGGGTTACAATTGATACATTCCCGGTTATCGGAAGATCTAAAGAAGGCGCATATTTCGCAACAGGTTATACGGGCCACGGCGCTTCTCTCTCGACATTGTTTGGTAAGTTATTGGCCCAATGGATTGTTACAGGGAGTGCAGGTGGATATCGATTTGAAAAGGAACGTCTAAAAGCATTCCCGTTCCATAATCAGAAAACTATGCTTGTAAATCTAGCGCATATTGGTTTCAAACTGCATGATATTTTTGCGTAAAGGAGAGAGACGTGTGAAAATTAACATGTTCATTGATGGGAAATGGGTAGAAGCGTTATCCGGTGCTAGAAGAAACGTTATGAATCCAGCAACTGGAGAGGTAATCGCAACGTCTGCTGATGGATCAGAAGATGATGCAAAGGTGGCAGTCAAGGCGGCTCGCAAAGCGTTTGACAGCGGGATTTGGTCGGATTTATCGGCTGATGAAAGAGCTGAATATCTCTATAAGATTGCAGATCGTCTTGAAGAGAAGGCGGCTGAAATTGCACGTTTGGAGACTGCAAATAACGGTAAGGTTATACGTGCAACAACCTATGTGGATATTCCGGTGTCGATTCAATGCTTCCGCTATTATGCTGATTTGATCAAAGGCATGAAAAAAGAATCTTACACGCGTGCTGATTCTTCGGAAACAATTATTATTCATGAGCCGATTGGTGTTTGTGGGCTTATTGTCCCTTGGAACTTCCCGCTTATGTTAGCTGTTTGGCAAATTGCTCCTGCACTCGCTGCTGGAAATACAATTGTAATTAAGCCTGCGGAGGTCACTCATGTAAGCGTATTCAAATTATTTGAAATTATTGAGGAAGTCGGGCTTCCGGCCGGAGTGGCAAACTTAGTATTGGGACCTGGATCAAAAGTTGGAAATGAGCTTGCCGAGAGCCATGATGTTGATAAGATTGCCTTTACAGGCGGAACAAAAACAGGCCAAAGCATTATGCGCGCAGCTGCGGGAAATATGAAAAAAATTACACTTGAATTGGGAGGTAAATCTCCACTTATTGTGTTCAACGATGTGGATTTTGAAACTGCAGTCGAGAATGCGATGTTCGGTATTTTCCACAATGCTGGGCAAGTTTGTTCAGCTGCATCCCGTCTGCTTGTACAAGAGACAATTTACGATAAGTTTGTTGAAAGATTGGCCGAGCGTGCAAGCAAAATTGTAGTTGGCAACGGGGAAAACGAGAACATTGAAATGGGAGCGCTTACAAATGAGGCTCATATGAATGACGTTTTACATTACATCAAGAGTGGAATCGAAGAAGGTGCAAAATTAGTTTGTGGTGGTAAGCGCTTAACAGAAAATGGGCTTGATCGAGGATTTTTTATTGCACCAACGATCTTTGCTGATGTAAACACGAATATGCGTGTTGTTAAAGAAGAGATTTTTGGTCCAGTCCTTGTTGTACAGAAATTTAAAGATGAGGAAGATGCAATTCAAAAAGCGAATGATTCCATTTATGGATTAGCTGGTGCTGTATTTACTGAAGACATGGATCGAGCAAAACGTGTCATTAGTAAATTGCGCGCGGGCATCACTTGGATTAATAGTTATCACCTTGCTTATGTTGAAGGGCCTTGGGGAGGATATAAGCAAAGTGGAATCGGCAGAGCGTTAGGTGTTACTGGACTAGAGCACTTTATGGAAATGAAGCAAATCAATATCCACCAACATGCTAAGCCTGTAGGGTGGTATGCGAATTAATTTGGCTTAACTTGCTGTATAAACTATTTTTAGGAGGGCATGAGCATGGAAATAGCAGGAAACCGTCCCTCACCGAAGAAAGAAACAGCAGAAATGATGAATAAGTCAGTAAATGCTTCAGCACTGGGAACCAAAAGTATTCCTTTACTATATTTACGGTTTGCTTTGGCAGGAATTATGGCGAATGCGATTCTTGGAGTGGTATCGATTGTCGATGGCTATTTCGTCAGCGGCTTTCAGGAGCTGGAAGTGGAAGGAATCGGAATTGGATTTACAATCATGGTTATTACCCGTATGCTTGGCGTTCTTTTTGGTATAGGAGCCGGAGCGGTCATTTCGCTTCGGCTTGGAAAAGGGAAAATCGAAGAAGCTAGGAGTATTATGGGACAAACTTTATGGTTTACTCTTTTCATCTCCACCGTGCTAGCTGTACTTGGATTGGTCTTTGAAAATCCAATCCTGACTTTATTCGGAGCAAGTCAGGATGCACTTCCATATGCGGTGAAATATAGCCGACTATTGTGGATTTCATTGCCAATAACGATATTGGCGGTTGTACTAAGTATTTTAACCAATATCGATGAAAAACCTGTATTATCAATGAACAGTTGGTTAGTTGCAGCGGTTGTTGCGGGAATTACAGAATGGATTATGGTATCGAAATATGATATGGGGATGATGGGTTCCGCGTGGGCGAATACAATTTCACAATCGATCCCTGTTTTACTCATCTTTTATTTTTGGTTCGGTAAAACAAAGCTTAAGCCAAAAATAAAAGATATGATGATTAATCTCAAGACAATTGGTGAGGTGGCTTGGACAGGCTTTGCATCTTTTTCAAGTCAGCTCATGATGTTTTTTTCCATTATTTTCTTCAATAATTTACTGCTAAGCTACGGTGGTGGGCTGCATGTTGCTGCTTTTACGGTTCAAAACGGTTACATTACAAATCTGCTTGCTTTAGCAGCGCTCGGTGGGATGACGGGACTTCAACCGATCATTAGTTATAATTACGGTGCGGGCAATCTTGATCGTGTTAAACAAGCAATTAAGATTGGACTCATTTTTACGGTTTCCTTCTTTCTGATTGCGACAGCTTTACTAATCATGTTTGCAGATCCAATTATGTCATTTTTCTCTGGAGGTAATCCGGATTTACAGAAACTAGGAATCTGGACGACAATTGTATTTAATTGCATGTTTACATTAAATGCTGTTAGCTTGCTTATCGCCGGTTATTTCGAATCACAAGAGAAAAACTGGTCGGCAACGTTTATTAATGTTAGCAAAGTGTTGTTTTTTTCATTCCCGTTCATGTTTATTTTCCCAAAATACTGGGGAGTTGATGGTATTTGGTATTCCGCTCCAGCTGCTGAAATTCCGGGTGTTCTAATTGCGATTTATTTTCTTCGAAAAGAGTTGAAACGTTTAAAGGAAACAAGAGCAACGTAAGCATACTGATATCAATTAATCTTTCAAAATTATCTATAAGAAGGAGAGACGATGAAAATGTTTTTTGCGAAAAAAATTACAGATGAAGAAGCACAAAGATTAAGTGTTGACACTTGGGAGCCATGGGTAGGCGAACCTAATAAAGGAACTTGGCACGTAGAAGAACAGGAAGTTTTTTATGTGACAGATGGTGAGGTGTTTATTACTGTTGATGGAGAAAAGTATCATATTACAAAGGGCTGGGTCGTTTCTTTGGCTAAAGATCTTGTTTGTGAATGGGATTGCCCAGAATTTTTGAAAAAGAATTATAAAATGAACCATGAGATTAATTTGAAATAATGTGAAATTAGGAGTGGCATCTAATCATCACAATCGTATACTTTGCATAAATATTTGTGGTTTATGATACACAGCGCGGTTAGCCAATCTTGCGTCATATGCGATTGTTGCTTATCTTACGCAAATAAAATTCAGAATATTTTAACAATTAGGAGTGTTTGGGTAAAAACGGAGAATCTGATTCAGGATGCAAGAACGTTCCCTTATAAAAATAAAATCGGGAACGAATGTTCCGTGCCCGATTTTTTAGTTAGATCATTATTATGATTTATTTTTGACTAAGCCGAACAATAATACGTCTACGATAGATGAGAGGGCTTCTGGTAAGGTAATATTATTTTCCATATAAAAATTTCGATCAAAGACAGAATTTGTAGCATCTATGATCAGCTTTACAGCGAGTGTTGGATTGATTTCAATGAGTTCACCTTGCTGTATACCTTCTTCGAGTAACAAGCGCAGAGCTTCCCACTCGCTCAAAGCGTCATTCACTTTTGTCCATTGCTCTGGGTAATAGCGCTTCATTTGTTCCAACACTTTGAAGTCGTAAAACTCAAAATTGGGCAACACAGTACAAATCTGTCTGATTTTTTCAATCAGGCTTAAAGATGTATTATTCATAATTTGTTCTGTTTTTTCATCGAACTCTGATAACGATTGATCAATGATTAATTCTAAAATTTCAACTTTCGAAGAAAAATGTTGATAAAGGTATCGTTTGTTTACACCAATGCGTTTTGCTAGATCATCCATTGTGAACTTCATACCTTTATCATGAATCTCTTCAATAAAAGCTTTTATAATGCGTTCTCTCATTCCCGGTACTCCTTAAATTAGAAATTTGCTGAAAAGGTTATCTAAACTAAGTTACTCAACTTTCGTACCTTGAAAATTATTTTTAGCCCTTGTCTGTGTCTGTGCCATATTCTCTGTTGGGACATTTCCCTTATTAACACATAACACCTTTCTTTTTAGCAGGGTGGAAGCAACTAAACTCCCAATTAAAAACGGAAAGGTACATATCTTCCATGATACAGCACAACTCCCTGTCCGAAAAGGCACTTAACTCGACTATTTCAAGTATTTTCAATCCATAATACAACCTATATGCTCTGCATTTTTAAAGAGTTTTTATGTATTATATTTTTAATAACTTTACTATTCGCGAACATTAATAAAAATGTTGTAGGAAATGAAAATATTTGTGGTGCAAAAAAAGATAGAACATACAGAATTTTTATGTTTGTATCTATCCTCTTTTTTCTTTATACAATGTGTACATTATATATTTATTCTTGGTGAAATAAAGATAGATTCAAATTTTTTGAATCTAAATAAAAGTTATGCATTCTTCTTTTTTATGTAAATGAAAACGTTCACTCCTGGACTATTTGTTAATCAAATCATAGTAATGATAGCTTGCAGTAATTTCAAAACCACAGTGCTTATAAAGTTGCAAAGCATTCTCATTTTTTGTTTCTACCTCTAGTGTAATGCTTCTTTTTCCTTCTTTTAATAATTGCTGTACAGTAGTTTGTAACATGTTTGTTCCAAGTCCTCTTCCTTGATAAGAAGGATCTACAGCAAACCCAGAGATAGATGTGACCTCTTCTTCATGAGAAACGGTTATCGTTCCTACTACTTCCTGATTGAAAAGAGCCATATAAAGCTGACGGTTAGGTGCTGATATTGTCTTATGTAACCATGTTATATTATCTTGTAAGGAATCGTTAAAAGCTTTACTTGCAATTTTAGCGATGTTCGGCAATTCCTCAGTAGTAGCTGGTACAAGGTGAATTGTATTTTTTATATTTATAAAAGAAGTTGAATTTCTTTTGAATTGCATAGAGTATTCACTAAACAAAATTTGTAATCCAAAAGATTTAGCAAAGGCGTTTCCGCTTGTAGAAGCGGCATTTACAATGAATAATAGTTCATTGATGTTACGATTTTTTATTTCGTCAAAAGCTGCATTTAGAAGGTTACTACATATTTTTTGCCTTCGAAATGAAGGATGGACTATTCCTATTAATTCAAGTTTAGTAGGTCTTTCAAATTCATACATACTTACAAAACCAACTAATTTGTCGTCTTGGTAATAAAGAAAATCATTCACCTGATCTTTATTTCTTGTTTGGAGCACATCTACATATAAAGAAGGTTTATACTCCAGTCCATCGTTACGTTCACAGTATGTTGCTAAATCGATTATTTGTTGTATGTCTTTTGAGGTTAATATATTCTTTTTTTTAATCGTCAAAGAATCACTCTCCATTTCTCATACTATTAATCTTTTCTGTAAGTAATAGTGTGTATGTCCTTTCGGGAAGTCTTCTATAACACCATATACTTCATAGCCATGTTTTTTGTAAAATTCCGGTGCTTGAAAGCTAAATGTATCAAGTTTAATAAGATTACAATCGTTTTCTTTCGCTATTCGTTCGGCTTCTAATAGGAGCTTACTGCCATAGCCTTTATGGCGCAGACTATCACTGACCCATAAAATATTGACGTGTAAGCATTGCCAAAATATGACTCCTGTTAAGCCAGCTACTATTTCTTCATTATCGTTTTTTAGTGTTAAACTGATATCTTTAACAAGTGATTTCTCACTACCTGAAACTTGTGAATGATTGAATGCGATTAATTGTTTTCTGAGATAATCGCTGTCCTCTTGACTCCATTTGTATTGAATTTGCATATTGTATTCTCCTCTTTATATTGTGTTACTTAATAATTTAAAAAAAGATGGGTGTTCTATCCACTCGTCTAGGTTCACACTTCCTTGAATAGACAGTAAACGATATAAATATCGATATGGTGCTCTGCATTGTGTCAAGTTTGGAAGAGGGGATATGGTTTCATAGCCTTTTTGAAATGCTGTAGCTTCAGCTTCTGTAAATAAATATTCTAATCCAATGAAATCGAATTCTCGCGGTGCAATAGCGTAAGCTTCTGTATCTACAAGTCCGGTAATTTTTTGACCATCTGTTAAAAATTGTGTTGGGTCCATGTCGATAAGAACGAATGATGCTTCTTCTGGGGTAGGAAGAGACGCAGTTTGAGAAAAAAATTTTTTTAACCTGTTACGAATTTTTTGATTATGTGAGTGAAATCGCTCTATAAGTTCTGTGCTAGTTTGTATCACATGTTGATGAAAGCTATGTAATGGAATTTGATGTGTTCTAGATGGATTACCGACATAGTTTGTTTTGTATTGATGAATTTCAGCTAATCCTTTTCCAAAGTTATGTAGTAAAGAGTCAGGCTGATTGAAGAAGGATTGCAGCATTTGTCCTTCTAGTTTTTCAACGACAATGTACTCACGATCTAGTACATACTTGCGTAACACTTTAGGAATAGGAAGAGCTGTATATTGTCCGAGTGAATGATTGACAATTTCTAGATTATGAACAGATCGTGGATTAATTCCGAATAATTGTTTACATCCCCACCAAAAATCATTATTTGGTTCTTTTTCTAATTTAGAAGAACGAACGATGACTTCTTCATCTTTTGTTTTTACAAGCCATACATCGCTTGCATGGTCTTCGTAGCCAGGATGTAATTCTTCTATATGTAAGATAGGGGAAGAAAACATCGTTTGTAGCATCATATCGTATATGGACTCCTTTTTCGAAAAATTCATTCAAAATCATTATATAATATTTATAGGTAAAATAGGGATATTTTAGGTGGATAAGTGATGGGACAGAATAAAAAAAGGTGTTGTAAACAGATGAAATACATTGTTTACAGCACTTTTTTGATTTTTTGTTAACATTTCAAGATTTGTATTGAAAATTGTAAACCCTAGAAGTATCATATACATATTCAAACATTTGAAGATGTATATGATACTTCTAGGTTATATAAAATTAATAATAAGTAATGGAGGTGTTTGAATGGGTGGGGAAATGCAACAATTTAAGGCTGATTTTTTTAAAGCCTTATCACATCCCTTGCGAATTCGTATTCTCGAATTGCTGTCAGAGGGGGAAAAAAGTGTAAATGAAATTCAAAGCATTCTAAATAAGGAAGGTTCCTCGGTTTCTCAACAGTTAAGTGTATTACGTGCAAAAAATATTGTTGTTGGTACCAAAGATGGAAAGCGAGTTTTATATTCTCTTCGAGATCCTATGATTATGAACTTATTGGAAGTTGCTCGGAAAATATTTAATAACCATTTAATTGATACGATTTCAATGTTAGAAGAACTAGACGAAACAGACGGTGAAATGATCGCCAAGGAGGCACAGGTTGAGTATTGAGGTTAAGAAAGAAGCCATTATCCAACACGGAATTGAAATATTTCGTTTAATAGGAGCTCATCACGTTTGTAATGTTTGTATTAAAAGTGGGAATTCTTGTTGTTTTGCATGCCAACATTTACAAGATGGAGTTGGATGTCAAAAAAGGAATACAGCCTGTACAGCTTGGTTATGCGGGATTCAAAGTTTTTTATTTGATCAAATAGGATTACTGGATGAATGGAATCGTTTTTGGAGCGAAATTCCGGGGCAAATGTTTCGTAGAGATATGACGCCAGAGAAGATACCGATTACAGCACTTATAGATACGCAGAAGCTAGATAGTCATAGTGGGGAACTTCTAGCAGAAAGGTTGAAAACCTACGTGCAAGAAGGTGGAGATATAGATAAATTAGAACGTCATTTGAACAAAACGTATAGTAAATATTAAGTTGATGTTCTCATAGAAAAAGATAAAGTTTGCAATGCAAATTTATTAAAAATAGAAAAGAAGGGTTTGTATGAAAGGGTTATTTACGGGAAGATTTGAAGGATACTCATTGGGACATTTTCAAAAGGATCTTCTTTCAGGAACAATTGTCGCGGTTGTTGCGATTCCACTTGCTATGTCTTTTGCTATCGCTTCTGGAGTGAAACCGGAGTATGGGATTTATACAACATGTATTGCTGGGATTCTCACTTCGCTATTTGGTGGTTCGAAGTATCAAATTGGAGGGCCGACTGGTGCTTTTGTTCCAATTCTATTAGGCATTGTAATTACTTATGGATATGAAAATTTACTACTGGCGGGTTTATTAGCTGGAATACTCTTATGCCTTATGGGGATTTTTAAACTAGGATCTTTAATTAAGTTTATTCCACGTCCTGTAACAGTTGGTTTTACATCAGGTATTGCTGTTACTATTTTTACGGGACAAATTGCTGGCTTTTTGGGGCTGACAGGTATAAAAAAGCATGAGGCATTTATAGCAAATTTGAAGGAAATCTTTATCCATATTGATACCATCAATTTTTATAGTATTATAACTGCTTTGATTTGCCTTTTTGTGATATTGATAACACCAAAAATTTTACCAAAAGTTCCTGGTTCATTAGTAGGTATTGTTATTTCAACTTTAATTGCAACGGTATTTTTCTCGAGTCATGTACCTACGATTGGTACAGCATATGGTGCGATTCCGAATACACTTCCTCAGTTCCATATTCCAGAAATCACATTGGAGCGTATAAAACAGTTAATTGGTCCTGCATTTGTTATTGCCATGTTAGGTAGTATTGAATCTCTTTTATCCGCTGTCGTGGCAGATGGTATGACAAATAGTAAGCATAACAGTAACAAAGAGCTTATCGGTCAAGGAATTGCTAATATTGTTACACCGTTATTTGGAGGAATTCCGGCAACTGGAGCGATTGCCCGAACAGCAACTAATATTAAGAGTGGGGCTACTTCTCCTATGTCAGGTATTATTCATGGGGTGCTTGTTTTACTAACGCTTTTACTGTTAGCTCCATCTGCTTCACATATTCCACTGGCTAGTATGGCGCCCATTTTAATGGTAGTAGCTTGGAATATGAGTGAACAAAAACATTTTGCTCACATCCTTAAAATGAAAACAGGAGATTCTCTTGTATTACTTGTAACATTTTTGTTTACTGTGTTTACTAGTTTGACAACAGCTGTAGAAATCGGTCTTATTCTAGCTATTATTTTATTTACAAAACGTATGAGTAGCATGCTTGTTATATCTAAAGTGCTTCCTGATCATACAAGAAAGAACGAAAAATTGCTGCCGCATGTGGTGAATAAAACGCATGATTGTCCACAAATTAGTATTTATACAATAGAAGGTCCGTTATTCTTTGGAGCTGCTCAAACGTTTGAACAAAACATTTTAGCAACTATTCATTATAAACCAAAAGTATTAATTTTACGTATGGGAAAGGTTCCTTTTATTGATACAACAGGAGAATCCTATTTTAGGAATATTGTTCATCATTTTAAAAAACAAGGTGGCGTACTTCTTATTTCGGGAATTCAATCTGAGTTAAAAGTAACGCTAGAGAAAAATGGATTGTACAATGAGATTGGAGAAAAGAACTTTTTTGATCATACAGGGGAAGCTATTACTTATGCCCTAGAACATTTGGATGCAAAAAAATGTATAGATTGTAAGCATTTCGCTTTTCGTGAATGTACTCAACTTTCCTGTCAATCTCAAACAACGAATCCATTAGATAGAGTGTTAAAAGAGATATAAAAGATAAATAGAGGCTCTCTCTATCTTGATAGAAAAACTTTAAATGAAAAAGTGCTGTAAACAGATAAAACATATCGTTTACAGCACTTTTTTGCGTATGTTACCTAAAACCAAGCTTTCTTCAATAATTGAATGGCATAGGGAATGTCGTTTTCTGATAAACCGCCAAATCCCATCAATACGTAAGATTCCTTCTGTAAATCATATACTGCATCATATAGGGATAATGGATATACTTTCACACCTTTTACAGCAGCCTTATCAATAAGCTCATGTTCATTCATTCTGTTATGAACATGCAATACAATATGAAGTCCCGACTGGGAACCTATGATATCAACTAGAGGGCCCATTTCTTGTTGAATTGTATGTACTAATAATTGATGTTTCTTTTTATATACAGTGCGAATTCGATTTAAGTGTCGATTCCAATAACCTTCTCTCATAAATGTTGCAAACGTGAGTTGTTGTATTTTTGAGACAGTTTGTTTGAAGATGGTACCATGGTGTTGATAAGCTTTTAGCAAAGGTTGTGGAAGAACCATATAACTCATTCGGAGTGAAGGCAAAAATGACTTCGAAAATGTTCCCATGTAAATGACACGTCCATTTGTATCTAATCCTTGTAAGGAAGGGATAGGTTTCCCAGTGTAACGAAATTCACCGTCATAATCATCTTCTATAATATAGCTATCATTTTCATTTGCCCATTTTAACAGCTCCATTCGGCGAGAAAGCGGCATAATCATTCCATATGGAAATTGATGAGAAGGTGTTACATATACAACATCAGCATTACTTTTATATAAAGAAGAAATATGAATCCCTTTTTCATCTAGAGAAATGGGCTGTATATGTAATCCATAGCTTTGCATGACAGCTCTTACTCGGTGAAAACCCGGATTTTCCATTGCATATGTGTATTCATTCCCAAGCAATTGCAAAAGCAGCCAAAGAAGAGGTTGTGTACCGGCTCCGATGATAATTTGTTCTGGGGTAGAATGCACACCACGTGCTTGATAGAGATAACGAGAGATTTCAGAGCGAAGCTGCCACTCACCTTGTGGGTCTTCTTTTGTAAATAAATCATTCTCATATTCTAGGAGGCAATTACTAGTTATCTTTTTCCAAGTTGACGATGGAAAAGAGGATGTATCAATGCTTCCATGACTGAAATCATAACGTAAATTCTCTCGAACAGGTTTCCCTTCATATACAATATGTTTATTGTTTGTTGTTTGGATCATATCGTAATCTGCAGCAGCAACAAATAAACCTCGTTTTTGTTTACTCTCAACATAACCTTCAGCTATCAATTGTTGATATGCATATTCCACTGTATTACGGCTTATACCAAGCTGCAAAGATAAATTGCGGTGAGATGGCAGACGATTACCGACCTCAATATTTCCTTGTAAGATTTCTTGTTTTATATGGTTATAAATTTGTATGTAAAGTGGTATCTTACTTTCTGAATCTAATGGGATGATCAATTCCATTGGCATTTTCCTTTCAAACTGCCCCTGTAAAAAAGAATAAAACTGTCACTTACAAAAGGGGCATGAGATTTTTATAATAACAATTATAAAATATTTTGAATTTTTTATAAATAATTGGAGGGAAAGAATATGAATACATGTGTACAAGAGGTAAAAACAGAACAGGAATTTTGTAGGGTATTACCAGTATTACAGCAGTTGCGGCCTACACTTTCTCAAGAAGAAGCACAGCCTCTTTTGGAAAGAATGAAAGAAGAAAATTATCGCCTATTTGCTTTGTATAACAGTGAGGAAGAAGTAGTGAGTTTAGCAGGAACGGCAATTTGTACAAATTTTTATAATAAGAAACATGTCTTTATATATGATCTTGTTACAGCAGAAGCACATCGATCAAAAGGATATGGAGAGACATTGCTGTCGTATATTGAGGGATGGGGCAAAGAAAATGACTGTTCTTGTGTCGTATTAACTTCAGCGTTTCCAAGAATAGATGCACATCGCTTTTATGAACGAGAAGGGTATGAAAAGGTGAGTTATTCATTTCATAAGGAAATAAAATAAAGCAGAGGATAATCTTCTGCTTTATTTTGTACAAAGAGTATGTTTTATGAATTTAAAGTCTTCTTTTTTCATTTGTACTACGTAAGCATCACCTGTTGTTGCTATATGACGGAATCCAAAATTTTGTAAAACTCGTTGGCCAGAAATGTTGTTTTTTGCAATGCAATCTATCATAATCTCTCCGTTAAACCCTTCAAAGTAATATTCTAACAATAAACAAATTGCTTCTTTTGCATATCCATTTCCACGATGTTTGTATTCAATTTTGATATTAAATTCTGCAGTTTTTGTATTTAAATCATATCTCCCAAAGCTAACTTCTCCTATAGGGGTATCAGTGTTTGTGTAGATTAAAGTGTAAAAGTGTTTTCCATCAGTCGGCTCAACATTTTTCTCAAACCAACTTGGGCGGCGGTCTTCTAAAAAAATGAGTTCCGCCAACAGCTTCCATTGTTTTCTCATCCAGCCAGAGCTTTTGAATATAATCTAATTCTTTAAAAGTTGGCTTTTTAATATATATATTTTGGCCATTTCGTTTGAACATGAAATTTCCGCCCCTCATAATTTTCCTTAACATGGAAAACCTCCAAAAAATATTTTTACAATATTATACAAAATATATCTATTTGTTTTGATTTTTCAGAAAAAATATTATAATAAATAAAAAATATATTGTCTTTTAGTTCATTTAGTGGTGAATAAGAGAGGATCATACTACAGATTGCATAATATATTGCTACATGGTAATTGGAAGATGAGAAGGCATATATAGGAGGAATTTATGAACCAACTTTATATAAAAGGAGAAAAAATAGTTATTAGAATGATAGAAGACGAGGATCTATATCCGCTATGGCAAGAAATATATAAAGAAGAAAAACCAGAATGGAAAAAGTGGGACGCACCGTATTTTCCTTTTGTGAGACAAGAGTTTCCAATATTTCAGGAAAGAATTCGCTCTAAGCTCGAGAAAGACCCCTATTCACAGCTTATCATCGAAAATGAAGGTGAAATCATTGGGGTTGTAACGTATTATTGGGAACACGAGCCATCACGCTGGTTAGAAATAGGCATTACAATTTATAATCCGGCGTATTGGAGCGGTGGATATGGAACAGACGCATTACGTTTATATGTAGACGTCTTATTCCAACATTTGCGTATTGCGCGTGTAGGCTTGACAACATGGTCAGGAAATAGGCGCATGATGAAGGTTGCTGAGAAGCTAGGCATGCAATTAGAGGGAAGAATGAGAAAATGCCGTTATTATAATGGAGAATATTATGATTCGATTCGGATGGGGATGATCCGTGAGGAATGGGAAGAAATGAAAGCAGCGAGGGGATGGGCCGTTTGTACGCAGTTATTGTAACGTTTGATGAAATATTTGCAGCACATATAAAAAATAAATGGGATGAATTAAGTGATTTGTCATCTTATATAAACAACATTGAGGGACTGGAACCACATATTACATTAGCAGACTATAAATATTTAGATGTCGAAATATTCAAACGAGAGCTGCATCAGTTTGCAAAGTGTATGAGTACTATTGAAATCGAATTTTCTCATATAGGAAGTTTTCCGGTAAATGGAACAGTCTTTTATGCTCCGACGATAACAGAAAATCTGAAACAGTTTCATACAAACTATCATAAATGTTTTAGTCGTTTTCAAGATAATGCAGATTCCTATTATGTACCAGATAAATGGGTTCCACATTGTACGGTAGCAAGTAGACTAACGAAAATAAAGTTAGGACAAGTTTTTCAACATGTATGTGAGAGATTTGAAGTGATGCGAGCAGTAATAAATCGTATCAAGTTAATCCAAGTTGTATATGAAGATGGAGTGTGTGTGAAGTGTAACATATTAGCAGATTATAGATTGGAGGAGTCTCTATGAACTTTGTTATTCGTGAAATGAAAGAAGAAGATATTCCGTCTGTACAACATGTGGCCAAGACTTCTTGGAACGATGCATATACAGATATTATTCCGATATCAGTGCAAGAGAAGTTTTTACAGCATGCTTATTCTTATGACATGATGAAGCATCGTTTACAATATTCACATTTGTTTGTGGGAGAAGTAGACGGAAAAGTTGTCGGATTTGCAAATTTTTCACCGATAAAGCATCAATCTGAAACGGAGTTAGGAGCAATTTATCTATTGCCTGAATATCAAAGTAACGGTATAGGAGCGGCGTTGTTGCAAACAGGAATTGCAATGTTGGAAGGTGTGAAAAAGATTTATATTAACGTAGAATCAGAGAATAAAAAAGGGAAAGCATTTTATAATGCAAAGGGGTTTGCAGTGGTTGATGCGTTTGAAGAAGATTTTGGTGGCCATATACTCAAGACATTAAGGATGGTATTACATGTTTAGTAGGAGGGAGGAAGAGGTTCTTATGATACAAAGAGCAACTGAAAACGATACAGAAAAAATTCTAGCTCATGCTACCGAGTCTTTATATGAAGGGACTATGAAAACGAGTAAGTTGAGCCAAGAGAAAGTACTAGAAATTACAGCGCCCCTTTTAGAAAAAGGAGCATTTTATCTTGTTGTAAAACAGGATGATATTTTGAATGGATGGATATTAATTGGGAGTAATAAAGACTATTTTTCTGGAGAAGAAATAGGTTTCATTTATGAATTGTATGTGTTGCCTTCTTATCGTGGACAAGACCTTTCACGCCAACTTATGAGAGCGGCAGTTGATGAATTATATAAGCTAGGCTATTCGGAAATTCGTTTGAACGTGTTTGCAGGGAATTTTGCGAAAGAGTTGTATAAAGAGATGGGATTCATTGAGCGGCAAATTGTTATGAGCTTGAAGCGTGAGAGTATGTAATTTCGAAAGAAACATGGAATCACACTTTTAAATCTAAAAATAATGATAGAAAAGCATTTGAATGGGGATAAAGGATTATATTTGAGGAGGATATATGTATTGAAGGGGAATTTAGTAGAATTACGAGCTATTACAAAAGAAAACATGAACTCTCTTTATAAATGGCGCAATGATGACGAAGTGAGTTACTGGGCGACAGGAAATTCACCATTTTTTACAAATGTTTCAATGGAACAGTTAGACCATTTTTTTGAACAAGTATCGAATTTAAATAAAAAAGATGAATGTGTGTTTGCTGTTTACACGTTAGAGGGAAAGTGCATCGGAATAGCAGACTATAGAGATGTAGATGCGGTGACGCATAAGGCGGTAATTGGTTTAACGATAGGAGATAAAGAATATTGGGGAAAAGGGTTTGGAACAGACGCTGTACAAACACTTGTAAAATATTTATTTTTAAATTTAAATATGAGAAAAATTCAGCTTGATACATGGAGCGGGAATAAAAGGGCAATTCGTTCCTATGAAAAGTGCGGATTTCAAGTGGAGGGTGTTCTTCGTGAAGATGTGTATGTAAATGGAGAATACTACGATACTGTGATAATGGGCTTATTACGAGAAGAATGGGATCGAGATGTATTAAAGTGAAATTTCCATCAGTGGGGGTTTTACTGCCCACGAATAGCGAGATAAAAAGTTAGGAGATGAGACGATGATATTAGAAGCAGCGATGCTCCAAGTGAAGCGCGGGTTGGAAAATGAATTTGAAAATGCTTTTCAAGAGGCGTCTAGCATTATTTCTTCTATGAAAGGTTACCGAGGTCATACGCTTCATAAATGTATAGAAACGACAGGGAAATATCTTTTATTAGTGAACTGGGAGACGTTAGAAGATCATACGGAAGGGTTTCGAAAATCAAGTGAGTATGAAGAATGGAAAAAACGATTGCATCATTTTTACGAGCCGTTTCCAGTTGTTGAGCATTTTCAACATGTGGAATCGTGAGAGAAGAAAGTATAATTGTAATAAAATGAAGCTGCCATCAGTGGGAAATGAAGATATTTTACGCTGATGGCAGTTTTACTCTAGCGATACATCGTCCAAGTTCCAATATCTTCAAAGCCTAAACGTTTATAAATTCGTCCGGCTGCAGGGTTGTTGTAAAATAAACAAAGTGTTCTTCCTTCCGCGATGAAATCTTGAATCATTTTACTTAAAATTTGCGAAGCATATCCTTTGCCACGGTGATTTTGGTGTGTGCATACACCTACAACCATGGCGGATAATGAATTTTCAGCAGATGTAGACGCACATGCGATAATTTCTCCGTTTTCTTCTATGTAATATGTCCGTCCGGTGTTTGTTTCAATTGCTTGGCGAAGGAGTTTACCTGCGCTGTCTGCGATCTTAAATTCTGTAATTTGTTTTCGTAAATGCATAATATGATCTACATCTTCAACCGTTGCCATTTTTATGTCTTCTTTATTTATGTCTGTTACTAACTGTTTATCGGTTGTACATTCACAAAAGTATGAATGAAGTTTTTTACCAAGGTTTAGATTATCAAGATTTTCAAACTGTTCTACAACCTCTGATTTTCCAGAGAGTTTAATGTAGTCATGGTTAGTAAATTGATCAATGAAAGCTTCTGGCTGGAATGAAGTCTCCGCATAGGCAATAAAGGAATCGTGGAATCTCAATAGAACAGCTTGTAATTCATTTTCTATCGTAAACTGTCCCCATAATTCTTGGAAATCTTGATCATATCCAAATGCCTCAATATCACCAATTAAGAATAAATTGAATGCTGCTTCTTTCTTTAAAAAGGAAAGTACTTGTTTATGGTCTTGTTCGGTTAGTTTTCGAATCATATTGCTGCATCCCCTTTTGTTAGTATTTTCTAAATATTAGTACTTATTATTTTGGAAATCAATATAAAATTTATGTTTAGTTCACGATGTTTAGGAAAAACTAGGAAAGATATGAAAAAGGAGGTTATGAACGGTGGATCATCCAATTCAAGGGCTGATGAAAGCGGCTATGGAAAATTTAAAAGAAATGGTTGATGTGAATACAATCGTCGGTGAACCTGTTCAAACAGCAGATGGCGGTGTTGTTTTAACTGTTTCAAAAGTAGCATTTGGTTTTGGTGCAGGCGGATCAGATTTTTCCACAAATGACGTGCAAAAGGTACAAAGTAATCCCGCATTTGGCGGTGGTAGTGCGGGTGGAGTTTCTATTACACCGGTGGCTTTTCTAGTTGTGAATAAGGATGGTGTAAATATCCTTCATTTGCAAAATGCAACGCACTTGGCAGAGAAGGTAATCGAACTTGCGCCGCAAACAATTGATAAGATTCAGTCGATCTTTCAAAACAATAAAAAACAGGATCGTTCGCATTACCCACAAAATCCAGATGAAATTGCATGAAAAATGCCTGTTTATAAGCAGGCATTTTTTCTTGTAACGGTGATGTAATAAAACTCATGAAAATGTAAATAGTTTTTATAGTTTTTTCTATGTTTCTAAAAATTTTCATGATAAAATATCCTATAGTATTGAAACATATAAAACGAAGGTGGCTAGGTGCTTTGTCTGGAGGATCTGACCAAATCAAAAACATGATTTATATTAATGGTAATCGTCGCAATCATAGTTTTATCACATCTGGAATTACGTTTGAGGAATTTGCAAGCAATATTCCTTCGCCGCTTCATCAAGTTCTGCTTTTAAAGCATAGTTTTGAATGGACGGATTTTCATTATCATACTTTATTTGAATATGTAGAAGAAGAGAATATACATAAGTTAATTGCAGCAGATGTTGAAGAGTTTGAAGAATTTTGCTGGGTTGATTTTGATGATGTAAATGACTTGGATGAATTGGAGCCAAAAGAAATTGCAGAATTGCTCTATTTGGCACACAAAAAAGAACCACTCGGGAAAGCTTTTTTCCCACTTTTGAAAAATAGATTCGTTTATCTTTCTCATGATGATGGTTGGTACAATAAGGTATACTACCGAAGAATGTCGGACTTTGTTGGGATGCTTAGTAAAGTGATTCCTTATAAACTCGGTTCATTTGGAAAAAAACGATTTGCATTCTTTCAAAAATCAAAAATTTATCCAGCGATTTCAAAAGAGGTTATTCTCGAACTTCTGCCATTTATGGAAGATGGCTTATATTTGGACTTAGCAGGAAAAATAGAATCAAGACGTGGTTTAGAGATTCCTGTTTATGTCATCGGTTCGTATGAAAGTACAAATGAAGTTTTAGACAGTTTAGAAGATTTGAAAAGTGAAGGTTCTAAAACAGGATGGCTTATCTTTGATAAGAAAGAACAAGAGTGGCAGTGGATAATGGACTAAGGGAACTTGACGATAAGAGTCAAGTTTTCTTTCTTTTTGAAAGGAGATAAAATGGAGAAGACTTTCACAATAATAGGTATTAGTAGTATTATATTTGTAGCAATTTTATTATTAACTTGTCCGAAGGAAGCGGACTTTCAAAAACATTTAGAAGATGAATATTCAATTGTGTGTAGTGAAGTGAGTTTTAATTGTACACAGCAAAAAGATAATAAAGAAGAGAAACTAGAGTTTGTTAGTAGTGATGTTCGAAACGGCGTATTCTTTATGAAAATAGAACAAACCTTTCAAACAGAAACAGGAAAAAAGAAGACATATAGTGCCATTGGAATATTGGGAATGTTCCTCTTTTCCTCTGAAAAGACTTTCTAATGTTTAGAAGGTCTTTTTTTTATACTCTTCCTCATATAGTTATGGTAAGACAGGCTTGGGGAGGAGATTATTTGAATAAGACTTGTATCATTTGCGGAGGAGAAGAATTTTTTTCGTCCACCTTATATGCTCGTACAAAACAAGACTGGGCGTATGCCCCGAATATGTATCGTTTTGAAAAAGTATTTATTGAACAGCGAGATGAGGAGAACTATCCTGTATTTCAAGAAATTACTGCTTATCATTGCAGTGGTTGCGGTTATGTGATGTTATTTCGTTAAAAAGCAGAGAGATACAATAAATGCATCCATTCAACCATTGTTGAGTGGATGCATTTATTGTATCAGTAGGTTCTAACCTCAATGTTCTAAGAAAGAAAAGAAAAGAAAAGAAAAGAAGATAGGTGAGTTTTTTATCATATCTGGCGAGAAGACCCCCACCTCAAGCGCGAAGCGGTAGGTGGGGGTAGTTCAATAGTGGGAATGAGCATATCATTCTTTAAGGGATGAAAAGTTTAGGGCCAACATCAGAAAGTTGATGTTTTGGGTTGAAACTTTTGGAAGGTGCTTCTATCTGGTCACTATTCATTCTTTTGTTTAATCCTATAGAATCTTTAGAACTACCAACTGAAAATTGTTGCTTCGTATTGGAACTTTCAATTGCCGAATTTGTACCACTTGTACTGTATGTTCCACAACCGCTTGCTACTTGAGTAGCAGATGAATTAGAATCGTTCTCTCCTGCGTAATTAATCTGATTATTAATAATAATGATGATTTCTTCTTCTGCACAGCATGTTTTATGGTTTTCATGTGGTTCGTGCAGGGTGCCTTCTATGCCTTCATTTTTTGCTTTTCCTTCAGCACTGCTTCGACCTGTGCCACTTGCTAGTTGTGTAGTATTTGGTGCATTAGTGAACTGGTTGTTAATAACAATTACAACTTTTAGCTTCTCATGTATAGACTGTTCAACGATAGTTTTCTGTCCGTCTAACTCAACAGAGGCATCACCTTGTTTATTTTCCAAACTGCTATAACAACTCCTTTTTTAATAAATTATATGTAACCTGATGGCATCTGAAATGGACAATCCTCTAAGTTTAGAATGAATAATTTACTCAGTTATAAAACGTAATAATGAAGGTGATAGATTTGCAAGCTAAAAAAGAAGTGAAGATTCACTCCTTTTTTAGCTTGCAAATATTTTTTGTTTTAGTTCTTTATAAGAAAGCGCCTTTTAAAGGACTGATAAGAAGAGAGGATATAATAAACTGAAAAGCAGAGAAAATCCTCCAAAGCCAATAGCTGTGTATCCAAGTGTTTTTGCTTCATAACGAACAGCGAGAAGCCCAATTAAGATGGAAAGAGATCCAAATGTAATAGGATAGAAAGCAATTGAAAATAAAGAGAGAAATAATGCGATATACCCAACAATTGTACCAATGTCTGTTCTGTCTTCTTCTTTCTGAATTTCTTTACGACGACGTCTAATTGGAAGTCGCTGAGGGGTAATTTCTACCGCATATTCTTCCAGTTTTTCTCCATTTTTTACATGATGTGTTCGTTTCTTTTGCAATGAATAGCCCTCTCTTTCGATTTAGGGTATGTTTAGTATTTTTTATAAAGAAAAAAACATGCCTGTTATTTATACCCAAACAAATAAAAAATAAAGAAAGTGATAGTCCGTTGCTATGTTATCCATCTCTTCTTAAGAATAAACAGGAATAATGTAAAATGATGTAGAATGACTTTTAATAGATGTAAAATGTAAAGGTGGGACAAAAATGACAAAATTTAATTGGCATGCAACAGCGCAGCAGAAATGGGATAATAATGCTGATTTTTGGAATCAAAATAGTCAAGAAATGTGGGATAGTGGCAGCCGTAGTACAATTATTCCGTTTTTCCAAAAATACATACGAAACGGAGCAACTGTTCTTGATGTAGGGTGTGGAGATGGATATGGCACATACAAATTAAATAAAGCGGGTTATAAAGCTTGTGGTATTGACTTATCAGAGCAAATGATTGAGAAAGGAAAAGAGCGTGGCGAGAGTCCTAATTTATCATTCATAGTGGGAGATCTTACTTCATTACCGTTTCAAGATGAGGAGTTTGCATCAGTCTTAGCGGTAAATTCATTAGAATGGACGGAAGAGCCACTTCAAGCATTGCAAGAAATAAAGCGGGTATTAGCATCAGAAGGTTTTGCATGTATTGCCATTTTAGGACCAACAGCAAAACCGCGTGAAAATTGCTATCCGCGTTTATATGGAAAAGATGTCATTTGTAATACGATGATGCCGTGGGAATTTCAAAAGCTTGCGCAGGAGCAAGGCTTTCATTTAATAGATGGAATGGGCGTTTATAAGCGTGGCGTAAATGAAAAAATTATTGGACAACTTTCTCTTGAATTGCAACAAGCCTTAACATTTATGTGGGTATTTATGTTTCAAAAAAGTAACTTATAGGGGAGTTATAAGTGCAGAAAATACAAAAAACTGATACAATATTTTCAGAAACAATTAAAGGGGGACTAGGGAATATGACAGCAACTACTACAGTAAAATCTGATATTGAAATTGCACAAGAAGCAAGCATGAAGAAAATCCAAGAGATTGCATCGGAATTAAACATTTTAGAAGAAGAATTAGAGCCGTATGGCCATTATAAAGGGAAATTATCTCTTGATATTTTTAAGCGCTTACAAGAAAAAGAAGATGGAAAAATTGTTTTAGTTACAGCGATCAACCCTACTCCAGCAGGAGAAGGAAAATCAACGGTAACAGTTGGTTTAGGGCAAGCGTTTAATAAAATTGGTAAAAAAGCAGTTATCGCGCTTCGTGAACCATCTCTTGGACCAACTATGGGATTAAAAGGCGGTGCAGCCGGCGGAGGTTATTCGCAAGTTGTACCGATGGAAGATATTAACCTTCACTTTACAGGCGATCTTCACGCGATTACAACTGCGAATAATGCGCTTGCAGCATTTATCGATAACCATATTCAACAAGGGAATGAGCTTCGCATCGATACACGTAAAATCGTATGGAAGCGTTGTGTAGATTTAAATGACCGTGCACTTCGTAATGTTGTAATTGGTTTAGGTGGGCCAGTACAAGGCGTACCACGTGAAGATGGTTTTGATATTACAGTCGCATCTGAAATTATGGCTGTATTCTGTTTAGCGACAGATGTCCAAGACTTGAAAGTACGTTTAGCTCGCATTGTTGTAGCTTACAATATGGATAATGAGCCTGTAACAGTAAAAGATTTAGGGGTAGAAGGTGCGTTAACGCTTCTATTAAAAGATGCATTAAAACCAAATTTAGTACAAACGTTAGAAAATACACCGGCAATTATTCACGGTGGACCATTTGCTAACATTGCACATGGTTGTAACAGTGTAATCGCAACGACAATGGCGGCTAAACTTGGTGATTATGTAATTACGGAATCTGGTTTTGGTGCAGATTTAGGTGCTGAAAAATTCTTAGATATAAAAGCGCGTGCAGCGGGTATTAAACCAGAAGCAGTTGTTATTGTTGCAACAATTCGTGCTCTTAAGATGCACGGTGGCGTACCGAAAGATGGATTAAAAGAAGAAAATGTTGATGCATTAGCAAAAGGTATGGAAAACTTACAAAAACATGTTGAAACGATTCAAGAATTTGGTGTTCCATTTGTTATTGCAATTAACAAATTTATTACAGATACAGATGCTGAGGTAGAGTACTTACAAAATTGGTGCGGTGAGCGCGGTTACGAAGTATCGCTAACAGAAGTATGGGAAAAAGGTGGCCAAGGCGGTGTTGACCTAGCAGAGAAAGTACTAAAAGTAATTGAAAAAGGTGAAAATAAATACGCGCCTTTATATGATTTAGAACTTCCATTAGAAGAAAAGATTCGTACAATTGCTCAAAAAGTATACGGTGCAAAAGACATTGAATTTGCACCAAAAGCTCGTAAACAATTAACACAATTTGCGGGAGAAGGATGGGGCAACCTGCCAATTTGTATGGCAAAAACACAGTATTCTCTTTCTGATGATGCAACAAAACTAGGACGCCCAACTGACTTTGTTGTAACAATTCGTGAGTTAAAACCATCTATTGGTGCTGGATTTATTGTAGCGTTAACAGGAACAATGTTAACAATGCCAGGACTTCCAAAGAAACCAGCTGCTCTTCAAATGGACGTAAATGAAGATGGAAAAGCAGTAGGTTTATTCTAAAAGGTTGTATTTCTTTTCTTTTATCGGTAAACTATACGTACATCACACAGCGCCTTTCGATGGAAAGGCGCTTGTTTTTTGGAGGAATATATGTTTGATCCAACCGCTTTTGAAAATTTAAAAGTTGTCGTTGAAGGAGCTGTATATGATTTTGATTTGCATGCTGACATCATTGTAACTGACCGAAAAGATATAATGGATCTCGCATCGCTTAGTCGTACATATACCATTACGTTTCAATTGAGAGAATATATAGGGCCATTAGTAGAAGCGACATTTTTATTATCAGTCGATGCAGAAAACTTATCAGGTGAGATATTAGAGGTAAAAAATTTTGTACCTGGTTGTGAAATGAAGCTGTTCTTTACATTTTCTTTGGAGCATCCAGAAAAAGATTGTCAAGAAATCGAAGCGTTGCTACAATCCATATGGGGAAAAGAACGAATGATTACGCAGCAAATTTCATACGAATATAATAAGCAAGCGATTTCATATCATAACAAGGTAGAAATCTTATTTCAAAAAGCGATTACAGAAGATCATGTTGATGACTTAATAGCTGTTATTTCTCATATGATAGAAACGATGCGAACAATACAACAATTTCTTCAAAAATAGAGATAAAGGAGAAAAAGAAATGATAAAAGAGATGCAACCATTTTTGCTACAAGCTTGGGAGAAGGCTGGTTTTAAAGAGTTTACTGAAATCCAAAAGCAAGCTATTCCAACTATTCTAGAAGGACAAGATGTTATTGCTGAATCTCCAACTGGGACAGGTAAAACATTAGCGTATTTATTGCCACTTTTACATAAAATTAACCTTGAAGTGAAACAACCTCAAGTTGTAATTTTAGCACCGACGCGTGAACTTGTGATGCAAATTCATGAAGAAGTGCAAAAGTTTACCGCAGGTACTGAAATTTCAGGTGCTTCTTTAATAGGCGGTGCGGATATTAAGCGTCAAGTAGAGAAGTTAAAGAAACATCCGCGAGTAATCGTTGGATCACCTGGACGTATTTTAGAACTAATCCGCATGAAGAAATTGAAAATGCATGAAGTGAAAACAATTGTATTTGATGAGTTTGATCAAATCGTAAAACAAAAGATGATAGATGCTGTGTCCGATGTAATTAAATCGACAATGCGTGATCGTCAAGTTGTATTCTTCTCTGCAACAATGACAAAAGATGCAGAAGAAGTAGCGCGTGATTTTGCCGTTGAACCGCAATTGGTTCGCGTTAAACGCACGGAAACGAAGAGCCTTGTTGAGCATATGTATGTCGTTTGTGAACGTCGTGAAAAAAATGATTTTGTTCGTAAAATTATGCATAGTGGTGATGTAAAAGCAGTTGCCTTCTTAAATGATCCATTTCGATTAGATGAAATTGCAGAAAAATTGAAATTCCGTAAGATGAAAGCAGCAGCTCTTCATGCAGAAGCGAACAAACAAGAACGTGAAGCAACGATGCGCGCATTCCGTCAAGGAAAAGTAGAAATTTTATTAGCGACAGATATTGCGGCACGCGGATTAGATATTGATGATTTAACACATGTTATTCATTTAGAATTACCAGATACACTCGATCAATATATTCATCGTTCAGGACGTACAGGACGTATGGGTAAAGAAGGGACAGTCGTTTCGCTTGTAACACCGCAAGAAGAGAAGAAGTTACTTCAATTTGCGAAGAAGTTAGGTATTCAGTTCAATAAGCAAGAAATGTTTAAAGGATCGTTTGTTGAATCGAAACCAAAAGCTCCAAAGAAAAAGAAACCTGCATTTAATGGGAAGAAAAAGCCTAGATAAATAAAAAAAGACGTGGCTACGAATATTACGTAGTCGCGTCTTTTTTATCATCATTTAGG
Source organism: Bacillus sp. CGMCC 1.60114 (assembly GCF_042676365.1). Lineage (NCBI taxonomy): Bacteria > Bacillati > Bacillota > Bacilli > Caryophanales > Bacillaceae > Bacillus > Bacillus sp. CGMCC 1.60114. The sequence continues at coordinate 208,458 of NZ_JBHTHG010000118.1, forward strand.
CGTAGACTGATTAGTGGTTAGCTTTTCTAAGCAGAACACACCTTTCTGAATAGAAGTTTCTATATATCCAATGATTTGATTCAGTGTAAATACTTGTAGGCTTGTATATAAGTCTTGTTGTGAATACAGCATATCTTCAAAAATTAATGTTTTAAAAGAAAGGGTGTTTTCTTCTAGTACTTCTTCTATATTCACCAAATTCGCTTTCTTATTCAAAATATGAAATAAGTTCTGATCTCCATCATAATAATGTAGCAATTTTCCATTTAAAAGCTTAAAGTCGTGATGATACAGAGAAAGGAGATTTGGATCATGATCTATTCGATTTTTGAGCCATGGAAGATAAAATCCTTGTAGCCACATTTCATCAGCAATGAGATGGGTATAGTACCCTAATATAAAAGGGGAATTTTTATAAGCTTTATATTTATGGAGAAATGCTTCATAATCAATCCTTCTTGTGTAGTTCTTTACTGTACCTGTATAAAAGTGCGATATTTCTTTTTCGTCTCTTGAATGAACTGCATCTGCAGCAACTCCTCCGAGTAGGAAGGAAGTTTTGTCCTGAATAGCCAATTTCTCTGCAATACAATTCGCGATAATGACATGCATAATTCTTGAGCCCATTTAAAACACCTCTAACGAAGATTTTATGGTGTTAACTGAACATCTAATATAATCTTTCCTGTACTTTGTCTACTTTCAACCCATTCATGTGCTTTTCCTGCGTCCTGAAGAGAAAAATGTTTTCCCACTTTTATTTGTAGGTTACCGTTACTTAAATGACGAAATACTTGCTTAGCAGTATGTTGAAGTAAATGGGGATGTTTTTTTCTAGTTGTTCCAAAGCTAAACCCGAGAATAGATCGACAGCTTGCATGTAAATCTTTTGTTTGAAATGTTCCGATATCCCCGCTTGCATTTCCAAAATGGACAAGGCGACCATAGAACGCAAGACATTGTAAGCTTCTCTTTGATACAGTACCAGAAATAGAATCTAATATAACGTTTGCACCTTCTCCATTTGTAAGTTCGTTTACTTTATGTACAAAATCTTCTTCCTTATAACAAATAACATAATCTGCTCCGGCTTCTAAAGCAATTTTCTTTTTTGCGTCATTTCCAACTGTTCCAATGACTTTTCCAGCACCAAAAATTTTAGCAAGTTGAATGGCAGTCGTACCAATTCCTCCTGCAGCGGAATGGATAAGAACTGTTTCACCTTGTTGTAATCTTGCAACATCTGCTAGAAGTTTATAGCTTGTAAAGGAAACAATCGGACAGGCTGCAGCAGTTTCAAAATCAATTCCATCTGGTAATACAAAAGTAAGCTCTTCATTTGCTACAACATATTCAGCATAAGAACCGTTAAGTGGAAAAGCAATAACGCGCTGTCCCACTTCAATATTCGTTACGTTAGAACCGATCTGTTCTACGATTCCAGCAGCATCTATACCAGGTATAAAAGGAAGATTTCCGGTTCCTTTTTTTCCATATCGAGATTTAATATCAGCAAAGTTAATACTTGTTGCGACAACGCGAACCAAAACTTGATTGGCGTTGATAGACGGTATAGCTATGTCCGTATACTTCATTACTTCAGGACCTCCAAATGCAGTTACAACAATGGCTTTCATGATATGTCCTCCCACAATAGATTCTATAGTTTATTTTAAACGGCCATTGTAAATTGGAAAATTATATAATAATTATCAAGGATTATAAGGAAGCATTATGAAACAGGTGCCACTAATAAATTTTCTATATAGAAAATTATTTCAAAAAAATCGAACGAAATTTTCTTTTCTTGCCAATATATAATGTAAGACATAAGGAAGGAGGCATTGAGGATGGAGAAAGAGATGGATGCGTCTACGTATTATGAAAAAAGCGGAAGAGCAGAAAAAAACAATTGAATTATGGATTATGTAAATGAAAAGGTACAAAAATAAAATAAGAATATTTCCACCGAATAATTTCCTATAGAAAAAGAGCCCATGTTAAGAAATGGACTCTTTTTCTATAGCGACAAATATTTTCATGTGAGCAGTAAGACTGGTCCTAAAATCTAAAAGAGTCAAACTGGTTGTAACAATTAGGTTAGTAGGAATAAAAAACATTGATGAAATATTTACTTTATAGTCATCTTTGTTTGTTCCAGCTTTGTAAAATAATCAATAATTCCCATCGCACTAATTTCCATATCAAGTTTCAACAAATCATAAATAGAATGTGTTGTTGGGACACCTTTTTTCGTAAGGTGCGATGACACTTTTTCCAACAATAGAGTAGACAGTTGATGACTTGCTTTTTCAAAGTTTTGTTCTTTTTCAAATACTTGCTTGCCAGTTTCAACAAATATATGGAGCCAATGTTCTAGTTCTGTGCAGACGTCAGAGACATGAGAAGAGGCACCATAATGACCGAAGTAAATGTAATCGACATTCATGTTTTGAATAAGGTCTTTTGAAGCTAACATAGCTTCAGGTTGAAATTGCGTAGGAGATGTTGTTGGTAAATAAAGATTAACACCCAGTTCAGCTAATTGACGATAGTAAATACCAATCGTATCGCCTGTAAATATACCATTTGTTAAGGAATCGTAAATACTAATATGATGCTTCGCATGGCCAGGTGTATTATAGAAGGTAAGCGTCCGATCCTTTGCGATTTGCAGTGTTTCACCATCTTGTACGATATGAACTCGTTCTTCCGGAATAGGCAAAATCGGATGAAAGAGTTTATCAAATGAATCTCCGTATACAGCTTTCGCACCTTGGATGAGTTTAGCCGGATCAACCATGTGACGAGCGCCTCGAGAGTGAACGAATAGCGTTGCGTTGGGGCATTTCTCCATCATTAAGCCAGCAGCGCCAGCATGGTCAAGATGAACGTGTGTAACAATAATATTTTTTATATCGGTCAGTTGTATATTCAATTGTTGTAATCCATCTAATAGGTAAGGAAGAGAAGGTGCAGCGCACGTTTCAATTATAGTAATTTCATCACCGAGTAAGACATATGTACCTGTACGTTGTTCATGTTGTAAGTCGTGATCGTCGATGATATATAAGTGTGAAGATATTTTCTCTACTTTTTTCAAATTTATCACTCCTTGTATCCTGTTATTCTTTTATTATAAAAGAAAAGGCAGAAAACGAAACAACGTTTTCTGCCTTTATGTAATGCGTTTAGTTATTTTGTTGTTTGCTAAGAGACATAATAAAGTAGCCAACAAGACCACCAATTGCTGGAACAGTAATCATTCCTGCTAGTCTAAAGTATTTGCTTAAGAAAATACCATTAACATCCATAAACCATCCTAAAACAAGTAACATCATCATGTATAGTACGAAATAAAATTCGCGATTAGAAAGCTTTTCACTTTGTGCAGTTTTCATTGTCAACACCATCCCTATTTTTAATAATAGAATTGAAAATGTTACAATTTAGAAGATAAACCGTCACATTTTGTTCACATTTTTATTGTAAAACTTTCCAAGAAAAATGTCTAGTTAATTGTGACGAATTTTTGAACAGAAATAAAGCGTTCTCATTAGACAATATATATATTGCATTCTATGATAGACATAAGCAATTGTATAAGATTAAGGAGGTAATACATATGACAATTTATAATTTTTCTGCTAAAACAATAACAGGAGAAGAAAAATCGTTACGTGAGTATGAAGGAAAAGTAATATTAATCGTGAATGTTGCCAGCAAATGCGGCTTTACACCTCAATATACAGGGTTGCAAGCTTTGTATGAAAAATATAAAGAGCAAGGTTTTGAAATACTCGGCTTTCCATGTAATCAATTTGGAGGCCAAGAGCCAGGAACAGAAGATGAAATTACGAGTTTTTGTGAACTAAATTATGGTGTGACGTTCCCGATGTTTGCAAAAATAGATGTAAAAGGGACTAATATGCATCCGTTATTTCATTATTTAACAGAGCAAGCGCCAGGACTATTTGGGATGAAAGCAGTAAAGTGGAATTTTACGAAATTTTTAGTAGGGCGTGATGGCGAAGTAATGAAGCGTTTTGCACCTAATACGAAACCGGAACAACTAGAAAAGGAGATTGAAAAGGAAATATAGAGAAAAGGGGCTGATACAGAAGAGCCTCTTTTTTGTTAGCTGGTTTTTAAAATATAGATAATAGAAGAGAGTTTTCATTGATAGGCGCATTCAAAAATAATATAGTAGTATAAGGATGCGGGAGGAGAATAGCTTGAGAAAATTTATTTTTACTATAGGATGTTTATTTATTATGTTAGCCGGTTGCAGCACCAGTAATTATGATGCACATGTTGATGCGGGCATGAAAGCATTACAAGATGAGAAGTATAGTGATGCAATTATGTGGTTTGAGAAAGCGAATCAAGAAAAGTCTACGGATGAAACAAAAAATTATATGAAGGTTGCAAAATGGATGGAATACGGAGATTCTGCATTAAAAGATGGCGATTATAAACAAACAATTGAAAAGGCAAATCAAGTAATAGATATGAAAAAAGGTGCGTCACTTGAAAAAGCTGTAGAGTCAAATGCTGAAGAAATGTTGCAGAAGGCGAAAGATATAGAGAAAAAAGAAGAAGCGAGAGATGAAAAGAGAAAGAAAATAGAGGAGGATGATATTGATAAAGCAATTAAAGTGGTAGATAGTGTTGACAAAGTAAGAGAAAAACAGAAGGAGATTGGAGAATCTTTAGATAAAGCTGAAAAAGCAAAGGAAAAAATAGAAGAAAAGAAAAACTGATATGGAGAAACATTGAAGACGCAAGGAACAAAGAATAAACCAAATGATTAATCATTCGTTTTATATGTTCATTGCGATTTTCCATAAGGACGCTAACAGTTAAAAGAACTTCTATTATGTATATTAATTTTATAAAAAAAAAGAAAAAGTTCACACGAAATACAAAAGTATTCGATACAATGACTCGGTGAGAAAGAAGCCATAAATACATGAAAAAAATATTCTATGTGTTCATTCAACAAATGTTCTAGTCAGAAAGGGAGAGAGAGATGAAGGAAGCGTTAAAAAACCAGTTTCAAAATATGCGTTTTATTTTGTTAACCGCTATTTTGATATGGTTAAAAACATATATTGTTACGCGATTTAGTTTTGATTTGAAGTTAGAATCTGCGACGCAGGAATGGATTCTTTTTATTAGTCCGTTAGCATCTTCTTTAGTGTTAATTGGGCTTGCATTATTTGCGAAGGGACCAAAAAGAAATTATATAGCTATCATTATTAACCTTATTATGACCATTATCCTCGTTGGTAATGTAATGTTTTATGGTTTTTATAATGATTTTGTTACACTTCCAGTGTTAACGCAAACGTCGAATATGGACGGATTAGGAACTAGTGTAAAAGCTTTGTTCAACATTAAGTTTTTATTAATGTTTGCGGATATTATCATTTTATTTTACCTTGCTAAAAAGAAGCCTAAATTTGCAAAAACAGAGCGTATTTCTGGCTCTATGAAGGCACTATACTTTTTAATCAGTATAGCTATTTTCATGGTAAACCTTGGTTTTGCAGAAAAGGAACGTCCTGAATTATTAACTCGTTCATTTGACCGCGTTATGCTTGTAAAAAATCTTGGGATATATGTTCATCAATTATATGATTTTGGTTTGCAAGCAAAGACAAGCTCGCAAAAAGTATTTGCTGATGGAAGTAAAATTCAAGAAGCAGAGAATTATATGAAAACAGTGGAGACAAAACCTGATCCAAATATGTTTGGTATGGCAAAAGGAAAGAACGTTATTGTTGTTTCTTTAGAATCAACGCAGTCCTTTTTAATTGATTCGAAAGTAAATGGACAAGAAGTTACACCTTTCTTAAACCAATTTAAAAAAGAAAGTTATTATTTCGAAAACTTTTATCATCAGACAGGACAAGGGAAAACATCGGATGCAGAGTTTATGATTGATAACTCATTATATCCGTTAGATCGCGGTTCTGTATTCTTTACGAATGCTGGAAATGAGTATATGGCAACTCCAGAAATTTTACATGAACAAGGCTACTATACATCTGTATTCCATGCGAATAATGCTACGTTCTGGAATCGTAATATGATGTATCCGTCCTTAGGATATGATCGTTTCTATAATGAATTGGATTATAAAATTACACCAGAGAATAAAATAGGATGGGGATTGAAAGATAAAGACTTCTTTGATCAATCTGTGGATAAGTTACAACAAATTAAACAGCCGTTCTATAGTCGTTTTATCACGTTAACGAACCATTTTCCATTTACGTATGATAACAGTATAAAAATGATTGAACCATTTAATTCAGGTGACGAAACATTAGATAATTATTTTGTCACAGCGCGCTATGAAGATGAAGCTTTAAAAGAATTTATTCAACGTTTAAAAGACACTGGCTTATATGATAACTCAGTTATCGTCTTTTACGGTGACCATTATGGTATTTCAGACGCCCATAATCGTGCGATGGCACAATACCTAGGGAAAAATGAAATTACTTCATATGATCACATGCAGTTACAACGTACACCATTATTTATTCATGTTCCAGGTCAAACAGAAGGAAAAACAATGACTGCTCCTGCTGGTGAAGTAGACGTGAAACCAACGATTCTTCACTTATTAGGAGTTGATACTTCTAATGATATTGAGTTTGGTCATGATTTATTTTCACCAGAGCGAAAACCGTTCGTTGTAGAACGTGATGGAAGCTTTATTACAGACAAGTATATTTATTACAATAACACATTCTACGATCGTCTAAATGGTCAAGTCGTTCAAGTACCACAACAAGAGGCAAAATCACTTATTGATAGAGCGCAGACAGAATTGAAAATGTCCGATAATATTATTCAAGGTGACTTGTTACGTTTCTCAGATGCGGCGACTAAAGTGAAATCAGGAACAATCAAAACAGCGATTAAAGATGATCAGAATAAAAAATAATGAAAAACCCGATGTCTGAAAGAGGCATCGGGTTTTTTCTATATCTGATACAAAATGAACAAGTTTAAAACAGCGCATTCTTTTCCAGTGGGTGAATAAGATGTTTCTAATTGTTTAATAACAAAGTTTGAAATACCGGTGCTTCGATGGATGACTTGGTCTTCCGAGAATCTACTGCCAATCCATTGTCCATTTTAGTTTGTGCTTTTGTAATGAATATACATTTGATTATATTAACATCGTTCCATTGTTTTCAAATATATTCTTAAAAGAGCACCATAGATAGGTGCTCCTTTAAGAATATATTGTTGTTTTTAGCTAACTATTGCTAATGAAAAAAAATTGGATTTTTCCTATTACTTTATAAGCGATAGAAAGTTTGTTTTTTCTTGTTTGATTAGGGGGATTATTAATGAAATTGTTGTTGGTTTGAATAATCGATTTGCTGATTATTCATTTGTCCTTGTTGACCGCCCATTTGTTGTCCTTGTTGGTTACTCATTTGCCCTTGTTGACCGCCCATTTGCTGTCCTTGCTGGTTACTCATTTGCCCTTGTTGACCGCCCATTTGCTGTCCTTGCTGGTTACTCATTTGTTTGATTTGTTGTTGAGCTTGAGAAATTGCTTGATTCATTTGCCCTAATGTTTGATTGGATTGAAGGTACTGAAGACCTTGGTTTAAAGTTTGAATCGCTTGTTGAATAGTTTGTTGTAATTGTTGATCAGCTTGTTGCATTTGTTGTTGAGACTGTTGGCTAAATTGCTGAAGCTGTTGCATTAACTGATTAGCTTGTTGTAATCCTTGTTGTGGCAATTGTTGTTGTTGCCCTTGAGACCCTTGGGATAAAGCCTGTTGTAAATGCTGAATTTGATTTCTGAGATTAGTTAACTCTTCAGCTACTTCTAAATCTGCTGCTTTACGCGCTATAGCTTCAACTTTTTTTTCTGTTCGTTTGTCCATTTTTAGTCCTCCTTTTGTATTCACATTGTTGTGAAGAACATTTTTTATAATGTACAAAAGTTAGCTTTTAATACTAAAGAAAATTTCAGGCAGTATCTATTAAATAAATTGTTTTTTGAGAGGAGTAATCACTACGAATGGCCTAATATTAAAGGTTTTTTCTTGGAGTTTTTAGACCACATTTGGCTCACGGATGATATAAAATATACAGAAAAATTCGCAAGTTACTTTTGTGTTAAAACGGCTTAATGAAAAATAAAGGCTTTTTTCATATAGATTGTTGTTTTTGCGATAAAAATAAGACCTCAGACTAAATCAAGGTCTTAGGTATTTATGAACGCTTTCTTCGTATGGCGATATTAATCTTCATCACGACTTCTAAAGCTAAACAATAAACAAAATAAACGCATAAGATAGAATTCGAAAATCAGCTTCAAAAGTGTAAATATTTATCAAAATTCTATTTTTTGTGCACATTCGAATTTAGAATATCCCTGCATTTTCTCATTGTTTGTTTAATTTGCTGGTTTTCAAAAAAATAAACCTCTGTACCTGACCAAATAAAAACCCAACATACAATGCTTAATACTCCTGCAATATAGGCATGATTATTTGAAAGGTTCAAGAATATCAACCCAACAATTATACCAATCACAAACAAAACAATAGCCTTTTTGACATTTCTAGCATATGTATATTCCTCTTCGTTCAAGAGGTTAGAAAAAGTGTTGAATGTGGCAGTCTTCAATGACTTTTCGTCAAAATCATTCTGACCTAGAAAAAATATTTCTACTTCTTTTCTTTTGCCACTGTGTAACTTTGACAAAAGAAAGTCTTCAAGGTCAGAACTTAGGTGAACATCATCTGAGCTATAATATCTTGAAAATGGAGTATCAGTTTCATCTAAATATATATTTATACTTAATTTATCTTTCATGTTAGCTCTCCTTTAACTCCAATGTGTTAGTTGAAAGTCAACCTTCTATCAGTATGGGCAAAATAGCAGCAATTTTTACGAAAACAGCAAAAATAAAAAGCACCAAAGCGCCCTTTAATAGAATAACAAGTATATGTGTTTAGTCCTATAATCTATCATTGCTTGTTGAACTAACGCACCCGTTAACTTAAAAATAATTAGGATTTTAATTTTTTTCTCATTTTATAATTAGTCAATTTGACACCTTTACGTTCAACAGTTTGTGAACGAATAATATTGTAACCTTTATGTTTAAAAAATGGTTTAGCTGTAATGCTTGAATCTGTAGTAATTTCTAAAAAATTTAGCTTTTTCGCTTCACTTTCAAGCATATCAACTAATGCTGAAGCTATACCTTGACATTGAAAATCTTTATGAACAAACAGTCTATCTAAGTACCCGTCATAGGTCAAGTCACTAAAGCCCACTACTTTATCATTAATTTTTGCGACAAATGATATATTTTGACCTAAAGAAACTTTCCACGAATTGATTTTCGATTCTTTTTCCTCTTTTGTTGCCCAAACATCTAATTGTTTTTGCGAATAATCTTTCAAATTAACTGAATGAATTGTCTCGTAAAATAAAGAAACAATTTCTTCAGTATCAGTTTCCTTAAATTTCATAATAATCATTTTCTAATATACCTCTCTATATATTAGAATAAATATATTTTACCATCGAACCCTTTATTCCACTATCCTGCCCCGATTGTGGAATAGGATGAATCTCATTTTTTTAACAACTTTATTATTTTTTTAAAAGACTTAATTGTAAATTAAACAACTTTTTTGTCACTAATATCAATGCAATTCTTTGAGTAAATAACATCAATAAACGCAAAGAAGAGATAGCTTAATGGCTATCCCTTAAATTCTCTATCGACTCCTGTTAGTTAAATAAATTTGTTGTCTGTTTTTATTGAGTGTCTTCGTCGCTTTTGTACTCCAAAATATCACCTGGCTGACAATCCAAAGTCTTACATATCGCTTCTAATGTTGAAAAACGAACCGCTTTTGCTTTCCCATTTTTCAGAATGGAAAGATTCGCCATAGTAATTCCAACCCTCTCCGAAAGCTCCGTTACGCTCATTTTTCGTTTTGCTAACATCACATCAATATTAATAATAATTGCCATATCCTCCACCTCAGACCGTTAAATCATTTTCTGATTTTATGTTAATAGCTTCTTGTAGAAGCCGTTGGAGGATAGCAGCAAAAACGGCGATAACCAACGAAGCAAAAATGATGATGAGTCCCATTAATCCAATAGGAGGGTCAACTTTCTTCGCTATAAAATGAAAGAGTGGCAAACCTAATACATACAAACCACTAATTGTAATCGCACAGCACTTTATGTTCTTTAACGCCTTTACAGATAATTCCGAGAACGCTGTGTTCTCGTCAATGTACCGTAAAAGATTGAAAGCCTGATAGAGAGAAAAGTAAAAAGGCACAGCCGCTCCATACATCACGATGAAAACGAGATATTTCATTGGGGCAATATTTGGATACAATTTTGCTGCGAAATTCGCCATATGGGGCACTAAAAATATACATAAAGCAAGAACCGGTAGTCCTATAATAAAAACAGCTATTTTTAAAAACAATGTTGGGACTTCTCTCAAAATACTCACTAAGCACCTCACTAATTTAATTATAAAATGACTTTAACATGCTATTTATCGTTTTGCAATAAATTAATATCGTTTTTTATTATATTATTGTTGTTAATGGAATATCCTTTTTATTTTAAGAAAAGGCTCTGTTAAAGTATTTTGTTGATTTTCTTATACAACTAAATGGCAGATTAGTTGTATAAGCACTGTGTTTAATTATACAAAAAAGGACTTTTTATAAAGTTATAGAATTTGATTGGATATGCTTTTATATTACTGGAGGATATTGAAGTGAAGGTCCATATTATTGGTGGTTCAGGGAGTGGAAAATCATTTAAATAGTTATTCGACAGCTTTGAAACTATTCAAAAATTGCCGCTTAAATTCGTAAGAGGGGATAAATTATGTTAGTTAAAGTTATGTCAATTTATAACTGTGAAACAGAAAGATTATATAGTGAAATAAAAAAATCAAAATCTCTTATTTATATAGGAAAACCACTTGTAAGATTTGTGCAATTACCAGAGCATTCGATACCTGAAATATGGGAAGAAGGCAGGTATCTTATCAAAATGTATATTTTGGGATTTATACCATTTGGAAAACAGTGGATAGTTATTTCTATTGATAATGACATGAAAAATATCAGAGATAATGGATATAGTAAGTTAATAAAAAAATGGGATCACAATATATACTTAAAAGACCTTGGAAACAATAAATCGCTTTATGTAGATACGATAGATATAAATGCGAGATTGTTAACACCATTTATCGTATTGTTTGCAAATGTATTCTATAGGTTAAGACAAAAAAGATGGAAGAAACTTATTAAAAATAATTTTAATTATGATCTTTAAGTGCTATATAATATAGAAATTAGCCAGAAGAAGCTCACATCAAAGTAAACAAACGAAAGTGAAATGACTATTTTGAGTAGAGATGCAGAACTTAATTTCGACGTTTATGTTTATTCCTAAAAAGAGTTAAGTAAGTAATCATTTTCTTGTACAACTAACGCATGCTTTAGTTCAATAAGAACGTGAAAGGACTGTCAAAAGCAACAGGTATTCCTTGGGATTCTGTTTATGACAAAAGAACAAAAAATGTCAACTCGGAGAGCGATTTTTTAAAGAGAAAAGAACAAATGACAAAGTAAAAAAATATTCAGCATTAATTTGAAATGAACTGTTTTTTAGAAAGGTGATAAATTAAATATTTGTAAGGGAAAGCTAAGCTTAAAGCCTTGGGCCACAAGGTATATTGGTTCATAATATGTTCACATTTTTGCTCACATTTTGCTCACAAACTATATAAAAGTATATGAAAGTGGGCGAAAAAATAATATTTTAATAAAATAAAATCAAGAAACCTAAAGCGCCAAAATCCTTTGTTTATCAAGGTTTTTGGCGCTTTATAGTCTTTGGAATTTACAAAATGAATTATTTTAAAACTGCTCATTCTTTTCCCAGGATTCAACTATATAATGGGCAACTGTCGGATTTATCCCGCGGCCAATTAAGTATGTGATTGCAGCAACTTCCGTCATTGCATGTGCTACGGATGTATATTTTGCTTCTTTTACTCCGTATTCTACCCAAGGTTTTACGAGGTGTAATACAGGTTGTTTTAAGTGATGATATTGTGAAGCGTATTGTTGGATTTGTTGTTGTGTTGGTTCTGTTGGCATTGTAGGACCGGATTGAGGGATACGTGGATCATAGTAATATGGTTGGTGTGGCTGTTGTTCATAGTTTGGTTGATAGTATGGTTGCTGTGGATAGGGCTGTTGTGGGTTGTAAAACATTTTTTTTCCTCCTTCATGATACTAAGTACAACATATAGTATGGGCGGACAAGAAAATATGTGATGAAAAAATGAGGGCGTGTTACAATAATAAATTGGGTGAAGATATTATGAAAAAACAACAGCAAATTGAAAAAACGATTACATTTGTAAAAGGCATATTAGAAAAAGATGCAAGCGGACACGACTGGTACCATATTGAGCGTGTACATAAGTTAGCGATTGCATTATCTGAAAAGGAAGGCGGACATCGCTTCGTTATTGAAATGGCAGCTTTGCTGCATGACATCGCAGATGAGAAGTTAAATGAAAGTGAAGAAGCTGGTATGAAAAAAGTAACAAATTGGCTTGAACAATTAGCAGTTATACAAGAGGATGTAGATCATATTGTTCATATTATCACCAATATGTCTTATAAAGGTGGACATGGCGGAACAGTGGTAACGTTAGAAGGGAAGATTGTTCAAGATGCAGACCGACTTGATGCACTTGGGGCAATTGGAATTGCTCGGACATTTGCTTATGGAGGGGCAAAAGGACGTTTAATGTATGATCCAAAAATTCCACCGCGTGAAGCGATGACGAAGGAAGAATATCGAAAAAGTGATGAACCATCGTTAAATCATTTTTATGAAAAATTGTTAAAGTTAAAGGATTTAATGAATACAGATGCAGCGAGGGAAGAGGCTGAAGAGCGTCATCGCTATATGGAACAATTTATTGATCAATTTATGAAAGAGTGGAATGCGCAAATATGAGAATGTTAACAGTCGAAAATGTATCTAAATCATATGGAGATAAACCGTTATTTAATGGTCTATCTTTTAGTATTGCTGAAGGACAGCGTGCTGGTATTATCGGTGTAAATGGAACTGGTAAATCAACATTATTAAAGATTATTGCAGGTATAGAAATTCCAGATACAGGAGAAATGACACATACGCGTGGTTATACGATTAGTTATTTATCACAGCAACCGGATTTTAAAGAAAATTTAACTGTACTTGAGCAAGTGTTCCATGGCGATACACCGTTAATTCGTCTTCTTCGTGAGTATGAACAAACATTATTGAACTTAGAAAAAAATCCAACAGATGAAAAAGCGCAAGAAGCATTATTTGCGGTGCAACAGCGTATGGATGCAATGAATGCTTGGGAAGCAAATGCAAATGCAAAATCGTTGTTAACAAAACTTGGTATTACTGACTTTTCTGCGACGGTAGGAAATTTATCAGGTGGACAGAAAAAACGTATAGCAATGGCGCAATGTTTTATTCAAACCCCAGATTTATTAATTTTGGATGAGCCAACGAACCATCTCGACCATGAAACAGTAGAATGGCTAGAAGAATATTTATCGCGTTATACAGGTTCTGTTTTACTTGTTACGCATGATCGTTATTTCTTAGATCGTGTAACGAACCGTATTTTTGAATTAGACAATGGTAAGTTATACAGCTATGAAGGAAACTATGGTGCCTTTTTAGAAGCGAAAGCACTTCGAGAAGAACAAGAAATGGCTCAAGAAGCAAAGCGTCAAAACTTATATCGTCGTGAACTTGCATGGATTCGTCGCGGTGCGAAAGCACGTTCTACGAAGCAAAAGGCACGTATTCAGCGTTTTGAAGAGTTGCAAAAGAAAGAAGGACCAACAGCAAAACAAAACGTTGATATTGCGCTTGGAGGCAGCCGATTAGGAAAGAAAGTACTTGAATTAAAAGATGTGACAAAAACATTTGGAGATAAAACGGTCCTTCATAATTTCCAATATATTGTGAAACCAGGGGATCGTATCGGTATTATTGGAGCGAATGGCAGCGGTAAATCTTCTCTATTAAACATGTTAGCTGGTAAAATCAAACCAGACAGCGGTGAGATTGAAGTTGGGCAAACGGTAAAAATCGCATACTATACGCAAGAAAATGAAGATATGAACTTAAATCAGCGTATGATTGAGTATATTAAAGAAGCGGCTGAAGTCATTCATACTACGGATGGAAAAACAATTAGTGCTTCGCAAATGCTAGAGCGCTTCTTGTTTGAACCACACACACATGGTACACCGCTTAATAAGTTGTCAGGCGGTGAAAGAAGAAGACTGTATTTATTGCGCATTTTAATGGGAGAGCCGAACGTTCTGCTTCTAGATGAGCCGACAAACGATTTAGATACGCAAACATTAACAGTGCTTGAAGATTATTTAGAAGAGTTTCCTGGTGTTGTGATTACTGTATCGCATGATCGATACTTCCTTGATAAAATCGTAGAAGAACTTTTTGTTTTTGAAGGTAACGGTCACGTCCGCGTCTTCTTTGGTAGTTATAGCGATTATTTAGATGAGAGAAAAGAACAAGAAGCACTGTTAAAAGCAGAAGTGCAGAAAGAGAAGAATGTAGAAGAGGCTCCAAAACAGCAAAGAAAACGTAAACTTTCCTATAATGAACAGCGCGAATGGGAAACGATTGAAGATAAGATTGCAGAACTAGAAGCGAAAATTGAAAGTATTGCAGAAGAATTAGAGAAAGTTGGTGCTGATTATACGAAAGCTCAGCAGCTTTCTGAAGAGCAGCAACAAACAGAAGAAGAATTAGAACAAACAATGGAGCGTTGGAGTGAACTATCTGACATTGTAGAAGGTTTAAAATAAGAACAAGCTGCATATCTTGAAATATAAAGGGAAAATATTTACACTATTGGTAGAATCTATTTTAGGAGGGAAATCATGCGAACATCCAATCCAATGTTAAAGAAAGAGGCGTTTCGAAAAGAGGGCGTAAGTACTTCAGCGATGACAATCGGTGGTACAGTTGGTAAAACGTTTATTATGCTCATATTGTTATTAGGAACGTCTGTGTACGCATACATGCAGATGATTGAAAATAAGATGCAACTACCAGTATTAATTGGTGCTTTAATTATAGCGGCAATTGTAGCGTTTGCTTCGGCATTTGTACCACGTATTTCACCAATTACAGCACCGATTTATGCAGCGGTAGAAGGAATTGTATTAGGAAGTATTTCTGCTATGTATACAATTCGTTTTGGTGACTATATCATTTTACACGCAGTGTTATTAACCATTTCTATTTTACTAGCAATGTTAGTGTTATATGCAACACGTGTTGTGAAAGTGACAGATAAGTTCCGTACAGGTGTTATGGCAGCAACGTTTGGGATTGCGATTATGTATTTAATCGTTTTAGTTCTACAACTATTTGGCGTGCCAGTGCCATTCTTACATCAAGGTGGAACAATTGGCATAATTGTTAGTGCAGTTGTGATAGTTGTTGCCGCACTAAACTTAATGTTAGACTTTGATTTCATTGAAGGCGGCGCGCGCGGCGGTGCTCCGAAGTATATGGAGTGGTACGGTGCATTAGGATTAATGATGACACTAGTTTGGTTATACCTAGAAATTTTACGCTTCGTTTCTTACTTTGTAAAAAATGATTAAAATGTGAAATCCTGCATGTTTGTATCATGCAGGATTTCTTTTTGTTTTTTTATAGAGACAAAAATGAGTTTTTTTATAAAAAAATAGCTTTTCACGTTTTTTACGGCACGCTTCCTTTTTTCTACAATAAAGAAAAAGGAAGAGGTGAAATAAATCGTATGATGAATCGAGTTGTGTTAATCGGCAGATTAACAAAGGATCCAGAATTATACTATACAAAGCAAGGGATTGCTTATGCGCGTCTTTGTGTGGCAGTAAATAGAGGATTTCGTAATAGTTTAGGGGAGCAACAAGCAGATTTCATTAACTGCATGATTTGGCGAAAATCGGCGGAAAATGTAACGATGTACTGCAAAAAAGGAGCACTTGTTGGTATAACCGGACATATTCATACGAGTCAATACAATAATGAGAGCGGAAAAAGAATATATAAGACAGAAGTTGTTATTGAAAGAATTACTTTTTTAGAGAAGAAAAAAGAGCAAGCACCTCAGTAGGAGTCTTATTTCAGAACATGTTACAATACAGCTAAGAACAGCAATAAAGGAGAGACAATATTCGTGAAGATTAAAGGGATTGAACCGACACCAAGTCCAAATACAATGAAAGTTATTTTAAATGAAGTGTTACCATCAGGAGCACGTAATAACTATACACGTAATAATATGGGGGAAGCTCCGGAAAGAGTGCAGCAAATTTTACAAATTGAAGGTATTAAAGGTGTGTATCACGTTGCGGACTTTTTAGCGGTAGAGCGTAATGCAAAATATGACTGGAAACATATTTTACAGCAAGTACGTGCTGTATTTGGGGAAGAAGTAGCAACGGAGAGTGAAAAAGAAGCCAATGCGCATTTTGGCGAAGTAAAAGTATTTATTCAAATGTTCTTTACTATTCCTATGCAAGTGAAATTAACAGATGGTACAACAGAGGAACGAGTTGGATTGCCAGATCGCTTTAAAGAAGCAATTATGAAAGTGCAGATGTCTGCGCCAAATGTTGTGAAAGAACGTAAGTGGGTTGAGCAAAGTACACGCTACGGTGACTTTGAAGACATTGGAAAAGAAGTTGTGGAAGAAATTGTTGCGGCATATCCAGCTGAGCGCGTAGAAACAATTGTACAAGAATTATTACAGCAAGCAGGAGCAAAAGAAGTAACGATTACAAAACGTCAGCCATATAAAGTAACAGAAGAAATGATGAATGATTCTGATTGGACAAAACGTTATGCAGCACTTGAACAAATGGATCCAACAGAAGAAGATATTCCTGTACTGAAGAAAGCGATAGAAGATGAAAAAGTATCGATTCGCCGCTTAGCAACTGCTTATTTAGGAATGGTAAAAGGTGATGCTGTATTACCTTTACTGTATAAGGCATTATTAGATAGGTCAGTAAGTGTACGCCGTACAGCAGGTGACTGTCTATCAGATATCGGTGACCCAGCAGCAATGTTTGTGATGATTAAATCGTTAAAAGATCCAAGTAAACTTGTACGTTGGCGTGCGGCAATGTTCTTATTTGAAATTGGTGATGAAAGTGCAGTCCCAGCACTTCGCGTAGCACAGGAAGATCCAGAATTTGAGGTAGCGATGCAAGCTCGCTTAGCCCTTGAACGTATTGAAGGCGGAGAAGAAGCGAAAGGTTCTGTTTGGAAGCAAATGACGGAGTATCGAAAAGGAGAATAATAGCCATGCTTGTTTTTTATGATAGCTGGTGCCCGATGTGTACAAAGGTTGCAAATCGAACGAAAGAACTAGATAAAAAGGGGAAAATCAAATTTGTCTCTTTTCGCGAAGAAGAAATTGTGCAGCAATATTGCTTATCAGAAGAGATGCAGCAAAATATGGAGAAACAGCTATATATTTATAAAGATAGTCGTTGGTATAAAGGCATTAAAAGTGTAGATGTTTTAGCGAAAGCAATTCCTGCATACTGGGCAATCGTACCATTTATTAAATTATCGATGCTTTTTGGTTTTGGTCAATTTTTATATGATTATATTGCCGAGAGAAGAGGAATTGTCCCCGTCGGACATTGCAAAGACGGGGTTTGCGAACTTCCGAGGAAAAAATAAGAAAGTCATTATGTTTCTTTTGCGTCTATTATTAGAGCATGATATGATGAATCTGGAATGAAAGTTGAAGGAGAGATTAGTAACATGACAAATGCATACGAAGAATACATGCGTCAAATGGTAATTCCAATGCGCCAAGAGTTAGTACGCGCAGGATTTAAAGAATTAACAACAGCAGAAGAAGTACAAGAATATATGGAAAATACAGAAGGGACAACATTAGTTGTTGTAAACTCTGTGTGTGGTTGTGCGGCAGGATTAGCACGCCCTTCAGCTGGCCAAGCGGTTGTACGTTCTGAGAAGCAACCTAACAATCTTGTAACTGTATTTGCAGGTCAAGATAAAGAAGCAACAGCAATGATGCGCTCTTACTTTGATGATATCCCGCCATCTTCACCATCTATGGCTTTATTAAAAGGAAAAGAAGTCGTTCACTTTATTCACCGTCATGAAATTGAAGGTGCAACAATGGAAGAAATTATTAATAACTTAGAACAAGCTTTTGAAAAGCATTGCTAAAAAGGGAGAGATTTTCTCCCTTTTTCTTTGTAATGAGGTGAAAGAATGATTGTAACGACAGCAGGACGAACAAATAAAGAGATGACCACATATGCTGAAAAAATAGCAGCAGATTTACAATGTACTTTTTTAGTGAGAAATGATCATCCTATTTATGAATTACATGAGCAATATAAACAAGATATACTTGTTGTTGGGAAGAACCGATTAGCGATTTATCCGCAAGGAACGGAAGAATCGTTCTTTTTTCATCCAAATTCAGCAATGTTTCGCGTGAAGCGATTAATGCGCGGTGAACATGATCCATTTCTGCAAGCTGCGCAGATAGAAGAAGGGATGACAGTACTGGATTGCACACTAGGTATGGCATCTGATAGCATTGTGGCAAGTTATGCTGTAGGAGAAGCGGGACAAGTTACTGGATTAGAAGGTAATCGCTATATGGCATATTTAATTGAAAAAGGTCTTCAACAGTGGGATGCAGGTGTAACAGAAATTAACGAAGCAATGCAGCGAATTACAGTAAAGCATACGGAGCATTTATCTTTTTTGCAACAATGTGCAGATCATAGCTACGATGTAGTATATTTAGATCCGATGTTTGAAGAAACAGTATTAGAATCAGACGGTATTCGTGGTTTAAAACATTTTGCATTGTACAACGATATTACGGATGAGACAATTAAAGAGGCAAAGCGTGTGGCGCGAAAACGAGTTGTGTTAAAAGACCATTTTCGTAGTACGCGTTTTGAAAAACATAACTTCTTTGTATATAAACGAAAAAGCTCTAAATTTCATTTTGGTGTAATTGAAACTTGCTAATTGTCAGATAATATGTATAATGGACTATAATCAATTGCATAGAAAATCTTGGATGAAGAGAGTAATTATTTTCAGAAGCGATAGCGAGCTAGGGATGGTGAAAGCCTAGTGCAGAGAAAATAATGAAGCGCACTTCGGAGATGCTGCTTGAACGGTGTAGTAGAGTAAGCCGGGGCTCCCTTACCTCGTTATAAACGGGAAAGTGGTTCGTTATGAACAACAAGGGTGGTACCACGGGTGTAAACTCGTCTCTTTTTTAGAAAAGAGGCGAGTTTTTTTATTGATAAAAAGGAGGAAGATACTGATGGAATATAAAATGAAGTTTGCACAGCATGTATTCGATGTATTAGAACCAAGTTTATCATTACAACAAATTGCCGCTTTAATTGAAACACCAAAGCAAGATGAGTTTGGAGATGCAGCCTTTCCTTGTTTCACATTGGCAAAACAATATAAAAAAGCACCAGCAGTTATTGCGCAGGAACTAGCAGATAAATTATCTCACCCATTTTTTACAAAAGTAGAAGCAGTTGGACCATATGTAAATGTGTTCTTCGATCGTCAAACTGTAAGTAATGAAGTGTTAAATGCAATACTAGACGAAAAAGAAGAATATGGGCAGCTGCACTTTGGGCAAGAAAAAACAGTTGTAATTGACTATTCATCTCCTAATATAGCTAAGCCATTTTCGATGGGGCATTTACGTTCTACAATGATTGGAAATGCATTAAAACATATATGTGAAAAGTGTGGTTACGAAGTCGTTGGCATTAACTACGTCGGTGACTGGGGAACGCAGTTTGGGAAACTTATTACAGCCTATAAAAAATGGGGCGATGAAGAACTTGTCAAAGAAGATCCGATTCGTGAGCTATTTAAGTTATACGTACGTTTTCATGAAGAAGTAAAAGAATATCCAGAGTTAGAAGAAGAAGGACGTGCTTGGTTTAAAAAGTTAGAAGATGAAAACCAAGAAGCGGTATATTTATGGAATTGGTTTCGTCATGAATCTTTAAAAGAGTTCTCTCGTATTTACGAACTGCTTGGCGTAGAATTCTCGAATTTTCAAGGCGAGGCATTTTATAATGATAAGATGGATGATCTCGTTTCGCTTCTAGAAGAACACCGTTTACTAGAGGAATCAGACGGAGCACAAGTGGTCAATTTAGAAGCAGAAGGAATGCCGCCATGTTTAATTAAAAAGTCAGATGGTGCTACTATTTATGCAACGCGTGATCTAACAGCTGCATTATATCGTCAAAATACGTATGAATTTGATAAAGCATTATATGTTGTTGGAGAAGAACAAAGCTTACATTTCTCACAATTCTTCACAGTATTAAAAAAATTAGGATTCCAGTGGGTAGAAGGTATGTCTCACGTACCATTTGGACTCATTTTAAAAGACGGTAAGAAAATGTCTACTCGTAAAGGAAAAGTTGTTCTATTAGAAGAAGTGCTAGAAGAAGCAATTTTGCTAGCAAAGCAAAATATTGAAGAAAAGAATTCGAACTTAAAGAACAAAGATGAAGTAGCAAGACAGGTCGGTGTCGGTGCAATTATTTTCCACGACTTGAAAAATGAACGCATGCATAATATCGAATTTTCGCTTGAAAATATGCTGAAATTTGAAGGAGAAACAGGACCATACGTTCAATACACACATGCACGTACTTGTTCGCTATTGAAAAAAAGCGATATAGATATTGAGAAACAAGAATTAAAGTTAACAGATGATATAAGCTGGACAGTGATAAAATTGTTAAATCGCTTTCCGCAAGTCATTGAAACAGCTTTTGTAAAATACGAGCCATCTCATATTGCAAAATATTTACTAGACGTGGCGCAGGCGTTTAATAAATATTATGGTAACGTTCGTATTTTAGAAGAAAACGCACAGAAAGAAAGTAGACTTGCGCTCGCATATGCGGTGGAAATTGTATTAAAAGAAGGTTTACGTTTGCTTGGGATGGAAGCGCCTGAGGAGATGTAGAGGATATGAAAGAGAAGGGAATTGAGTGTTTATCAATTTCTTTCTCTTTTTTATTTATAACATTTCAGCTAATTAGTAAACATGGATTAATTTTATAAAATAAAAGAGGCTGTACTCAAAACGAGTTTTAAATCATTTTGAGACAACCGCTGTCTTAAGGTATATCTATTTTTTTAGTATATTTTTAAGCTCCATCAAATTTGAAATCTCAAAAGTAGGTTTCAATCCTAATGTATTTACAATTTTATTAGGATTAAACCAGCACGTATCTATACCAAAATTGATCCCGCCTTGTATATCAGAAGTTAAGCTATCTCCTACCATCAATACCTTGCTCTTGTCAGTGTGCTGTATATTGTTTAAAGCGTGTTCAAATATTTTAGGGTCTGGCTTTGATGCCTCAACATCCTCAGAGACTACGATATCTTCAAAGTATTTTGCTATAATAGATTTTCTTATTCTATGATCCTGAACATCTTTAAGACCATTAGTAATTATAGTAAGTCTATAATCTTTATGTAGACTTTCTACAAGGTCTATACTCTCATCGTATAAAAAAGATGCATAAGATAAATGTTTCATATATAATTGTGCAAATTCAACTTCATCAAATTCAGCATTTAATTTATTTGATAACCGTTTAAATCTTTCAACATTTAATTTTTTCTGAGTAATAAGTCCATCCTCAAGCTCTTTCCATATAGCTGTATTTATATCCTTGTATACTTTCAAATGATGATTTTCATCATATTCTATATTAAACGCAAGCATAGTATTTTTAAGAGCATCTTTTTCAGATTTTTTAAAATCAAATAAAGTCTCATCTGCATCAAATATTATAATCTCGTACTTCATACTAATCCTCCAAATATAGTTAGTTTTTCTAGTTATCACATACAAACTTTTTTATAAAAAAGTCTTGTCAACGTACTTATATGATGTCCTATAGCATTTTGTTACAAAATGTCATAACAAGTAAAATACGAATCTAGTTTTATATAAAATACTTATTATGCTATACAACACTTTATAAATTACAGTATTTATAAAGTGTTGTATAGGACATATGTCATACTAAACAGGGGTATGAGAAAACTTGAGCACAGGAAAATTACCTGTATTTAGTTTTTTATATTTTGTATAATTTAAAATTTTCAAATAAAATATTATTAGAATTAAAGTTTCTAAACTCTAAAGAGGTGTACGATAAAATGAATACTGGGGTTAATTTATCAGTAAAGGAAATCTTAAAGCATAGGCATTTTCAAAATGCAAAAGTGATAGCAGGGAAAGCCGGCCTTTGCCGAACGGTAAAGTGGCTACATATTATGGAAATACCTCGAATTGGAAATCTCTTAAACGGAAATGAACTTATCCTTTCTACAGGAGTTGGATGGAAAGGAGATAAAGAAGTTTTTCTTTCATTACTTAAAGAATTTATTGATGCGAATGCTGCAGGACTTTGTATTGAATTAGGAATGTATATGACTGACGTGCCACAAGAAATTATAGAATTAGCCGATTGTCATGATTTCCCATTAATTGTTTTCTATCATGAAGTACGGTTTGTTGATATTACACAAGATGTACATACTCTTTTATTGAAAAAACACTATCAAATGATTTCAGATTTAGAAGACTATTCACATCAGTTAAATCGGTTGCTTCTTACATCTAACTCACAATCAAAAATCTTGCAACTGTTACACGATTATTTACAAATGACAGTATTGTATCGTTCAAAAGAAGGTGAAATCCAAATTATTTCCGAAAAAATGCCTGATGAACAAGAGAAAATCATTAAATTTTTAAGAGGGGATAACGTACAAAAGGACGTAACTATTTTTTGTCAATCAATACAAGCTTTAGATCAAAAATTTGCAGACCTCTTCGTCGTTTCAGAATCTGAAATAAATGGATTTGAATCACTTATAGTAGACCGAAGTGCCATAGCATTGGCGCAAAACCTATTACGTGAGTTATATGTTGAAGAACGAAGGAAGGCTGATGAAACGGAATGGATTCAAAGATGGATCGATGGGGCACATAGTGAAGAGCGAATTCATAGATACATTACTGAGCTTGAGCCTAACCTCAAAGTAAACGGCTGTATTGTGTTACTCTGTAAAATCGATGACTATGACCAAAAAAGCTCGGGTTTCACTTATTTAAAAATACTCTTTCGTTCTATATTTGAACAGCAGGGTTTCTTTCTTTTAGCAACTGTAAGGAAGAATCAAATGATGTTCATATTGCTGAACAAGCGGAAAACGAGTGATTGGAAACGTAGAATCGAAGCGGGAATCGACCATCTGCAAAAAACAGAATTAATGGAAAAATACAAGGTGGGTCAAATCCAATTTGGTGTCGGAAAATTTATAGATAAATTAAGTCATGTAAAAAAGAGCTATTACACGGCGCAAGAATCATTAATCATTCAGGAGAACATGCCAAAAGGGCATGTGAGCTATTTTTATGACGATTTACATATCTTTCGTTTAGTATCGATAGTTAACGAACAAGGAGATCTGGATGATTTTATCTCCGATTATTTAGGCCCTGTACTCATTTATGACCAGCAAAATAACGGAAAACTAATGGAAACATTAAAAACTTACCTTAAGTGCAATGGATCTAAGCAAGAAACAGCAACAAATTTATATATCGTTCGGCAGACTCTTTACCAACGACTTCAAAAATTAAATGAGCTCTTAGGGGAAGATTTTATGGATTTCCATAAACGACAAGCGATTGAATTTGCCATCACTGCCTATGAATATGTATTTGCTTTTAAATCGTAATGAAGTATGTTGAGTACTTTACTCTATGTTTTCTTACTTTGGACTATTTGTAAATAAATAGATTGGATATTACCAAAATGTAGTGATTATTTTACAAATAAATTTACATACTGTCTACTGAAAGCGCTTTCTGGTACGGATATAATAAACGCACAGGATTGTTATTTCAAACAGGAGGTTTTCACTATGGTAGCAACTAACATTGTACAAACGTTAAAAAACTACATTGGTGGACAGTGGATAGAATCTACAAGTAAACAGGTTGAAGAAGTACCAAATCCAGCAACGGGAGAGCTCATTGCTCGTGTACCACTTTCAACTAGAGAAGATTTAGATCGAGCGGTTATAACTGCTAAAGAAGCCTTCAAAACATGGAGAAAGGTCGCTGTGCCTCGACGTGCTCGCATTTTATTTCGCTACCAACAGTTATTAGTTGAAAACTGGGAGGAATTAGCGCAGCTTATTACTCTAGAGAATGGAAAAAGTTACAAGGAAGCTTACGGTGAAGTACAACGGGGGATTGAATGTGTTGAATTTGCTGCAGGTGTACCAAGCTTGATGATGGGAGAGCAACTTCCTGATATTGCTACTGGTGTTGAGTCAGGGATGTATCGTTACCCAATCGGAGTAATCGGGGGAATAACGCCGTTTAACTTTCCGATGATGGTTCCATGCTGGATGTTTCCACTCGCGATTGCATGCGGAAACACGTTTATATTAAAACCATCTGAAAGAACACCATTGTTGGCTAATCGCTTAGCTGAACTGTTTCAAGAAGCAGGTCTACCAGATGGCGTATTAAATATTGTGCATGGTGCACATGATGTGGTGAATGGCATTCTTGAAAATAAGGATGTGAAGGCAGTATCCTTCGTTGGTTCTCAACCTGTGGCTGAGTATGTATACAAAACAGCAGCAGCTAACGGCAAACGTGTACAAGCGCTTGCAGGGGCAAAAAATCATTCGATTGTTATGCCGGATGCAGATTTAAAAAACGCCGTAAGCAATATCATCGGTGCTGCATTTGGATCTGCAGGCGAACGTTGTATGGCAGCTTCAGTTGTCGTTGCAGTTGGAGACGTTGCAGATGAATTCATCAGCCGACTCAAAAAAGCTGCTGATGAAATTAAAATAGGAAATGGGATGGATGAAGGGGTGTTCCTTGGACCAGTCATTCGTGAGTCGCATAAAAAGCGCACAATTCATTACATTGAATTAGGTGAAAAGGAGGGTGCTTCTCTTATTCGGGATGGAAGAAAAGATGTAGAGAATGAAAAAGGATACTTTGTTGGCCCGACGATCTTTGATAACGTCCAACCTGAAATGAAAATTTGGCAAGATGAAATTTTTGCTCCTGTGTTATCGATTGTTCGAGTAAAAACTTTAGAGGAAGCAATTGAACTTACAAATAAGTCTGAGTTTGCAAATGGCGCATGTTTGTATACTGACAGTGCGAGTGCGATCCGTGAATTTCGTGAAGAAATTGATGCAGGAATGCTAGGTGTCAATCTCGGAGTTCCTGCTCCAATGGCGTTCTTTCCATTCTCAGGCTATAAAAATTCTTTCTACGGTGACCTGCACGCAAATGGAAAAGATGGTATTGAATTTTACACAAGAAAAAAAATGTTAACAGCTCAGTATTAAAGGAAGGGGAATAACTATGCAAAAAGTTGATCAACGACAAGATTTTGTAAAAAAAGATGAGCAATACATTTGGCATGCAATGCGCCGTTATAATGCAGCTGCTCCTTCAATGATTGTTACAGATGCAAAAGGGTCGAAAATAACTGATATTGAAGGAAATTGTTATTTAGATGGCATGTCTGGTTTATGGAGTGTGAATGTTGGATATGGTCGCAAAGAGCTTGCGGAGGCCGCTTACCAACAGCTTTTAGATGTTCCATATTTTCCATTATCCCAAAGTCACTTACCAGCAATTCAATTAGCAGAGAAGTTAAATGAATGGCTTGGTGATGAATACGTCATTTTCTTCTCCAATAGTGGTTCTGAAGCGAATGAAACAGCGTTTAAAATTGCCCGCCAGTATCATCAGCAGTCCGGTGAATACAATCGCTATAAATTTATTTCACGTTATCGCGCTTACCACGGCAATTCAATGGGGGCTCTTGCTGCAACGGGTCAAGCGCAGCGTAAGTATAAATATGAGCCTTTAGGACAAGGGTTTTTACATGTCACACCACCTGATTCTTATCGTCATACGAAAGAAGAAAACCTTAAGTTTGCGGAAGAAATTGATCGTGTCATTACGTGGGAATTAAAAGAAACTATTGCTGGAGTCATTATGGAGCCGATCATTAGCGGTGGCGGTGTACTTATGCCACCTGAAGATTATATGAAGAAGGTAAAAGAAATCTGTGAAAAGCATGGTGTACTTCTTATTGTGGATGAAGTAATTTGCGGTTTTGGTAGAACAGGAGAAAAATTTGGATTTATGCATTATGGTGTGAAACCAGACATTGTTACAATGGCAAAAGGACTTACAAGCTCTTATCTTCCATTATCAGCAACCGCTGTAAGAAAAGACATTTATGAAGCGTTTAAAGGGACGGAAGAATATGATCATCTTCGTCATGTTAATACATTTGGTGGACATCCAGCGAGCTGTGCAGTTGCGCTGAAGAATCTTGAGATTATGGAAAGGGAAGGACTTATTGAAAACGCAAGGGTCTTAGGTGACCGTTTCCTTGAAGAATTATCAGAACTAAGAAACTATCCATATGTCGGCGATGTACGGGGCAAGGGGTTTTTAATAGGGATTGAGCTCGTCGAAGATAAAAAAACGAAACAGCCTGCAGATATAAAGAAAGTTAATACTGTGATTGAAGCTTGCAAAAAGCAAGGATTGATCATTGGTAAAAACGGTGATACAGTCGCAGGATATAACAATGTACTCATGCTGGCACCACCGTTAAATATTACAGAAGAAGACTTTGAATTTATCGTCAAAACAATAAAAAAAGCAGTAGCGGAACTTGAATAGGTTTAACCTAGATTATTAAGACGATATAAAATAACTTCGAAATGTTACACTGTAAACAAGTACATTTATCCCGCTATTTGCGGACAGTAAGCCCCCACTTCAAGATTCAGAGAAAAGCGAAGAAGATAGGAGGGGGCTTTCATTTTTTTATCTTTAATTTTCTGAATAGTTGGCTAATTTAAAGGGTGGGGTATTAATCTTGTGTTTTTGAAGAAACAAGAGAAGAAGACTTTGAATCGTATAGGTAACTAACAAATGTCAGAAGTAGACCAAATTGATTCATGAAGAGGAGGCTGTGAAGTTGAAGAAAACTCATGTATTAGGAATACTTCCGTTTATTGGTATGTTGGGAGGTATTCCGTTCGTAAACAAGGTAACTCCCTTTGTACTTGGAATGCCGTTTGTCCTTTTTTGGTTTGTGTTATGGGTTGTTTTAACTTCTATTGTGATGGCCATCATCTATCGAATCGATCCTGAAAACCAAGAGGGGGATAC
Organism: Bacillus sp. CGMCC 1.60114; assembly: GCF_042676365.1. Taxonomy (NCBI): domain Bacteria; kingdom Bacillati; phylum Bacillota; class Bacilli; order Caryophanales; family Bacillaceae; genus Bacillus; species Bacillus sp. CGMCC 1.60114. Next base: position 235,942 of record NZ_JBHTHG010000118.1, read on the forward strand.
AGAATGAGCATTGCACTAGTTATTATATTTGGATTCTTACTTTTCTCTCTTTACTTGGGTATTCGCGCAACAAGGGGAAAAGAAATGAATTTGGAGCAGTGGTCTGTAGGCGGGAGAGGTTTTGGGACCATGTTCGTATTCCTGTTACTTGCGGGAGAGGTATATACGACATTTACTTTTCTCGGGGCAAGCGGTTGGGTTTATCGCAGTGGAACGGCAGCATTATATGTACTGGCGTATATCACATTGGCGTATATCCTTTCTTACTGGTTGCTTCCTCCCATCTGGAAATTTTCTCAGAAACATCAAATCGTGTCCCAATCCGATTTTTTCGTCAAGAAGTTCAACAGTCCTTATCTAGGGATTCTTGTATCTATTGTCGGCATAATTGCAGTAGTCCCTTATTTTATTCTTCAATTAAAAGGATTAGGAATTATCGTATCAGAAACGTCCTATGGCTCCATATCGCCTACCGCTGCAATTTGGATCGGGGCCATCGCGGTCACTATTTACGTGATGATATCAGGAATTCACGGATCAGCTTGGACAGCCGTCATAAAAGATATCACCATTTTGATCGTAGTCGTTTTTTTAGGACTTTATATTCCATACCACTATTACGGTGGAATCCAACCAATGTTTGAAGCGGTTCATCAGACGAAACCAGAGTTTCTGACATTTCCTAAAGAGGGACTAAGCATCTCATGGTTCATTTCCACTGTCCTATTATCCGTACTAGGTTTTTATATGTGGCCACATGCGCTTGCACCAGTATTCGCTGCTAAGAACGTAAAGGTATTCCGTAAGAATGCAGTCATTTTGCCGGTATATACTCTTATGCTGTTGTTTATAGTCTTTGTAGGCTATACGGCACTTTTGAAGGTTCCGGGCTTAAAGGGAGCCGAGGGGGACTTGGCCTTATTGAGAATATCAATTATGTCGTTTAAACCATGGATCGTTGGGTTCATTGGAGCGGCCGGCTTATTGACTGCACTCGTGCCAAGTTCCATTATGTTGATGTCGGCATCAACGTTGTTTTCAAAAAATATATATAAGTTCTTCGTCCCATCCGCTACTGAGGTCCAAATGATGAATGTGGCGAAGTGGGCTGTTCCAGTCATTACACTGATTTCGGTGTACTTTGCTTTGGATAAAGGAAATTCTCTGTCTACATTGCTTTTGATGGGCTACAGTCTAGTCACCCAATTGTTTCCTCCCCTTCTGTTTAGTTTATCGAAACACAATTTGGTAAACAAATATGGAGCGTTTCTCGGAATCATCTGCGGAATAGCAACAGTGGCCTATGTAACCATCTCTAAGACGTCGTTTAGCACGTTGTTTCCAACACTTCCTTCCGTTGTGAAGGATATCAATATTGGGTTCATTGCCTTGTTGGTAAACACGATTATCATGGTGGGAGTTAGTATGATGACGCGAACGCTTGAAGGGAGTCATCAGCCGTTTGTTCAGAAAGAAGAGACAAAAACAACGATTTAAGGAGGATTTTAAATGGCGGATAGTGTGTTTTTAAACGGTGAAGTAATTACAGTTGATGAGAAAAACAGAATTGCGGAAGCGGTCGCAGTCAAAGGGAACAGAATTATTGCGGTTGGTACAAATGAGGAAATAAAGAATTACATTCATGACAACACGCATGTCATAAATTTGGAAGGAAAGAGTTTACTGCCTGGTTTCATTGATTCTCATTTGCATATGGCGATTATTGGAACGAATAAGCTCGGTATTGATTTCAAGGAGATGCATTTGCCATCTGTACATGATCTTCTGGAGAAGGGGAAAGCAGCGGCGAATCAGACGCCTAAAGGAGAGTGGATTCGGGCATGGGGATTTAACGAGAATTTAATTGAAGAAAAGCGTTTTCCCACGAGATGGGAGCTTGACGAGATTTCCAAGGATCATCCAGTTATCGTTGGACGTACTTGCGGTCACATTTCCGTAGTAAACAGCAAAGCACTTGAATTGGCCGGTTTATCCAAAAATACCCCCAATCCGGAGGGAGGAATCATCGGACGGGATAAAAACGGTGATCTTAACGGATTGTTATATGAAACCGCTCATATGAGTATGTATGCACTCGCGCAATTTTCCGAAGAGGAACTGATTAAGGGGCTTGTTCTAGCAAGTAATGAGTTTGTTAAATTAGGAATAACGAGTATTCATGATGCCGGTTCATACGGTGCTTCCGTTTTTAGAGCAATGCAGAAAGCGGTTGCTTCCGGGGCTGTGAAGACACGGATTTATGCCATGATTTGTGAACTGAACCATCCTGAAAATTACATTAAGAAAATGATAGATGCCGGTATTTTGTCAGGGCTAGGTAACGAGTGGTTTCGAATCGGTCCTGCAAAGGTATTTACGGACGGTGCCAGCACCGGTCCGACAATTGCAACGAGGGAACCATACACAAGTAATCCAAATGATTGCGGAATTCTCTACTATAGTCAGGAGCAATTGGATGAGATATTGGGAGAAGCACACGAAAAAGGATTTCAAATTACGGCACATGCACAGGGAGATCGAGCGATTGATATGTTGCTTACTTGCATGGAACGTGCACTCGAAAAACATCCACGGTCAAATCATCGGCATCGGATTGAACATGCGGGGGTGACAATGCCGGATTTACTTATCCGCATGAAAAAGCTTGGAGTGGTTCCTATTCCTAATCCTGGGTTCTTCTATGAATTTGGGGAAGGGTATATAAAAGACTATGGTGAAAGGGTAAATCATATGTATCCCCTTCGTGATTATATTGATGCTGGTATCATTGCTGCAGCTGCTTCCGATAGCCCGGTTATCATGCCAAATCCACTTCTTGGTATTCATGTCGCTGTTAACCGCTTGAGTTCATCCGGACAAGAGGTCGGAGCCAATCAGCGTGTTAGCATTTTGGAAGCAATTAAACTCTTTACCTGGAATGGTGCGTACGCAAGTTTTGAGGAAACGATGAAAGGCAGTATCGAAGTAGGGAAAATTGCAGACTTGGTTGTTTTGGATAAACAGATTCTAAACGTTCCTCACGAACAGATTAAGGATATACAGGTTGAAGTAACAATGTTGGACGGTGAAATTGTATTTCAGCATTCAACTTCCTTAATCGGATAACGCATAACTTTATCCTGTTATTCGTGGGCAGTAAGACCCCAATCTCGAGATTCAGAGTGAAGCGAGGAAGATAGGTAGGGGATAACTGCTAACTGCTTGTTTTATCATAATAAAGTTGTTTAAAAACGCCAGTCATGCATTTCAATAATCAAGCCAGGTAATTGAATAAGTGATTGTTAAAAAACTCTAAATTAAAAATAATTATTATTAAGTAAGCTTTTCCCCCCGTTCTAAATTTAGGCCGGGGGTATGCTTATTTGAGGTTTTAAAAATCTAATAACTTTACTGTCATTTTACATAAGAACTTAATTTAGTTAGTAACCATCTATTTTATACTTTTTATATGCTAATGGTGTCATGTTCATCGACTTTCGGAATTTATCGATGAAATAGCTTGTACTATTAAATCCTACTTGATAGGTAACTTCTGTAACATTGGATTCTGCTTGTTGCAGTAGGATTAAGCTTTTTTGAATTCTATAATCGGTTACATAAGTCAATGGGGTTTTCTTTAAAAGTCGTTTGAAATATCGACAACATTCAGATCGACTCAATTGACCAGCTCTTGCAATATCGTCTAACATGATTTTCTCAGCATAATGTAGGTGTATCCAATTTAGCATTTGTTTCATCCGATTACTCTTTAACATTTCTGTCTGATTGTGTTCTAATTGCACGCCATTAATGATCAAATTTTTCCAGATTAACGTTAACTGCATGGTGATGTCAATTTCATAGTATGGTGGTTTTTGTTGAATCAATTGATTAATTTTTATAATGGCATCTAAAATGTTTTTCCCCCAAGGCTCATTTGCAACTAAATATAAGTAAGGTAAATTAGTCGCTTGAATATAGGGAGATACATAGGTTGTGTAGAGTTCTTGTGACAAAACGAAATGAGGAGATACATTTAAACAAATATAGATGCAGTCCGATTGATCCTTTTCCTCTGCCATGTGCAGGTAGCCGCTATTTATAAATAGCCCGTCGCCCTTTGGAACTACTATTCTTTCTTCATTTATTTGAAAGATTGCTTCTCCTTTTAAAATCAAAACAAATTGAATTTCCTCATGCCAATGAAGTGGTATATAGCCATGGATATTTTGGTTAATTGTTGTCTCGTAACATGCAATTGGTAACATGATGGTACGATGTTTAGTCAGTTCTTTTAAGCTTTCATCAACAATGAAGTTTTTTATTTGCAAATTATCACCTCAATATACTTATACTTTTTCGTAAAATTTCAGTATTATTAAAACGATTTAGCACTTATTATAACACTATTATTATATTTAAGGTGGAGAATGGATTATGAATGGACCTACTAGAAAAACAGGGTTATTTCTCGTTATAATGGGAGCGATATTTTGGGGGATTGGTGGCACGGTTGCACAGAAGCTCTTTCAACAATACTCAATCAATGTGAATTGGCTTGTAACGACACGATTACTCATAGGCGGTTTTTTACTCTTAACGGTTCAATTTTTTAGAAAAGACCGTTTTCAGATAATTGGTGTATGGAAAAATAAGCTATTCAACTGATTATCTTCGGGTTACTTGGCATGCTTTCGGTTCAATACACATATATGGCATCCATTAAATATGGTAATGCTGCTGTTGCGACACTATTACAGTATCTAGCACCTGTAATGATTATTATTTACTTAATTTTACGCAAACAAACTGTACTAACACGACAAGATTTGTTAACCGTTGCGCTTGCTTTAGGTGGTTGCTTTTTCTTATTAACCAATGGATCAATCTCTCAACTATCTGTGCAGACATCTGCAATAGTTTGGGGTGTTTTATCTGGACTAGCGTTAGCATTTTACACCTTATATGCAGTTCCTTTACTGAAGCAATATGATTCCCTTGTCGTTGTTGGCTGGGCTATGATTATCAGTGGTTTTGCATTAAGTTTTATTCATCCACCTTGGCAAATGGACTCTACAAATTTATCAGTAGAAGCCTATTTATACGTAGTATTCGTTATAATATTCGGTACAATGCTTGCGTTCTGGTTTTATATAGAAAGTTTACAAAGTCTTTCACCTAAAGAAACAAGCCTTTTAGGTAGTTTAGAACCACTAGCAGCTGTTTTAACAACAGTCTTTTGGTTAAAAGAACCTTTTGGATTTTTTCAATGGGTTGGTACAACTTGTATTATTGGAATGATTTTATTATTAGCATTGAATAAAAAGTCTTCTCCAAAGAATTAGTCAACATTATATAATTAAAAAGCCCTTCATAGTTAACTAACTGTGAGGGGTTTTTTAATGTTAATCTGCATCTTCTATAAACACATTGTTTCACAAATCCAGCCCTTGAATGGAAGAAGGAATGACTATTTATTTCCTTCTTTCTATAACACTTAGATTTAAATGAATTCATTGTTATATTTTTAAGTGCAGTGAAGTATTTTACATCGAAATTTAAAAAACTTTATTTTAACCTCATCTTAAAATCAAAATGGGATTATACGTGTTTGACGTTTCAAAATTAAATAACTTTATTGTCATTTTACACTGCTGGCATGCGTCCGATTGAGCGGGCTTTCCAACAGTGGGAGATGAAGAAAATTCCCACTGTTGAAAGTTCAAATTGGATGTATGAACATAATCATTATTATGTTCGCATAAGCAACTTTCCTTTTCTTCCATATAGTATTACATAGGGTGGAAGGGGGATATAGATATTGAATTGGGACAAATTAGGGTTCGTAATATGCAAACCAGACGCAGTATACTTAAATTTAGAACGAGAAATTCTGTCGTTTCTTGAGCAAAGAGGATTTCAAATTCTTGCCTGCAAATATGTGACGATTACACCGAATTTATGCCGGCGTTTATATTGGGATGAAAATAAGGAGTATTCTGAATGGTGGTGGGAATTAGAATCTGAATTCTTGAATTTAGGAGAAAGTTTATGTGTGTTGGTTCAAGGTACACCACAACCGCCGTACAAATCGGTTTCCGAGCTGATTGAAAAAAAGTGGAAGGGAAACTTCAAGCCTGAAAAAGCAAAGAAAGGAACGATACGATGTACGTTTGGAGCAATGAATGGGATATTTAATCTATTTCACTCTGCAGATTGTACAAACGCGGTGAAACGGGAAGCATCATTGTTTTTTACAGCTGAAGAGATAGAACAATTAGCATGTGAAAATGCTTCATTCGTACTTAAGCAAAAAGAAGCGGGCAATCTTGATGTTATAGATATGTACTTTCGTATCAAACGGAAATGTATACGAGTTTCATCCATGCATATGAAAGTAAAGAAAAGATATATAAGTTTTCTTGATAAGAAACAACGTCAGGCCATGAGTGTAAGCAAGTCAATGAAGCAGCTTTGGTTGTATAATACATTGCAGGAGGAATATCGGATGTTTTACATGCACATTGGCAAAGACAAATTACTAGAGTGTATAACTAACAACAAAAATTTTAAAAGAATAAACTACAATATACTATTCCAAGCATTCGATAAAGCCGGTTTAAAACTTGCAAAATGGGAAACCTGTTTGTTTAAAACGACAATGTTAAGTTTTACATAAAAACCTTCAGTACACTGAAGGTTTTTATGTCGGTGCAATCATTCATGAAAAAATCCTAAAGCATATTTTACTCCTTCATGAATATCAGTTGTTTCGTATCCTGCTAATTCTTCAAAGGTAATTTTCATTTTTACTTTTTCTAATTCGTAACCACTGTCTAAATCAATATCCAATAGAACTTCATATCCATCAAGAGTAACATTTGTTTCGATGATGTTAAAAGTTTGAATTGCTGTACCTGTTTCATAATCGATTGGTTCTAAAAAATCTGCCATAAAAACACCACCATTTCGTTTTAAAATATAGTACTGTAAGTATGAATCGTATAATGTTTTCGTGATAGTAAACGTTTTAGTTCTTTCAGTAGTTTAACCATGTGATATTCTGATATTCATGTCACGTTCCAATAGGTGCGGAATAAAAAAGGGTAGTAAAGGTAACAATTAAATATAGCTCAAGAAAAAATTCTGAATTAGTTGACAATTAATGTTGTATTGGAATAAAATAACTGTTAATAAAAGTATACAAATCTGATGACGAGAACGAGTAAAATATATCACTGTTCCCCAGAGAGCCGGTACTTTGCTGAAAGCCGGTGTTCGGTATATGTTTGAAAATCATCTCCGAGGAGTCGAACTGAACATAGTAAGTTCGAACGGTTGTCTACCGTTACAAGGAACGCGTATGATTGTACGTTGCTGAGTGCTATTGATTGAACGGTTAATCAATAGAAGTAGGGTGGTAGCGCGGGTAAACCCGTCCCTAATGATAGGGACGGGTTTTTTGTGTACTTTTAATTATTTCATAAGGAGTGATTGTAGATGAAGAAGGTAGATGTGAAAGAGTTAGCTGTAAGGAGAGAAGCGCGAATTCGTAAGCAATGGAATGAACAGGATACCTTTATGCAATCGATTCGAAATCGTGAAGGTGCACAATCTTTCGTATTTTATGAAGGACCGCCGACTGCGAATGGTCTTCCGCATGTCGGTCATGCGCTAGGACGGACAATTAAGGATTTAGTCGCAAGGTATAAAACGATGACGGGATATAAAGTGCTCCGTAAGGCTGGTTGGGATACACATGGATTACCAGTAGAACTAGGAGTTGAAAAACAGCTTGGTATTTCTGGTAAACATGATATTGAAAAGTACGGTGTAGAAGCATTTCTTGCAAAATGTAAGGAAAGTGTATTTACGTATGAAAAGCAGTGGCGTGAATTTACAGAGAGTATCGGCTACTGGGTTGACATGGATGCACCGTATATCACGCTAGATAATTCTTATATCGAAAGCGTTTGGCATATTCTTGGAACAATTCATGAAAAAGGATTGCTATATAAAGGGCACCGCGTTTCTCCTTATTGCCCAAGCTGTCAAACATCATTAAGCTCACATGAGGTAGCGCAAGGATATAAAACAGTGAAGGATTTAAGTGCAACAGTTAAATTTCAACTTGCAGATCGGAAAAACGAGTACGTTCTCGGATGGACAACAACTCCGTGGACGCTTCCGGCTAATGTAGCGTTAGCAGTTCATCCAGAGATGGAATATGTTCGAGCGCAGCAAGGAGATAATGTTTATATTGTTGCGAAAGAGTTAGCGAAAGATGTACTTCAGCAAGAATATAAAGTGTTATCTGTTCACAAAGGAAGCGAGTTGACAGGACTTTCTTATGTACCGCCATTTCAGTTTGCAGAAGTTACAAATGGTCATTGTATTGTGAGTGCTGACTTTGTAACTGCACATAGCGGTACAGGGATTGTGCATATTGCGCCTGCTTACGGGGAAGATGATTATAAAGTGGTTCAAGAACAAGGCTTATCATTTGTAAATGTTGTGAATGAAAAAGGAGAATACACATCTGATGTTCCTTTTTTACAAGGAAAATTTGTAAAAGAGTGTGATGTTGAAATTGTTCGCTATTTAGCTGAGCATGGTCTTCTTTATCATAAGGAGAAATATGAGCATAGTTATCCGCATTGTTGGCGCTGTGATTCACCGCTACTTTATTACGCAAATGAAAGTTGGTTCATTCGAACAACTGCTCTAAAAGAGCAATTTTTACAAAATAATGATGAAGTAGCATGGCACCCAGAGCATATTCAACATGGACGGTTCGGGAACTTTTTAGAAAATATGGTTGATTGGAATATCAGTCGAAAACGATATTGGGGTACGCCGCTTAATGTATGGGAGTGCGAAGGGTGTAATCATCAATTTTCACCGAAAAGCATTGAGGAGTTAAGAAATTATACAACTAGTGCTGTAGATGAAAATATTGAACTGCATAAGCCATATGTAGATGAAGTAAAAGTAAAATGTTCGAAATGCGACGAAATGATGAAGCGTACGGCAGAAGTTATTGACGTTTGGTTTGATAGCGGCTCAATGCCGTTCGCACAGTATCATTATCCTTTTGAAAATAAAGAGTTATTTAAAGAACAGTTTCCAGCGGATGTCATTGCTGAAGGAATTGATCAGACGCGCGGTTGGTTTTATAGCTTACTTGCGGTGTCTACGCTGTACACTGGTAGAGCACCATATAAGCGTGTATTATCACTTGGACATGTGTTAGATGAAAATGGTCAAAAGATGTCAAAAAGTAAAGGGAATGCGTTAGACCCAGTAGATTTAGTAGAGAAATTTGGAGCAGATGCCTTGCGCTGGGCACTTCTTGTAGATAGTGCACCGTGGAATCCGAAACGATTTTCAGAACGAACTGTACAGGAAGCAAAATCGAAGCTAGTAGATACATTGTTAAATGTATATGGCTTTTATGTACTGTACGCAGAGTTAGATGAATACAATCCAAAACAGAAGTATAGCATAAAGAAAACAAAGCTGGATGCATGGGTATTATCAAGATTGCATAGTACGATTCAGAAAGTAAGATGTTCTTTAGAAGAATATCAATTTACAACGGCTGCTCGTGAAATAGCATTATTAGTTGAAGAGGTAAGTAACTGGTATGTAAGACGTTCACGTAGTCGTTTTTGGGCATCTGGTATGGATGCTGAAAAAGCAGCGGCATATGACACGCTTCATGAAGTACTTGTTACAATCAGTAAGTTGCTTGCGCCGTTTACGCCGTTTTTGGCAGAGGATATTCATTCGAATTTGGAAGGAAGCAGTGTTCATTTAGCAGATTATCCAGCATTTGAAGAAACACTTATCGATGTACAGCTTGAAACAGAGATGGCAGCTGTTTTACAAGTAGTGGAGCTCGGACGCAGTATTCGCAATCAAAATACATTAAAAGTAAAACAGCCATTAGCAAAACTTGTTGTATTTGAGCATAAGAAGCAAGAAATGGATTGGGATTCTTATAAAGAGATTGTAATGGATGAGCTAAACGTGAAAGAAGTGACGATCGAACATAGCGAAGCGGAGTATATGTCATATCAGTTAAAACTGAACTTCAAACAAGCGGGACCGAGATTCGGAAAGCAAATCAATACAGTAAATAATTGGTTGCAAAACTTATCTAGTGAAGAAGTAAATGCGTTTATAAACAGTGAACAAGCAACATGTCAATTGCTGTCTGGAGAAGCTGTCACTGTCACATTAGATGAAGTGTTTGTTGAAAGAGTGCCAAAAGTAGGATTTGCAGATGCTACGAACGGATTATATACCGTTATGCTGGACACAAACGTAACAGATGAATTGCTCCAGGAAGGAATGGCGAGAGAATTTATTCGCGCTGTGCAGGAGTATCGAAAACAACTGAATTTGCCAGTAAATTTGCGAGTAGACATTGAAGTTGAATGTGACGAGGAATTACAGGATGTAATTATAGAGTATAAAACATTACTGCAAGAAAACTTACTAATGAAACAATTATTCATCAAGGAATCGATGCAACAAGCAGAACAAATTCAAGTAGGGTATAAGCAGGTATTGATTCATCTTCAAGCGAGCGAAATATAAGAGAAGAAAAACAGAGTGTACGCTCTGTTTTTTCTTTTAAAGAAAATGTGAAAAAACATTGTAAGTTCTATACCTAGTATATACAATTATGAAAAAAGACTGGAGTGAAAAGATGCGAGATTTTGAGAAATTAAGGGTATATGTAAAAAAGAAAGAATTTTTAAATGGTTTATCGGAAATTCAAAAGGAAATTGAGGAAATAAGAGCAAAAAAATCCCTTTCGTATCTGAAAAAATGGCTAGGAGAAATTTCTTCAGAAGAAGATTTTTATACACTTATTCAATTGTTGGATGAAGGCTTAATGCCATCTTATAGTAGATTTATAGTGCGGTATGCGCATCGGCGTTTTAACAGTTTTCGTACGCTTACTTGGTTTTGTGATGATTTAATTGATGAACGAAAATCATTAGATGCAGAGGATTTGTTAAGAGAGGCATTGCAAAAAGAAGGCAATGCTATTAAAAAAGAGCATCTTACAAAGGTATATTTCGTATTGGCACGCTGCATACTTGAAATGCGTCGTTATGAGGAAGCTTATACATATATGAAGAAAGCAGAAGAGTTAAGTGAGATTCCGATTTTTGATAAATGGGGTTACTTCTATTTATTTAAAGGGGATTGGCTAAAGGCAGAAGAAGTACTTCGAAAAGGAATGGATTGTGAGGAATGCGCAGATACGTCAACATATTTATTGGCTGAGTTGTATTCTATGAGAGGGGAACATGAAGAATCATTACAAATCATTACGGAAGCGATGAAGAAATTTCCGCAAATTCCGTTCTTTTATTTAGAAAAGATTAAAAGATTATATGATCAAAAAGCATATGATGAGTTGAGCCAAGTTTTAAGTGAGGTTCAAAAATTGTTGCCATTTCATAATTATCAACCGTATTTCTCACAAATTTGGGCGGAATTCTATTATATGATAGGTGATTGGACTACTCTGCAAACATTGTTAGAAAACGAGAAAAGTTTAAAAGATTCTCCTTATCACAACGCCCTGCGTTTTACTGGGAAAAAAGAAGTGATGTTGCCTATTGTACCTGTCGTGCAGAAAGATAACTATTGCGTACCTGCAAGTATAGAAATGATATTGAAGCTTTTTGGAAATCGCAAAACGCAAGATGAAATTGCTAAGTATATTTTTGATGGGATAGGATCGAAGTTGTCAAAAACAGTAGAATACGTAGAAGCGATCGGTTATAAAAGTCGCTTCTTTGTAGGTACAGTTGACATGTATAAAAAATTTATCGATGCCGGTGTTCCAGTTTTGCTTAGTGTTGATATAGATCATGTTTCACATGTGCAATTAGTAGCTGGTTATAATGATCAGCTGCAGGTTTTATATATTCAAGATCCAAATTTTGCAGAGCGCATACTTGTTACATATGGAGAATTTGTTGAGCAGCATGTCAATACAAACTATTTATCTATCGCAATTGTTCCTGAAGAGAAAAGTGAGCTTCTTTCTTCATTATGTGAAGAAGATGATTTGTATTTCCGGCGCATCTTTTCATTAACAGATCAAATGGAATTTGCTGAACATGACGATGTGGAAAATTTATTAAGGCTTCTACACGAGCATAAAGAAAATCCATATACATGGCTATATGCGATTAAGCATTTAGATTTACAAGATGGAAAGGAGTTTGTATATAACTGTGCGAAGCGTGCTTTACATGTTTATCCAAAATCTGATTATGTTAAGCTTCATGCAGCGCAATGTTTTGTACGTATCGAAGAACTGGAACAAGCGTATACAGTATTAGAGCAAGTGAATCATAAAATTGCGAATCCATTCTATCATTTTACGCAAGGACGCATTGCATTCGATGAATCGCGTTATGATGATATGGTTGCTAACTTTCGTGCGTCGCTTCAGCTAGACTCTGATCAGCCCGTAGCTTGGAGTTATATGGCCATTGGATATATGTATTTAGGTGATTTAGAACAGGCTCTAAAGTATTCATCTATTGCAACTGGTCGTCATGAAGATCGTTTTGTTTTTGTTAATCATGCCCTTATTTTGATGGATGCAGGTCGGGATGAAGAAGCATATGAAGTGCTTACTATGTTGTTAAAACAGTATAAACAAGACGGATTTGTCTGGTGTGAGCGTGCTCGGTGTGCTCATAAATTAGGAAAGATAAGATCGGCAATTCGCGGACTTCAAGTTGGTAAGGAATTAGATCGGCAATTACCGCTTCCATATATCATGTTAGCTGATATTTATGAAGCAGAATTAGATGATGAAAGGAAAGCAGAAGAGGTTTTACTAGAAGGAATGCAAAATGATGTCCAATCAGCTGCGTTATATGCGAAATTAGGTGACTTTTATTTAGAACGAGAGCAATATGAAAAAGCACTGAAAATGTATGAGGGCGGGCTTCAATATGACGAGGAAGAAATATCCTGTCATATAGGGATCAGTGAAGTTTATATGAAACAAAAAAGCTATGAAACAGGAAAACAATATATTTTTAGACTGAAAGAACAGTTTACTGAAGATAGCGACTTCCTTATTAATGCTGGAAAGATATTATGGAACGCTGCTATGGATCAAAACATAGAACAAAAAGAAGTTGAATCAGCTCTAACGATCATGGAAGAAGGAATCGTTTGTATACAAAATAATTTCCGGGATGCACTAGAAATGTATGTAACGCAGCTTGAAGATACACCATTTTTACAAAGAGGGATTTCGTTTTTACGTACTTTAGTTGAAAAAGATAATCGCAATATAGATTATTTATGTTATTTAGGCATTTTACAGGAATCGGCTGGAAATTATATGAAAGCTATTCAGCTGTATGAGCAAGCGGCGCAGATCACTGAAGATACATTCCCGCATTTTAGGCTCGGAGAAGTGTATAAAACATTGGAAGACTGGAAACAAGCAAAAAAAGCGTATTTACAATGCGTGAAACGAGATTCTACTTTTGCAATGGCACATTTAAAATTGGCTGAAATTTACTATGTTGAAGAAGATTTAGAGAACGAACAGCATCATATGTTTGAAGCTTGTAAAAATGCACCTTTATTAGTAAATATGGAACATTTAGCGAATATTTCAGTAAAAGTTGAGCGTCAACAGGAACTGATTACGGTTTTAAACAAAAAGAAAGGGATTGTTTCTGAGTCATGGCGTTTAAATAGCCTTGCATATGTGTACGGGGCATCTGGTAATGGCCAGCAAGAACGTGCTTATATAGAACAGGCGCTGGCAAAGGAAAATAATCATGAAGAGATATTACATCATTATGCGAAAATATTACTTGCCTCGGATGAAAAGAATGGCTTACAGGTTATTGAGAAGCTTATTATGCAAAATGTTCACAATGAAGAAGTGTATGTAACGTATATAGAAGAATTACGAAAGCAAAGAAAAAGTATAAGTGATAGTTTAGGAAATTTAGACATATCAAAAGAAGAAAAAAGCTATGCGTTTATGTATGCAGCTTCTGCACTTGAACAAAAATTTATTGAACAGATGGAGCAAGAAGAACAAACAGGAGCATTTTTCAAAAAAATATATCGCCGTATTCGAAAACGTGCACAGGATGTACTTTCTATTACATCTCTTATTGATTTGTATGAAAAGGCAATCCACCTAAATCAAGAAAATTCTACAGCGGTACAGCGATTTGCTCACTTTTATGTAAATGGCGATCTTATTGATGAGGCAATAGAAACATTACGTAAGTCGTTGAAAAATCATTGGAATTATGAAGTTGCACATCAGTTTATTATGCTACTTTTACAACATGCAGATGACAATGAGGGAATGCTGCAAGAGGCATTGCGTGAAGCAGAGCACTTTTTGCAAGAAAGACCGATGGACGCATCGATTCGAATGCTGCAAGGCACGATATTACTAAATTTACAAAGAGAAGCAGAAGGAGAATATATTCTCCGTGCTTTAATAGAGGATGTTCCAATGATGAGTGGTAGTTTTATACATTTAGGTGCTCTTTACAATAATCAAGAGCGTTACCGAGAAGCAATTGCTATATTAGAAAAAGGATTAGAGCATCATCCAGAGGAGGATGAACTATATATTGGTCTTGGTGTTTCCCATCATTTAAAAGGTGATACAGAAGGAGCGTTACAGCTCATGAATGACGTGTTATTGATGGATGAATCACATTTAAATGCGCGATATAATAAAGCCTGCTATTTAGCTGTATTAAATCGAAATGAAGAAGCGATTGGTGAATTAGAGCGCGTACTGCAAGAAGATGAAAGCGGCTATTTTGCAGAATTAATGGAAGAGGACCCAGATCTAATACGTATTAAAAAGTATGTAAAGCAGTATATTTGATGAATTTCGGGAAAGCTTATAGCAAGATCCTATCGGATAAATTGAAGAAGTTAGAGAAATAACCTTTCAAATAATTTAAAAAAATAAAGAAAACAACTTGCAATTCGTTGTTTGGAAGGATAGAATATTCTGTAAATATAAAAAGCGATGAGCAGGAAAAGTACATCGTGACCTGATCTACAGAGAGCAATCGGGAGCTGAGAAGATTGCAGTGCAGCGTGATGGAAAGACACCTGTGAGCGTTATTTTGAACGTGAACAACTAGTAAAAGTAAACGGCACCTACCGTTATCAGGCGAAGAGTGGTCAATGTGACAATTTGGGTGGTACCGCGGTGAAATCCGTCCCTTATATAGGGGCGGATTTTTGTATTTTTTTAAGGAGGTGAGCGGCCGTGGATGATGATGACAACGATAATAATAAACATACAATCATACAATTAACAATAGGAGGCGGAATATATGAGTCAACAAACAAAGCGGTTGCTTATCAGCGAATGTACACCGCATAAAACAGAAACAGTTGTGTTAAAAGGATGGGTGAAGAAAATTCGCCATCTAGGAAATGTGAGCTTTTTATTACTGCGTGATCGAACTGGTGTCATGCAATGTGTACTTGAAAAAGAGTGGGCTGGATATAAGGTAGAAGTAGAAAGTGTTGTGCAAGTTACAGGGAAAGTGATTGAGACAAATAAAACTGAACTTGGAATAGAATTACTAGTTGAGGATGTGCAACTTTTAAACAGTACGGAGCCAATTCCATTTGAAGTGAATAAAAAGAAACTCCAGGTTGGTTTAGATCAAATGTTACATTCACGACCGTTGTCACTTCGACATGAACGAGTGCAAGCTATTTTTACAATTAAGTCAATGTTTGCCCATGCTTTTAGCGAATATTTACTTCAAAATGGTTTTACAAGAATTTTTACGCCGAAAATTGTTTCACAAGGAGCGGAAGGCGGAGCTAACGTATTTCAGCTTAATTATTTTGAGAAAGAAGCATATTTAGCACAATCACCACAATTTTATAAGCAAATGATGGTTGCAGGTGGATTAGAACGTGTTTTTGAAGTGGCGCCGGTGTACCGGGCTGAACATCACAATTCATCTCGCCATTTAAACGAATATATTTCATTAGACGTAGAGCTCGCATTTATCGAAGATTTTTATGAAGTGATGCAGCTTGAAACGGATGTACTTCGGTATATGTTTGAAAAAGTACAGCAATATTGTGTAAAGGAATTACAGTTGCTTCAAATTGACATACCAGTTATTACAAAGATTCCAAAATTAACGGTTACGGAAGCGCAAGGCATTTTACAAAAAGAGTATCGAAAAGAATCTCCAATAGGTGACTTGGATTCAGAAGGAGAAAAATTACTTGGAAAGTATGTAAAAGAGACATATAACAGTGATTTTGTTTTTATTACACATTATCCGAAAGAGACGCGTCCAATGTATACGATGCCAAATAAAGAGAATGCTTCTGTCACAGATTCTTTTGATTTGTTGTATAAAGGATTAGAAATTACTTCAGGTGCGCAGCGCATCCATAATTATGATATGTTAGTTCGTTCTTTCGGAGAAAAGGAATTAAACGTAGAAAACTTCCAATCATATATTGATACGTTTCGATACGGCTGTCCGCCGCATGGTGGATTTGCCATTGGGCTAGAACGGCTTGTATATAAATTTTTAAACTTATCGAATGTTCGCGAAGCAAGTGCATTTCCAAGAGATTGTACCCGGTTAGTACCGTAATATAAAGTGAAATAATCCCCGGTTAGTGTAACCGGGGATTTGTTATGAGGAAACTGCTGTAAATTTGTAATGCCAGTTTACAAAATTTAAGTTGTATTGCATCTTGGATGAGCAAAGTATGAATGAAGTTATCCCGCATTAACGGAAAGTAAGATTCCAAAACCCAAAGATTCAGAGAGAGATTATTTACAAAAAAGGTGTTTAATTACAAATAAAATCGTTACATTTACAATAAAGATGTTTAAAAATTCTAGTCACACTATTCCATTAAAGGGCCAGATTGTTGAGGAAGGTTAGCTGTTATCATTCTATAATTTTTGATTAGTAATGAAAAAGGGGCAAGCCGATGCTTACCTCTTTTTTAAGTGTTCATTTCTTGGTAAAAGTTTATATATTTCATCAGCTCTGTGATTCCTTTAAATTGAAACAATAGTGAAAATTAACACGAATCAAACCAAACAGTTTGTAACGTTATATGAGAATTTAAAGGAATTTGATGATCGAGAAATTCAACACAAACTAGCTATTCCAAGGCTAGCGTTTGCTGGTGAAAAAGACACTATTATTTATGGAGAAAACTTTGAAAGTGTAACAGTTGATATTGGCGGTACAATACAAAAAAATAAACAAGTGCTAGAACACTTAGGATGGGATGTAGAAATTTTGGAAGGAGAAGGCATGGATCACATAAAAGCCATGCAACCTGCAACGGTTCTGTCATTAATAAAACCTTGGTTGGTCAAAAATTCTAATAGTACTCCTTAAACTGAATAAGATCCTCAATTGGTTTGTTTATAAAACATCATTTTAGTATGCTTTTAACCAAGTCGATATATTAAATCAATGTTCAAGATTTCCTTTCCTAAACAAATGGACGCGATTCTTAAATAATCCTTAGATTTAAAAGACTTTATTGTTATATATTTTTAGTGCAATGAAGTAATCTGTATCAAAAGTTAAACAATTTTATAACCCCGTTCTGAAACCGAAACGGGGTTATATGTGTATGTGGTTTTAAACATTAAACAACTTCGATAAATTACCATATATTTAGAGGTAGTAAGAAGGGGATTAAAAGATGGCATGAAAAAGAATGTAAAAGACCGTAGGAAAACTTATAAATAGTAATTTCTTATCAATAAAGAAACAAAACAATTCGCGGCGGGTTTTAAGTGCTGAACATAAAAGGTTAAAAATAGCGTGATAAAAAAGGTTCTCATAAATAATAAGAACTTTTTTACCACGCTATTTTCAATTCGTAATTGAAATAATCCACAGTATCCAATGAGCTCCTGGTACAAAAAGCACTTGGGCAAGTAATGTTCCTAAAAATCTAGAAATCATTAACCATCCATACATCTTCCCCATTGTTTCTGCTCCGTTTTCTTTTTGGAGAGCTTGTTCGGTTAGTAAGGCAATTCGCGGGTCTAGCAATACTGTAAGTAGAATGGTAGCAAATCCATTAATAAGGCCAGATGCAGTAGTAGCAGTAGTAGCATAAGTTGGATTTAATACGGAAGCATACAAGGCAGCAAGTACGCCAGCGGTATAAATTGCTGTTGCAATCATATTAATGAGCATAATACGTTTTGGAATACCGCCAATTCGCAAACGATGAATCATTTCTAGTTTTGGAAATCTAATATATTTTTTTGTATAGCGCAGTTTTTGCACATTATTTGTTTTCATCATCCGGATGAATGATCCTTCTATTTCAAATTGCTGAATGACATATCCAAATAATTTTGTAAGCGTTGGATACAAAAATAGTGCAAGTAATGTTCCTATGGAAGCTGCTAATAGTATAAGGCGTATTGTAGCTTCCATATCGATATCACCATGTACTCGAGCTCTGTCTACAATTCTACCAAGCATAACCGCTTGCAGAAGGTTCGATGTTCTGGAAACAAGTAATACAATTCCTATGATTGCTAGTGCTACCGTAATCTTTTTTAATCGAACTCCAGCTAAGCGAATGCTATAGGAGCTCGTTTCCACAGCATGGATAATCATTGTAAAAAGCATAATGAAAATTAATTTTGTCGTCATATGTATTCACCATCTATTACAAATTGGAAAATAAATCTAATCATACATGATAAGAAAAATTTTGTACATATTAATTTTTTGTTAGATGGTAACTTGTGGTTTGTTTATTATCGGAATATTTACATTTGAATGATTGTTTTGTAAAATGGTAAAGATTGTGGCTGGAATGATAAGGGGGAGGGCAATGAAAACATATTACAGTAATCGAGCGAGAATTTATGAAGAGGTATATTTTCGAGAAGACCCTATTAGACAGGCAGAACTGTTACAAATACAAGATGTTTTGAAAGAAAAGTTTACGGGGAAGACTGTACTCGAAGTTGCTTGTGGTACAGGATATTGGACACAATATGTTGCTGGAACAGCTCAGCACATTACTGCGATTGATTACTCGGAAGAAGTACTTACTATAGCGAAAGAAAAACAGCTTTTATCATCTAAAGTTTCCTTTGTACAGGGGAATGCCTATAAATTGAATCAATTAACAAAAACATTCGATGGGGCTTATGCAAACTTTTGGCTTTCCCATATACCGAAAGAAAATATTTTCTCTTTTTTAGAACAATTTCATGCAGTTTTAGAAAAAGGATCTATTGTATGTATGGCAGATAATATGTATAACGAAGGAATTGGCGGAACACTTATTTCTAAGATTAATGATGAAAATACATATAAAATCCGTTCATTAGCAGATGGCCAGCAATATGAAATTATAAAAAATTATTATTCGAAGGAAGAACTTACAGCTATTTTCGAACCATTTGCAACTGATTTAGAGATTCATATGAATACATGTTTTTGGTTCATATCATATAAAGTAAAGTGAGCGGAGGGGAATAAATGTATACAACTTTTTTATTCGATTTAGATGGCACATTAACAGATCCGAAAGAAGGGATTGTAAATTCGGTCATATATGCCCTGAGAAAAATGGGGATTGATGAACAAGATGATAAAAAATTACTTTCTTTTATCGGTCCGCCAATTCAATATTCGTTTGCTAGTATATATAGAATGAATGAAAAACAAGTAACCGAAGCAGTAACATATTATCGTGAATATTTTCAAGATAAGGGGATGTTTGAGAATCACGTATACGAACAGATTCCTAATGTTTTACAAGATTTAAAGAATGCAGGTAAACGCTTATTTGTGGCAACATCTAAACCGACTATATTTGCAAAACAAATTTTGGAACACTTCCATCTTGCGCATTATTTTGAAGAGATTGTCGGTAGTAATTTAGATGGGACACGTATTGCAAAAACGGACATTATTCAGCATATTTTACATACATATCATGATTTAGAGAAAGGTCATGTGGTTATGGTAGGCGATCGAGAGCATGATATAATTGGAGCGCAGCAAGTTGGAATTGATTCTATTGGAGTAATGTATGGATATGGTAGTAAAGAAGAACTAGTGGCAGCGGGAGCTACTCATATTATTGAAGAAGTAGAAAATATAAAGAAGTGTGTTTATGTATTAGAAAAAATAGATCGATAAAATTTGTTTGGAAAGACAAGGTGGTCACCTTGTCTTTTTTTGTATACAGATGTTATAAAAAATGACTATATTTGGCATTTAAAAGAGGAATTTTAGTTGCGAAGTGGAATTGTAAAAGTAGCTTGTTATGTAAACTGTTATTTCTAGCGTAGCTAGTATACGGATGAAAAAAGAAGGAGGGGTATATTTGCAAGGAATTTCAGAATTTAGAGTACCTGAGACAGTCTTATATGGAACAAATGCGTTAGAAAAACTAGGAGAAAAGGCAATTCAGTATGGCAAGAAAGCATTGATAATAAGCGATTCTATTATGAATGAGCTTGGCTATGTAGACAGGTGTAGGAAAATGTTAACGGCTAGAAAAATAGAAGTTGTAACTTTTGTTGATGTGAATACTGAGCCGACAGATGAGCACGTAGTAAAAGCGTTAGCTATCTGTAATGAGAATGAATGCGATCTTGTTATAGGACTTGGCGGAGGAAGTTGTATTGATGTTGCAAAGGCCGTTGCTGTTATCGCAACAAACGGAGGGAATATTAGAGAATACGCTGGTAATCAATATCCGATAACAAAGGTCCCTCTAGCTCTTATTGTTATTCCAACGACTGCCGGTACAGGATCTGAAGTTACGAGTGCGACCGTTATTACAAATACAAGCACAGATGTAAAAATGATGATTAAGCACCCGAGTTTTATACCTCAAGTAGCTATTGTGGACCCATTATTAACGATATCTACACCGCCTCATGTAACAGCTGCAACAGGAATAGATGCGTTATGTCATGCGATAGAGGCATATATTTCACGATTTTCACAACCTCTTACTGATATATTTGCACTTTCAGCAATTGAAAAGATTATGAAATATCTCCGTATCGCTTATGAAGATGGCCAAAATATAGAGGCTCGAGAGCAAATGATGCTCGCTTCAATGCAAGCAGGAATTGCTTTTACAAATGCATCTGTAACATTAGTTCATGGAATGTCCCGTCCTATTGGAGCAATGTTTCATGTTCCTCATGGTCTATCAAATGCGATGCTCCTACCAGCAGTATTAGAGTTTACGAAAGATTATACAGTGACACGTCTTTCGGATATTGGACGTAAGATTAGACCAGATTTGAAAGCGTTATCAAATGGAAGTTTTGCAAATATTGCTGTCAATGAAATGAAGCATCTTTGTACAGATTTATGTATTCCAAATATGAAAGAGTATGGAATAGATAAGGATGAATTTGAAATAGTTATTGCAAAGATGGCGAAAGATGCACTTACAAGTGGAAGTCCCAGTAACAATCCTCGTATTCCTTCGTATGAAGAAGTGATTGAATTATATCGAATTTGCTATGATTATAGCTTTGTAGATTACGAGGAAATTGCAAAGGAATAAAATCAATTTATCTTAAATAAACTGAAAATTCTATAAATATTTCCTTGGAAATTAGAAAGGAGGAACATATGGAATTAGTGATTATCTTATTAGCATTAAGTATGTTGATGTTTGTAGCATATCGTGGATTTTCTGTCATTTTATTTGCCCCGATTTGTGCTTTGTTTGCGGTTTTGTTAACAGAGCCGACTTACGTTTTGCCTTTTTTCTCAAATATTTTTATGGAGAAAATGGTTGGCTTTATAAAATTATATTTCCCTGTATTTTTACTAGGAGCGATTTTTGGAAAAGTAGTCGAGATGTCGGGAATCGCAGAGTCTATCGCAAAAACAATTATTCAAATTGTTGGTGTGAAACGAACGATACTTGCAATTGTATTAATGGGAGCTATTTTAACATATAGTGGTGTCAGTGTATTTGTTGTGGCATTTGCTATATTTCCGTTTGCAGCTAATTTGTTTCGCGAGGCAAATATTCCTAAACGTCTGATTCCTGGTACAATTGCGCTTGGGGTTCTTACCTTTACAATGGATGCACTTCCAGGAACTCCACAAATTCAAAATGTTATTCCGACAACATTTTTCAAGACAGATATTTATGCCGGTCCTTTCTTAGGAATTACAGGAGCTATTTTTGTTTTCATAGTCGGTATGGTGTATTTGGAAAGGCGCCGTCGTAAAGCAGAAGCGCAAGGCGAAGGGTTTTATGGATTTAAAGATGGAAATGCTGAAATGGCAGCATCCATCGAAGCGGAACAAAACGTAAGACCGTCAATCCAAACGGTTGATATTACACCACTTCGTCAAGTGCTTGCCTTCGTTCCGCTTATTTTAGTAGGTGTGATGAACAAATTTTTTACAATTGCTATTCCAAAATGGTATCCAAATGGTTTTGATTTTGCAGCTATTGGTTTAAAAAGTTTTGGGAAAGTAGAATTGTCTGGAGTACTTGGCGTGTGGTCAGTAGAATTAGCACTTGTAATTGGCATCGTAACAACAATTCTTTTAAATTGGAAGCGTGTATTTGTAGATTTTCAAACTGGGTTAAATGCAAGTATTGGCGGAGCATTACTAGCAGCAATGAATACAGGTGCAGAATATGGATTTGGTGGCGTAATCGCAGCGCTTCCAGGATTTGGTGTAATTCGTGATAGTATTTCAACAACTTTTACGAATCCGCTTGTTAATGGGGCGGTTACGACAAATGTACTTGCAGGTATAACAGGATCGGCTTCCGGGGGAATGGGAATTGCATTAAGTGCAATGTCTGATAAATATATTGCAGCTGCAGAACAATTTCATATTCCATTAGAAGTTATGCATCGTATTATTGCAATGGCATCAGGTGGTATGGACACATTACCGCATAATGGGGCCGTTATTACGTTGCTTGCAGTAACGGGATTAACTCATAAACAATCGTATCGGGATATTTTTGCACTTACAATTATTAAAACTGTAGCGGTATTTGTTGTAATTGGCACGTATAGTTTAACAGGTCTTGTATAATATTCAGAAAGAAGAGAGAGTTATGTGCTCCCTCTTCTTTTTTACATAATATTATTATGTAAACTAGTGTATTATTCCTGGAAAGTATTCAGAAAATATATTATAATGTAAGGGGTTACACTGAGAGGGGGATACGATGTTTTCGTTACAACCGATCGCTTTTGTACATAATGAACGAATTGCTGTGGAAGATGATTTGTGGGGAGAAATCGAGTCTGTTATTGAATTGACGGATTCATATACAGAAGAGAGTTTACAAGGGATTGAACAATTTTCACATATCGAAGTTATTTTTTATTTTGATAGAGTAACAGATGACAACATTCAGTACACGGCAAGACATCCTCGTAATAATGAAGAGTATCCGAAAGTTGGTATTTTTGCACAGCGAGGGAAAAATCGTCCGAATAAATTAGGTGCTACGATTGTAAAAGTAGCACGTAGAGAAGGAAAGAAATTAGTTGTGCAAGGGTTAGATGCGATTGATGGTACCCCTATTTTAGATATGAAGCCAGTTATGAAAGAGTTTTTGCCAAGAGAAGAAATCAAGCAGCCAGATTGGGCAACGGATTTAATGAAGAACTATTGGAAAGGAAGCGAAGAGAAGTGAAAATATATCAAGCATCTATGGAAGACTTACAAGGAGTAGCAACATTATTTAATGAGTATCGTATGTTTTATAGACAAGATTCTAATATAGAAGAAGCGGAACAATTTTTACGTGAACGTTTAGAGCAAAAAGAATCAATTATTTTTGTAGCAGTAGAAGATGGGAAATACGTAGGGTTTACGCAGTTATATCCTTCTTTTTCTTCTATTTCTATGAAAGAGTTGTGGATATTAAATGATTTATTTGTGCAAAAAGATGTGAGAGGATCTGGGGTAGGGAAACAACTGCTAAAAGCAGCGGAGCAATTTGCATTGGAGACAGGCGCAAAAGGGCTAAAACTTCAAACTGAGGTTGATAATGTAACAGCGCAGCGTTTATATGCAGAAAACGGTTATATAAGAGATAGTCGTTATTTTCATTATGAATTAAATTTGTAAAAATCCATATATAACTAGTGATACATAACCAAGCATATAATGATTTAGTCTCATAACATATGAATATGTACGGACAAGCTTTTCATAGAGAAATAGTTTTAGTATTTTCATCGTTGAGGTATGCAAGGGCGAATAGAGTATTTAAACAGCAATGCCGTTTTAAATGGCATTGCTGTTTTTATTTTGATATAGGATGTGTAAAGAGCCAAGAAACAGCGTCCTCTAAATTTTCTGCAATATAATTAGCTTCCATGTTCGCCCATTTATGACGATATGTATGCAGAGCGTCATATCCAGCACCTGTTTGTACTAAAATCGTTGTTGCGCCGACTTTTATACCTGCAACGATATCACTCCAGCGATCACCGATTACAACACATTTTGTTAAATCGAGATGATGTTTTTTCGCTGCTTGAAGAAGCATTCCTGTTTCAGGTTTACGACATGTACAGCCATCACTGTGCCTGTGTGGACAAAGATATATGTCGTCAAAACCGAATGCTGTTAATTCCTCAATAAAGTCTTCCTTTGTTGCTTTGCTATCAGCTATACCAGGTTGGTTTGTAAAAGAAAATAATTGTATATTTTGTTCTTTTAGTTTATCTAGAGCCGTCTTAGTAAATGGAAATAACTGAAATTCCCCAGGGTAATGAATCGTCGTATCGCCGCCGATTGTACCGTCACGGTCGACGAAAATAGCTTCGATGTTTCGTTTGTTCGTCATAGTATATGTCCTTTCTCGTCGTTTGTTAGAAATGTTTTATAAAAAGGTGTATATGAAATAACAAAAAATATTTTGAATTCAGAGTATAAAGTATTCTGCTATTAACATTGTTTTCCTGCATATGAATTGCATCTTTGCTATGTTGAAGTTTGAAAAGTATTTTTATTGAAAAATATGTTATTATTTTCATAGGGATTTTTTGTAATTTTATATAGAGAGAGGGATATCTTTGCTGCAAGTTAATATAAAATCGGCTGGATACGAAGCTGGAGAGAAAACGATACATAATATTGCTTTTTCAATTGAACAAGGCGAGCTTGTTGCTTTAATTGGTGCAAACGGAGCAGGGAAGAGTACAACAATAAAATCGATTCTTGGATTATTGGCGCATATGGACGGAGAAGTTTCGTTTGGAGATAAAAAGAATCCGTATGCATATGTACCTGAACATCCGACGTATTATGATTACTTAACATTGTGGGAACATATTGAACTATTAATGGCTGCCAGGGATGTTGAATCAGGAAGCTGGGAAATGCAAGCGGAAGAGTTGTTACGTACATTTCGAATGGACAAGCATAAGCATGAGTATTTATCGAAGTTTTCAAAAGGAATGAAACAAAAGTCGATGCTTATTTTAGCTTTTTTAACAGAGCCAGACTTTTATATTATTGATG
This sequence comes from Bacillus sp. CGMCC 1.60114, assembly GCF_042676365.1. Taxonomy (NCBI): domain Bacteria; kingdom Bacillati; phylum Bacillota; class Bacilli; order Caryophanales; family Bacillaceae; genus Bacillus; species Bacillus sp. CGMCC 1.60114. The sequence goes on from NZ_JBHTHG010000118.1 coordinate 261,528, forward strand.
AGCCGTTTATTGGTTTGGATCCAACAGCAACTCGTGATTTCCTCAATTTTTTATATAAAGAAAAGGAACGTGGTGCTGGCATTTTATTGTGTACACATGTACTAGATACAGCAGAAAGAATATGTGAGCGTTTCTTATTAATTTCAGAAGGAACTTTATTTGCAAATGGAGATTTACATAGTATTCAAACGCTTGCTAACATGCCAGAAGGCACATTGTTAGATTGTTTTGATGTGATTGTAAGGCGGGAACAACATGATTAGAAAACTATTTTATAAAAGGTTGTTTCATGAGGTAAAACGAAAGTGGAAAGCCGTGCGCTCTGTTGTCGATTGGACGATTGCATTATACTTAATTGTTCCCGCGCTTGTCTTTAGCTGGATCTATTATGTTTCACTTTGGAAGCATGGATTAACATCTGAAGATGTATTATATTGCTCTGCCGGATTTCTTGTGTTTTATGTAGCGACATTTTCAAGAAGTGTACGCTCATTCTTAGAACAAGCAGACAGTTTATTTTTAATTCAATTTCCAAATCATATAAAACAAATGATGAAATATGGGATGATTTATTCTTTTTGCCGTATTTGCTTTACAAGTGCACTTATAATCATTCTATGTCTACCAATCCTTTTGAAAAATTTGAACGGAACTGGTGTGCAAGCTTTTTTCTGTTTTGTATTTTTGATTTGTTTTCGTTTCACGTTTGCCCTGTTGCAACGTTATATTGATGTTCGATTTCATAAGCAGTGGCAAGTAATGATCATAAAAAATATTCTCTTTTTTGTAGGGATTGTATATGTAGGTATAACATTTGGATATATACTACAACAGTCTTTTTATACGTTTTTTTTCTTTTTACTTCTCTTAATCATAAGTTTTTTCTTAGTAAAAGAAAAAATGAATTACCATCGCTTCTTCTTTAAAGAAATTGAAAAAGAAAAAGGAGAAGAAATGAGATGGACAACGCAAATTATGACACTTGGAGGCCAAGTACAAAAACCTACAAATGCAGCAAAACCGTGGCTATTTCCGCGTTCTAAACGTATATTGATAGGAAATAGCAATGATTCTAGAATCATTGAAGCTTTTTTAAAGGAATATTTTCGTTCGGGTGATGCAGGCGGTTTTTACATTCGCATCGTCTTTGTTAGTGCAAATACTATTTGGTTTGCACCATGGTGGATTGCTGCAATCGTTATTTTGTTTGCGTTATTTGCAATATTTCGTTATTCAAGTGACGTATGGAAAGTTTTCTCTGGAAAACTATTTTTACAGTTATATTGTTCAGAAGGAAAGAAACTATGGCTTTCACAGAAGGCGAAGGGATATTTGCTTATACCAGCTTTATTTGTATACGGTATTGTTGTACTAGCGCAATTTTATGCTGCGGCTGCTGGAATTTGTGCAGGAATTGTGATTGTAATAACAGTGTGGATTTTATTTATTCCTCAAAAACGAGCAATAAGGCTCCAGCCTCAAGGTTTTGAGCAATCAAAGAAGATAGACGGGAGATAACAGCCCGAAAGAGCCAGATTCGTTAAATTTTATTTCTAACAAAAAAGAGCTTAAAGGCTCTTTCTTGTTAATCTGTAATGGATACATACATAAAATATATGAGAATACAAATGCTTACACCTGAAAAGAGAAGGTCAAGATTCAAAAGGAAAACCTCCTAGTAAAATCAAGGAATAATACTTATTATATGAAATCTTACTATTCCATATTCAAATCATTATAAATAATGTTAACGTTAATAAATTTCTAAAGTGCAAAAATTGGCATCATTTTGTATAATGGGAGCAACAGTTATAAAAACATAAGCAAAGAAGGGGAGGTATGCAAATGCCAAATTGGATGAAAAAGACGCTCGTCACGTTAATTACTGTATTTACATTTGGATTAGTAACACCTCCTTCTGTGCTACTTGACAATGCAAAAGCGGACAAGCCAACAAGACAGCAAAAGTTAGAGCAAACGTCGTATACATTGGATGAAAAGCAAAACGAGATAAGTTCAGAAGTATTTCTCTCTTATGCGATGCAAGAAGCAGAACGGCAATCAATGGAGAAATTCGGATCGAAAATTGGCCCAGTTATTGGTGATGAGTTTAAAGATGTGATATTACCGAAAATAGAGGTGGCAATAGCAGAACTTTCAAAGACTACACCAGAAGATTCATTACAGTCTTTAGCTATTTCGCAAAAGCCAGCGGGTGGAAACCATGAAAAAATTTTTCATGTTTATGATACAAAAACTGGCGATGATTTACTTCGATTTCACGTCAGACGAGATCACCCGCCGCAAGATGGTTATTATTTTAATTTTCATTACCACCGTTATGATGATGACTTTACAGCACATCATGAGCTTGGTGATATTTATTGGAATACGAATACACCGCCGCAATGGCTTTCATAAGAAAAGAAGAACAAGGATTTATGCCTTGTTCTTTTTTTTGAAGATGAAGAAAAAGTAAATAAAAGGTAATGTTAATTTGAAAAAGAATTCATATGTATAAGGAATATAAAAATAATGATAACAAGGAGCATTGGTAATGAATAAATATATTATTTTTGATTTTGATGGTACGTTAGTAGATTCTAAAGATATCTTTATCCCTATTTTCAATGAAATGGCAGAGAAGCATCGTTTTAAAAAGGTAACAGAAGAGGATGTTGAAGAGCTCCGGAAATTATCAATTCCAGAAAGATGTAAATTGCTTCATGTACCGATGTATAAAATTCCAATGTTAGCGTTAGAGTTTTATAAGTTATATCAACCATCCATTCAAAAGCTTACTTTGTTCGATGGAATAAGCGATGTGTTGCAGATTTTGAAACAGAGCGGATATAAAATTGTTATTGTATCATCGAATGCTGAGGAGCACATTCGAGAGTTTTTACGTCATAATGAAATTGATTTTATTCATGATGTTTTTTGCTCTAATAATATTTTTGGAAAAGACAAAGTGATAAAGAAATTTTTAAAAGCAAATAAACTACAAAATTCCGATGTGATTTATGTTGGAGATGAGCTACGGGATATTGTATCTTGCAAAAAAATTGGAGTAGAAGTAATTTGGGTAAGCTGGGGCTATGATGTGATAGAAACGGTACAGGATGAATCTCCGAATTATATTGTGAATGTGCCAAAAGAAATTGTAAGTGTTGTGAATTCAAAATAGTATGAAGTGGGAAAGGGAGCAAGGGGAATATGCCAGAGAAAACGTTTGAACCTGGTATTCATCATATTGAGTTTTGGGTAGCAAACTTAGAGGAATCTATGAAGTTTTATCGGGGACTGTTTTCTATCATACCTTTCGAGAGGACTCCCACCTCTAAACATATGTGAAGGTGGTGAGGTGAATCGAAAAAAATATTTTATGTTCAAAAATAAAAGGAACATACGTTCTTGTTTTGGTATAATATCCTTAACAAGGAGGTGAAAAATGACAATGGAAAATCAAACAAATTATAAAACTCTTCAGATTTGGATTAAAAAAGGGCATCGTATGTATTCTTATTTTCAAGAATCTTGCCAAAATGCTAAGAATATGTACAACACGACAAACTTTTATATACGACAAGTGTATACAGGTTTGACACAAGATAAGGAGCTGCAACCTTTACAAAAAGAAGTTTTAGATATGATTTCCAAAAACATTGATAAGATGAATGATACACAACTTCTTGCCTATCAAAAGAAATTGGAAAAAGAGAAAACAAAACCAAAAGAAAAACAAAAAGAAGTGAAATGTAATTTGTTTTCAGA
>NZ_JBHTHG010000118.1:265311-266466 GCF_042676365.1 Bacillus sp. CGMCC 1.60114
ATAGATTATCATTTTCTGGATGCATTATTTAAAGTGATGATTCAGAATGATTATCGTGCTTTGCCTACGCAATCTAGTCAATTCATCATGAAAAATGTATTCCAAAATTGGAAGTCTTTTTTTGCTAGTTTAAAAGATTATAAAAAGAATCCAAATAAATATACTGGAAGACCTAGAATTCCAAAATATATTCGTTCTTATGAAAAAGAGATTCTGTATACAAATCAAGATTGTGTCATTAAAAATGATAAGTTTTTAAAGTTTCCAAAGACAAAATTGCAATTAAACATTGGAAAATTAGGGTTTACTGAAGGGAAGCTGAAACAAGTTCGTGTCATTCCCAAATACAATGAATATGTAGTGGAATTGGTGATAGATGTTCCTTCAGAACAACAATCCGTTGAAGAGAATGGTCGTTATATGAGTATTGATTTAGGTATTGATAACCTTGCAACCATTGTAACAAACACAGGTATGAAACCTGTACTTGTTAAGGGCAAACATGTCAAAAGCATAAATCAATATTACAATAAAATGAAGAGCCATTTTACAAGTGTTCTCAGGAAAGGTAAACAAACAAAGGAAGGACCTTTTACTTCTAAAAGAATAGAAAAACTTCACCAAAAGCGTTACCTGAAAATAAAGGACATCTTCCATAAAGCTAGTCATCATATTGTAAAACTAGCTCAAGAAGAGGAAGTTTGCAAAATCGTTATTGGTCAAAACAAAAGTTGGAAGCAAGAAACGAATATGGGAAAGAAAAATAACCAAACGTTTTACCATATCTCGCATCGTGTATTGATTCAAATGATTACATACAAAGCAAATGCAGTAGGCATTCAAGTTTTTGTAACCGAGGAATCTTACACATCAAAAGCAAGTTTTCTAGATCATGACTTTATTCCAACGTATGGAGCAAATGACCAAAGTGCAACGTTTTCAGGAAAACGAATGAAGCGTGGTATGTATCGTTCTGCAAAAGGAATCGAAATCAACGCAGACGTAAATGCTGCGGCTAATATTTTACGAAAAGTAGTCCCGAATGCATGGGCAAACGGGATAGAGGGGTTAGGCGTGAAACAGCTCGCTAGTGTGTTAACTCCACTGACGTTAATCGTCCGTTAGGTCGAAACGTTAGAAACCCCCACTTCAAGC